>JACZJU010000240.1 GCA_014860395.1 Burkholderiales bacterium | reverse complement strand
CGGGCGATAGAGCACATCATCAAGCTCATGGTGATTTTCCTGCTGCAGACGCTGCTGCTGCCGCTATTGCTGCTCTGGGTTTTGTACGGCGTGGCGCGGCGAACATTCGAGTGGCCTGCGCGGGTCCCGCGCGCGTAATCGGCACAATTAGAATTACGGGGCCCGTCGGGCCCTTTTCTTTTTGGTGATCGCGTCGCTGCACCTGAGGTTCCCGCGGGCGGGTAATTCTGCGTTCGGAAACCTGCCGGTCACCATGGCGCCCGGACAGCGCAAACTTCAAGCACGCTGGCCACAAGCCTCTGAGCGCAATTTACAAAATGTCAAATTCTGCAAACTAGCCATTTGGCCTATTGACTTCAATTCTGCGACAGGGCTCAATGAATCCGAAGGGCAAAGCCACTGAAAGGTGGCTGCGCAAAGCCACCGGCCTAAACGCTCAAGAGGAGCACATGGCGGCGGGGTTGCCGGTGAAACACCGTCATTCCGCATCAAGCCGATTCGCAATGCCGCCCCAATTTTGAGCAACCCGCAAGGGGAGATTTCGTCATGCAGCGCGTCGGCCGTCCTGCGGTATCGGAGGCAAGCTGCTTTGGTGCATCGAGAACATGAAACCGAATTCTGCAATCGTCCCCTCCCTCTCGGCCTTCTGCCACAAATCTGTCTTACATGGAGCCAGGCATGGTGTCGTCGTCTAGGACATACAGGGCTTGGCAGTTTCAACTGGCGTTTTCGATGGTGAGGCTGGTCGAACAGGGCCGGTCGAGCGAAATGGAGCCGATCGAACAGTACATGTGCTACTGGGTCAGCTTCAACAACATCTGCATCACGGTCGCGCACGAGCAGGGTCACGGCCCGGAGCTTTTGCGCTCGGAGGGAAGGCTACAGCTGGAGGATGTCAACGGCTTTTCCATGCCCAGGGTGCGCAAGCCCGAGGAAGACGAGCAGCTCAATGCCGTCTTCAAGTTCTTTTCGCCGCAGCTCAAGGAAAGCCTGGTTCTGCACCGATGCACGCGGTTTTTCGTCAACCGGTTGCCGCGCTTTCAGGGGCAGGAACTGACCGTGGACTCCAGGGGCCAGCGATTGAACGGCGTGTTGAACATCGGCAGGACGGTCGGGGCGACCGATCCGGTTTGGAGTCCGATCGACCATGCTTTGTATTACGCCTACCTCAACGGCGAGCGCACCAGTGACGCTGCGGACAGGCTGGCCAAGGAAATCCTCGCGCTGCTCTATACGATAGGAAAAAACCTCTTTCATGGGGGCAAGCGTACCGACGACGCATCGGACATCAATGTCGTGGAGCATGCCCTGCCCCTTCTGAAAGAGGTCGTCAATTCGTTTGTCAATTCGCCGGGTCGTCGCATCGCCACGACCAGCCGACCCGCAAGCCGGATTTAGCGGGTCTGCGGCCACCGGCTCGCGCGTTGCTGCGCAGGCGGCGCCGGAAAAAACTTGACTGGAGCAACCCGCACAGGCCCGATGGAGAGATTTTTCCGCATCTTTGCAGCGCTGGCGCAGCTCGGAAGAGCCGGGAGGGTTCTGGCTGCCGCTGCCGGCTGCGTCTGTGCGCTCGGCTCGCCTGCGACAGCGCAGGCCGCGGATATCACTCTGGGCGTAATCGCGGGCTTGTCAGGCCCGGCCGCGTCTTACGGCCTGGGCATAGCCCGGGGCGCGGAAATGGCCGTGAGCGAGATCAACGCCGCCGGCGGGATCCGTGGCCGCAATATCAAGCTGGTCGTCGTCGACGATGCGAGCAGCCCGGCGCGCTCGGTGATAGCGATGCGGCGCCTGGTGGACGCGAATGTCGACCTGATCGTCGGGGGCTGGGGAAGCTCCCAGGTCCTCGCCAACATGAGTATCGCCGAGCAGGCGGGCATTCCGTATATCGTGGTCGGAGCGACCCATCCACAGATTACCGGCGCGCAGAACAGGTGGACGTTTCGCGTGATTCAGACGGACGCTACCATGACCGAAGATCTGGTGCGCATCGTTACCGGGAACCTCGGCATGAAGCGCATTGCCGTGATCTACGATTCCAACGACTATGGTGTCGCCAATCGGCGCGTCTTTGTCGCCGCGCTTGCCCGCGCGGGCGTAAAACCCGTGGAGGTGCAGTCGTATCAGGCTGCCGACAGGGATTTCTCCGAGCTGCTCGCTCGTATTCGGGCCGCCAACCCCGACGCAATTGCCCTGTTCGGGACTATCCCCGCCGCGCCGGAGATCATGAACCAGGCGCGCGCTCTCGGGATTAAAGCGCGCTTCGTGGGCACGGGCGGGCTTGCCAACGAAGCGCTCATATCGTCTGCGCCCATGGCCGCCGAGGGCGCTGTCCTGACGACCTTTTTCAGCGAGGAAGTGGATGCCGAGGCGCGAGCCTGGGCGGATCTTTACCGAAAGGAATTCGCCGGCCAGCTCGAACCGCCCCGCCCCGTGCTCGCCGCCTGGGAGTATCGCGCCATTCGGGACATCGCCGCACCCTGCCTGATGCGCGCCGGGTCCGGTCGGGCGCGCCTGCGCGATTGCATCGCGAATTGGAGGGGGACGCTCTTCGGGACCAGAGGCGAGCTATACTTCGATCAGACGGGGCAGTTGATCCAGCAGTCCGTGTTCGTTGAGGTTCGCAATGGCGCTTTCCGCCTGCTCAGGAGCGTAAATTGAAGGGTAGTGGCATTGATGTCGGCGGTCTGCCGCGCAGCATCGTCGGGCATGCATGCCTTGCGACCGGGCGGGAACGATAGAGTAGGTGCAGCCCATGCGCAGCGCAACCCGAATCCCGCTGTTCTGGGTGGGCGCTATCGTCGTGCTGCTCGTCTTTGGACTGGTCGCTTTCGCCGGCCTGGCGAGTTTGGCCCTGCGCGACAAGACATTGTCGAACGAGCTGCACAATCTGGCGCGGCTCAGCCTGACCGTCGCCGAATCCACGCAACGGCTAATGTTTCGCGCGGACCTTCTTGTCTCGTCGCTCGAAGAGCAGCTCTCCCGTAGCGGGGTGCGTACGCCGGAGGATTTCCGGCGTCATGCCGGGACAAGGGCCATGCATGATGTGCTGCGGGACAGGATCATCCTTTCGTCGGAGATCGATTCATTGCTGTTCGTCGATGCGAATGGGGTGCTCCTCAACACCTCGCGCACCTGGCCCCCGGTGCGGATGGACCTGTCTGACCGCGAATATTTCGTCACCCTGCGTGAAAATCCGGGCATCAGCTACGTTATCTCAGCGCCGTTGAAAAACAGGCTGACCGGGCAGGAGACGATCTTTTTTGTGCGCCGGGTCAGCGGTTCGGACGGCGCGTTCCTCGGCTTGGCGTTGGCCAGCATCTCGAGGAACCGGTTCGAGAAGGCGTTCGACGCAGTCTTGCCCGACGACGGCACCTCAATAGCGCTTTACCGACGCGACGGTGTTTTGCTCGCGCGGCAGCCGCAGCCCGAGGGCGAGGGCGTGTCGGGGCAAAGCCCGGCAATTCGGCGCTTCTTCCAGGAGACGATGGCGCGAGCCGAGCAGGGCACGCTTCAAACCAGGACCGTCGACGCCGACACCGCGCCAGAACTCATGGCCATGCACACCGTTCGCGGCTATCCGCTGGTGGTCAACGTGAGCCATTCAGAGGCGCTCGTATTGACTGAATGGTGGTATTTCGCGAGATTGATATTCGCGGTCGCGACGGCAGCGATTGTCTTGGTCGTGCTGCTTGGTTTCGTTTTTTATCGCCAGTGGAAAATGCAAGCCCAGATTGTCGAAACCGCGCAACTGCTCGCACGCGCGAACCAGGAACTGGCTGCCGCCAACGAGGGGCTGGAATCCTTTACCTATTCCGTTGCCCACGATCTGCGCTCCCCGCTGCGCGGCATTTCAGGCTACAGCACGCTTCTCCTGCGCGAGAGCCGGGACAAGCTCGATGAGGAATCGGCGCAGCGTCTGGATCGGATCAACGCCGCCGCGATGCGCATGGGCATGATCATCGATGATCTGCTGCAAATGACGCGAATTGCGCGCGTCGAGATGAGACGGCGCGATTTCGACCTGACGGAAATGGCCCGAGGCGTGGCGGCAGCGCTGTCCGAAGCGCAACCCGGTCGCCGGGTCGAGTTTGCGGTGCAGCCGAACATGCGCGCCAACGGCGACCCGAATCTGGTCAAGATCATCCTGGAGAATCTCATCGGGAACGCGTGGAAATTCACCTCGCGCGCCGACGCCGCCCGCATCGTGGTGGGAAGCGAGGAACGCAACGGCGAAACCAGCTACTTCGTCAGGGACAACGGTGCCGGCTTCGACATGCGCTATGCCGACAAGCTGTTCAAGGCATTTCAGCGCCTGCACCGCGCCGACGAATTCGAAGGTACCGGGATCGGCTTGAGCATCGTGCATCGCATAGTCATGCGCCATGGTGGCAGAATCTGGGCCGAGAGCGAACCTGGAAAACAAACGGTGTTCAGGTTCACGCTCTGGACGCCGCCGCAATCGCGCAATCCCTAGGGTCTGTTGACATTCATCCCGCGAGACACCCGGCGCGCCGCCGCGCGGGGTGAAAACGTGGCCCGGCTGTGCGAAAATCGGCCATGATGAAAACAATCTTCCTGATCGTGTTCTGCCTATCGGCGCTATCGGCGTCGGCATTCGCCAAAATGCCGGGCGAGGTCGACGAAGGCGGCATGCTGCGCGAAGCGCCGCTGTACGGGTTCCACGGCGACTACCGCAAGCTGTCCGAGTTGCGCGGCAAGCCGCTGATCATCAACGTCTGGGCCAGCTGGTGCCGGCCCTGCCGCGCGGAAATGGGTTCGCTCGAGCGGCTTTCGCGCCGTTTCAACGGCAAGCAATTCAATATCATCGGTGTTTCCACCGATGACTACGCCAACTTGGCCGCTGAATTCCTGCGCAAGGCCGGGGTCACGTTCGACAACTACCACGACCGCAACCTGCTGCTCGAATCCATGCTCGGCGCCAACACCATCCCACTGACCGTCCTGGTCGACGCGCAGGGCCGCGTGGTCAAGAAAATTCGCGGCTCGATGCAATGGGACAGCCCGGCAGCGCTGGAGCTGATCGGCAAGGCGTTTCGCACGAAGCTGTGAGCCAAGCGCGCTGCCGGCGCCGAGGCGATGTCCACACTGATATCAGGGTTTGCAGCAGCGCGGGCGGGACGAGGCGGGGTCTAAAAGAGTAGAATCGACCCTGCATCGCAATCGCAATTTTCCATCTACACGGGGTGACATCGACATGCGCAAATACCTGCACATCAATCTCGGCGACCGCTCGGTCAAGACGGACGAACTGAACGGCGAGGACGTCATCCGCGCCGGCCGGTACTTCATCGCCAAGACCCTGCTTGAGTTGGGCGTGGCCAAAGTCGACCCGCTGTCGCCGGACAATCCGCTGATTTTCTCTGCCGGGCCGTTCGCGGGCACCAACTTCTCCAACGCCAATCGCCTCTCCGTAGGCTGCAAGAGCCCGCTCACCGGCGGCATCAAGGAGGCGAATTCGGGCGGCACCTTCGGCTTTGCCATGGGTCAGCTCGAGATGGCCGGGTTTACGCTCTATGGTGCATCGAAAGACTGGGTCGTGATCCGCATCACCAAAGAGGGCGCGATCACCTATGAGACCGCCGAACCCTATATGGGCAAGGGCAACAACGAGGCTGCCGAGCTGCTGTTCGAGAAATACGGCAAGAAGATCGCCTTCGCGCTGTGCGGCCCGGTGGGCGAGTACCTGGGCCTGATGGCGGGCATCGCTTTCACCGACACCGACGGACGGCCCTCGCGGCTGTCGGCGCGCGGCGGCGTGGGCGCGGTCATGGGCTCGAAGAAAATCAAGGCCATCGTCATCGACGTGCACAAAATGCCGACCTTCCACGACCGCAAGAAAGTCATGGGCGCGATCCGCGAATACGGCGCGCGCTTGTCGAAGGAGCCGGCGATCAACACCTTCAAGACCACGGGCACGGCGATGATGGGCGACATCACCAACCGCATCGGCGGGCTGCCGGTGCGCAACTTCAGCAACGGCCGCCTGGTCGAGGCCTCCGAAGGTCCGCTGCAGCTCGGCGGCGACTTCATCCGCGAACTGAACTCCAGCCGCGGCGGGCACATCTCGCACGCCTGCATGCCCGGCTGCATGATCGAATGCAGCAACGTCTACGTCGACGAGAAGGGCAAGGAGCTGGTGTCGCCGCTGGAATACGAGACCCTGGGCCTGATGGGCAGCAACTGCGGTCTCACGCATCCGGATCAGGTGGCGCGGGTCAACGCCGTCGCCAACGATCTGGGCATCGACACCATCGAGGCCGGCGCCACGCTCGCCGTGCTGATGGAAGCGGGCCTGGGCAAGTTCGGCGACGAGGACTTCATGCACACGGCGCTGAACGACATCCGCAAGGGCAACGAGCGCGGCCGCATATTCGCGCAGGGCGCGGCGCGCGCCGGCGCGCACTACAAGGTCGCGCGCATCCCGGTGATCAAGAAGCAGAGCATCAGCGCCTACGACCCGCGCGTGATCGAAGTGACCGGCATTTCCATGATGGTCACGGCGCAGGGCGCCGACCACACCGCGGGCAACCTGCCGGTGTTCGACTGCAAGGACAAGACCACCGCGCAACTGGTCGAGGCCAGCCTCGGCATCCAGACGGCCTGCGCCGCGGTCGATTCCATCGGCCTGTGCATCTTCGGGCGCTCGGTCACCAACGTCAGTTCCGAGCTCATCGTCAACGCGCTCAACGACGCGCACGGCACCAAGCTCGACCAGTCGTTCATGGTGACGCTGGGGCGCGAGGCGCTGAAGCTGGAGTGGGAATTCAACAAGGCCGCCGGCTTCACCGAGAAAGACGACGAACTGCCGGATTTCTTCTACGACGAGCCCCTGGCCCCGAGCAACAAGGCCGCGCGCCACCACAGCCCCGAAGTCAACCAGAGCCTGCGCGAGTTGATGGGTTGACCCGGCTATACCCCTTCCCCCCCAAGGGGCGAAGGGGTATGCGGTATATAGGTTAGGTCAGGTCTTAACGTTAACGACTTGGCCGATCTTCTGGCCATTCAGGTTGACGTTGGGGACGGCCGGCGACGTCGCGGCTTTGATACTGCCGCCATCGTCCGCATCCCCGTCGCGGTGCGGCCCCGTCTTCCCGCTTTCGCCCGCATCCGGCGCGCGCTGGAGACCCTGGGTCGTGGCGGTGACAAAGGTGTTATTGACAGAATTGACATCCATGGATAAACACTCCGTATTGGCGAGCGCAAAAACATGCCCATAACGGTGTTATCGGCAATTCGTTGATGAACTTGAGCGGCTTCC
>JACZJU010000239.1 GCA_014860395.1 Burkholderiales bacterium | reverse complement strand
TGGGAGCGCTACCGCGAGTTCAAGGCGCCGATGCACGAAGCCGCGTTCGAACTGATCGAGATCCCGCACGTGCGCCAGTCGGGCAAGAACTCGGCGGACATCCGCATGGTGGTCGATGCGCTGGACCTGTGCTACACCAAGTCGCACGTCGACACCTTCGTCATCATCAGCGGCGACTCGGATTTCTCGCCGCTGGTGTCGAAGCTGCGCGAGAACAACAAAACCGTGATCGGCGTGGGCGTGAAGAACTCCACCTCCGATCTTCTGATCGCCAACTGCGACGAGTTCATCTACTACGACGACCTGGCGCGGGAAAAGGCGAAAAAGCAGTCGCGCAAGAAGTCCGCGCCCAAGGCCGCCGCCGGGGCTCCCGCCAAGTCCGCACCGCAGGAGGAAAACGACAAGAAGCAGGAGGCCCTGGACATCGTCATGGAAACCATTGAGGCGCTCATCGCCGAGCGCGGCGAGGAGGAGAAAATCTGGGGCTCGATGGTGAAGCAGGCGCTGAAGCGGCGCAACCCCGGCTTCAACGAGGCGTTCTACGGCTTTCGTTCCTTCGGCAAGTTGCTGGACGAGGCCGAGGCGAGAAAACTGCTCAAGCTCGAGCACGACGAGAAGTCAGGCGGCGTCACCATCCGCAGCGTCACCGATGACTAGGCACCAGTACCCCCCCCGGGCGCGCTGCGTCCGCATTGCCGCAGGTTGATTTTCGTCAAACCGGAAACCCTTTGGTGACCTAAGCTCGATGGGAAGCCTTTGACGCGCGCTGCGCGCCGAACCGATTGCGCAGGCGTCAGAGCATTTCGATCCACGCGAAAGGAGACGCTATGTTCAAACACATCCTGATTCCAACCGACGGCTCCGAGCTATCGACCAAAGCCGTCAAACAGGCGATCGCGCTGGCCAAGGCAGTGGGGGCCAAGGTCACGGGCTTCTATGCTACGCCCGATTACACCCCCTCGACCTATATCGGCGACGGTTATACCCTGCGTCTGCCCTCGCCCAAGGATCATGCAGAGATCTGGAAAAAAAACGCGCGCAAACACCTGTCCACGATAGAAGTCGAAGCCGAAGTGGAGAAAGTACCTTGCGCGGTTTTCCACGCGGTGAGCGACAGCCCTTACGAAGCCATCATCGCCGCCGCCAAGAAGAAAAAATGCGATCTGATCGTCATGGCCTCGCACGGGCGGCGCGGACTATCCGCGCTGGTACTGGGCAGCGAAACGCACAAGGTGCTGATCCACAGCAAGATCCCTGTGCTGGTCTGCCGCTAGGCAGTTCAAGCCATCTTGGTTTTCAACCATAACCGTGTATTAGGTACGGACACGCTTCACGTCCGTACCTAATACACGGTTGGCGCGCAGAGCGCGCAATGGTCGTTCGTCGGCATAGGTCGACGGAGGAGAACGCTTCAAACTGCCGTGAATGCGCTTGCGCGGACGGCGGCCCGTCCGCGCGGATCATCGATTGTGCGCGGATGAAAAGCACTTCCGCACACAATCGACGATCTTGGATAAAGACAAACCCCGGCCCGCCGGGTTTTCACCCATAACCGTGTTTTTGGTACGGACACGCTTCACGTCCGTACCAAAAACACGGTTGGCGCGCGCAGCGCGCAATGGCCGCCAGGCGACATCGCCGTAATCGGCGGGATGGTTCGCGCTGCGGTGGCGGGACTTGCGCGGACGGCGCCGCAAGAGGCTATTTCCCTTTGAACGTGGGCTTGCGCTTCTCCATGAAGGCGCGCCGGCCTTCGCGGTAGTCGTCGCTGTCGAAGCAAATATCGATCATGCGAGCGGTCTGTTTGAGATCGCGCACCTCCGGATCCAGCCCCGTCTGCCGGATCGCGAATTTGGCCGCGGCCAGGGTGAGCGGCGCATTTTCCGCTACCATTTCGCAATAAGCTGCGACTTCGCGGTCGAAGTCCGCCAGCGGCAGCACGCGACTGACGAAGCCCATGGCCAGCGCATCGGTGGCGTTGAACTTTCGCGCGGAAAAGAAAATGTCGGAGGTGCCCGCCGCCCCGATGATTTGCGTAAAGCGCTTGATGCCTGTGTAGTTGTAGCCGAGCCCGAGACGGCCCGCGGGCATGCGAAATACCGCATCCTCTGCGGCGAAGCGAATATCGCAGGCGGCCGCGAGCCCCAGCCCGCCGCCCATGCAGATTCCGCGAATCTTGGCGATCACCGGCTTGCTGCAGCGCACCGGCGCTTCATACGCATCGACCACCGCCTGGTTGTAGATCGCCTGCGCTTCTGCGCTGCCGCGCGCTTTTTCGAACTGCGAAATGTCGGCGCCGGAGATGAATGCCTTGTCGCCGTCCCCGGTGATCACGATCAGGCGCACTTCGGGATCGGCGTCGAACGCGGCGATGGCCCCGGGCAGCGCCGTCCACATGTCCTGCGAAACTGCGTTGAACTTGGTCGGGTTGGAGAAAATCACCCAACCGACGGCGTTTTCCTTGCGTGTAATCAGTTCAGCCATGACATTCCCTTAAACAGCCTTATTCTTCCGCAAACTTGCGATTTCCGCGGCGCTGTAGCCGACCTCGGCCAGGACCTCGTCCGTGTGCTGGCCGATCTCGGGCGTGGCGCTGGCCATCGTTGCCGGCGTGCGCGACAGTCCGACTGCCTGATTGATGACTTGGATGTCGCCCAGCTTCGGGTGCTTGACCTTGGCTGCGGCGTGAATATGCTGCACTTGGGGGTCGGCAAACACCTGGTCCATATTGTAGATCGGCCCGCAGGGCACGCCCGCCGCATTCAGTATTTCAATCCACTGCGCACTGGTCTTCCCGGCCAGGGCCGCGTTGATCTCGGCGTTGAGCGGAATGCGATTCTTGGCGCGATTCTCTCCGCCTTCGAATTCCTTGCGCGTAAGCAATTCGGGACGCTCGATGGCCTTGCACAGCCGCACCCACATGCCTTCGCCCGATGCGCCGATGTTGATATGGCCATCGGCGGTGGCGTAAGCGGAGGTCGGCATGCTGGTCGGATGGTCGTTGCCGACCTGCGGCGGCACTTCGCCTTTCATCAGATAGCGCGCCGCCTGGAAATCCAGCAGCGCGATGCCCGACATCAGGAGCGAGGACTGCACCCACTGCCCCTGCCCCGAGGCCTCGCGCTCCAGGAGCGCGGTCAGGATGCCGAGCGCGGCGTACAAGCCCGCGCTGACATCGGCGATCGCCGCACCGGTGCGCATCGGCCCCTGGCCGGGATGGCCGGTGACCGACATCAGGCCGGTCATGCCCTGCGCGATTTGGTCGAATCCGGGCCGGTCGACATAAGGCCCGTCCTGGCCGAAACCGGAAATGCTCGCGAGGATGATGCGCGGATTGATCGCCTTCAACGACTCATAATCGACGCCGAGGCGGAACTTGACGTCGGGACGATAGTTCTCGACCACGACGTCGGCGTTTTTCGCCAGCCGCGCGAAAACTTCGCGCCCCTCGGGCAGCTTGAGGTTGAGCGTCATCGAGCGCTTGTTGCGATGCAGATTCTGGAAATCCGGACCTTCGCGCGGCCCGCCCATGCCTTCGTTGGCATCGACGCCGGGAGGTGATTCGATCTTGATCACGTCGGCGCCGAAATCGGCTAGCTGCTTGACGCAGGTCGGGCCGGCGCGTACGCGCGACAAATCAAGGACGCGAAAACGCGAGAGTGCGGTTGAAGCGGGAATATGGGTCATGGTGAGGTCAGTAAGGACTCAGGAGGGTTGGAAAGAGATAGGTGCACCCGGATTATCGCGTCGCCGCAGGCGCATCGCAAGGTATTCCGTCCGCTTCGGCGCAAACGAATATGCTCGGCCGGATCAGGCGATCCACTCGCTCACCGGCGCCCGCGCCTGCTCCAGCGGCTGACACAGCACGTCCACCAGCACCGGTTCGTTCGCCTCCACTGCCAGCCTCAAGGTCGCGCCCAGTTTCGCTGGGTCTTCCACCCTGTAGCTCTTGACGCCGAAAGCGCTCGCCACCGCTGCATGGTCGGTGCGGGAAAAATCCACCGAGAAATAGCGCTCGCCGAAGCCGGATTTCTGCCCGGCCTTGATCCAGCCATAGGCGGAATTGGAAATTACCACCATGGCCAGCGGAATTTTCAGGCGGCAGATGGTTTCCAGTTCGCCGACGGTGAAACCGAAACTGCCGTCGCCCATGATGGAAACGATTTTCGCGCCAGGGCGGCCGAAATAGGCTCCGGCTGCGGCGGCCATGGAATAACCCAGCGCACCATGCGCCCGGTTGCTGATGAAGTGCCGTCCGGTGAGCGCGTTCTCGAAGTACGCGGAAAAATACGGGCAAGGCGTGCCCGGGTCGGCGACCACGACGGCTTCGCCCGGCAGCAGGCGATTGAGTTCGGCCACTACGCGCTCCGGCCGGATCGGGCGCTCGTTCGATTCGGCAAGCGCGCGAAACGCGGAGAATTTCTCCCGCTTCGCCGCTGCCACCGCCTCCCGCCCCCAGCCGCGCGCACTCGCCCCGGTCTGTTGCAGTTCGTCGCGCAAGGCCGCGAGCGTGAGCTTGGCATCGCCCACCAGGCCTACCGCCACCGAATAATTGGTCCCGATCACGCCGGCATCGATGTCGAGCTGAATCACGCTGGCCTTGCCCGGTGCCGGATAGCGCCAGCGCTCGGTCGTGACCGACCCGGCGCGGCAGCTCACGAACACCACCAGATCGGCTGCCTGCACGACCGCGCGCGTGGGCAGGGTGCCGCCGTTGGAGCCCACCACGCCCAGGGCGAGCGGATGCGCGTCGCCGATGCTGCCCTGCCCGCTGATGGTGGTTGCGACCGCCGCGCCCACATGCTCGGCGCATGCGATCAGTTCCTGCTCCGCGCCCGAGATCACCACGCCGCCGCCGACGATGAATAGCGGCCGCTCCGCCTTCGCCAACAACCTTGCGGCCTCCGCAATCGCCGCAGCATCGGCGCAGGCGCGACGCGACGGATATTGATTCAGGCTCGCGTCGCCCCAGACATCGGACTCGTCGACCATCTGCTTTTGCACATCGTACGGAAACCCGATATGCGCCGCGCCGGGCCTGCCCGTAGTCATCTGGTTGAACGCATTGCGCAGCACGCGCGGAATATCGGCGCCGGCATCGAGCACGGTGTTCCATTTGGTCAGGGGCTTGAACAAGGCACCCTGGTCGAGTTCGGTGAGCGCATATCTGCCGCGCGCAGACACCGAAATGTCCGAGGTGAAGCACAGCACCGGAATGGAGGACTCGTTCGCCTCGACGACGCCGGGCAGAATATAGGTGGCCCCGCCGCCGCTCGGTCCTTCGCACACGCCGACACGGCCGGACACACGCGCATAGCCATCCGCCATATAGGCCGCGGAGCGTTCGTCGCGGGTAAGTATGTGCTGCATCCCGTGATCCAATCGGCACATCGCGTCGTAGAACGGCAGCGAAGTGTCGCCGCATAAACCGAAAATATGTTTCACGCCGTGCAGCTGCAGCATGCGCACGAAAGCCTCGCCGCCGGTGATCTGGGCCATGGGAATACCTTGTTGTTTGGTTGAAGCGAGACCGATTTTCGCTGTTCTTCTTAATGCCGTCCACCGCTGACGCCCGCGCCGGGGGCGCCGGCGCCAGGCGCAATCAGCGCGCGACCGAAGCCTGATCGGCCCGGCACAGTGTCTGCGGACACGGGAAGCGGTAATAACGCTGGTTGAGATACAGGGTCACGTCGTCGATTTCGTCCGCGGTCCAGGCGCCACCCACCTCGGCGCTCCAGCGCAGCACCTGCGCGCGCAGTGCGTCGAAGGTCTTTGCTTTGCGCGAGCCCTGGTTATGCACGCTGCTCGCATGGCAGGCGGTACAGCGCGTTTCATACACCATCTTGCCGCGCTCCGCGTCAGCGAACGCCTGCGCCCCGGTCACCCAACCCAACGCGAGCGACGCGATCATCGCTCCGAGGATGCCAACCTTTGGTCTGATCATAGGTTCCTTACCTTAAGTTGAATTCACGCTCGCGCCGGCTAACCCAATCCGAGCACGGCTCTGATGCCGGTAAGCAGCACGTCGCGATCGAAGGGCTTGGTGATGTAGCCATCGGCCCCGCCCGCCAGCCCGCGCATGACATCCTCGCGCCACGCCTGGCCGGTGAGCATGATGACCGGCATCGATTTCTTCGGTCGACCCGCTTTTCAGTTCTCCATCACCTTTGTCGCTGACGGCATAGACATCCGCGTCGCGGATCTGTATGCGTTCTTCGATGCTCATGCGCCCACCTCTTCCAAAGAGTGCTGCATACTGCGTTTGCCGCCAAACCCTATACTGCCGTATTTCACCATTTACCCAGGAGCTTGCCAAGCCATTTTGATCTGCGTCAAGCGCAGGCAAGTCGGTCATGCCAAACTTGGGCGGACGCTGGACAGCGGCGAGGTCGGCTAAGATGCGGGCGAGGATACCTTGAACATCAACAAGAAATTCGCCATTCGCCTATTGCTGGCAGCCGTCATCGCATGCGCGGCCGGCTTTGTGCTTTGGCAGGCGCAAATGCGCCGGGGTGTACCCGAGGGCCTGATCCAGGCAAACGGCAGAATCGAAGGCGACGCCGTCATCATCGCCAGCAAGACGCCCGGGCGCATCGTCGAGCTCGCCGTGCGCGAAGGCGACAGCGTAAAGGCGGGCGAGGTGCTGGTGCGGCTCGATGACGGCATCACGCGCGCCCGCCTGGCGCAGGCGCAAGCCGACATAGCGGCAGCCCAGGCACGCGCCGACGCCGCGCGCGCCGCACTGGCCCTGCTGCAGCGCCAGATTCCCCACGCAGTCGCATCGGCCGAGGCCGGCGTCACTTCAGCCCAGACCGGGTTCGCGCAGGCCGAAGCGGCGCGCAAGCAGGATGTACGCGACCTCGACCGGGCGAAGACGCTCGAAGCCGATAGATTCGTCGGGCCGCAATTCGTCGAGCGCGCCGAACTCGCCTTGAAAACGCACCAGGAACAGCGCGATGCGGCGCAGGCCGGCGTGGAACGGGCACGCCAGGCGCTCAACGACGCGCGCCTCGGCCCGCAGCGTATCCGGGTCAGCGAAGCCGAGCTCGCCGCCGCGCTGGGCACGCTCGCCACCGCGCAGGCCAAGAGCGCCGAGGCGCAGAGCGCGCTGGATGACCTCACGCTCGCCAGCCCTGCGGCCGGTGTCATCACCAGCCGTTACGCCAACGGCGGCGAAGTGATCACCGCCGGCGCGCCGATCTTCGAGCTCGTCGATCTCGACCGCCTGTACCTCAAGGTATTCGTGCCCGAAAAGGAAATCGGCAAGGTGAGACGCGGACTTCCGGCCCAAATCTACAGCGATGCCTTCCCCGACCAGCCGTTTGCCGCGACCGTGCGCTACATCGGCTCGCGCGCGGAGTTCACGCCGAAGGAGGTACAGACGCCGGATGAACGCGTAAAACTGATGTACGAAGTCAGGCTTTATCTCGACCAGAATCCGGCGCACACGCTCACTCCCGGACTGCCGGCCGACGCGATGATCCGCTGGAAGGAGGATGCGGCGTGGGCCAGGCCGCGCTGGTAGCGGCGGCCGAGCCGCCGCTGGTACGGGTAGACGGATTCGTCAAGCGCTACGGCAGGCGCAGCGCGGTCGCGGGCGTCACGCTGGATATACGGCACGGCGAAATCTACGGCCTGATCGGACCGGACGGAGCGGGCAAATCCAGTCTGATGAAAGCCATTGCGGGCGTGCTTTCATTCGATGCCGGCAGCGTCGAGGTGTTCGGCACCAGCCTGGTCTCGGAGGCGGCGGCGGAGCTGGTCAAGGACCGCCTCGGATTCATGCCGCAGGGACTGGGGCTGAATCTGTACGCCGAGCTCTCGATCGAGGAAAACATCGATTTCTTCGCCAGGCTGCGGCTGGTTCCGGCGGCCGCCCTGGCCGAGCGCAAGGAACGCCTGCTTGCGATCACCCGCCTCGCCCAATTCCGCGGTCGGCCGATGAAGCATCTGTCCGGCGGCATGAAGCAAAAGCTGGCGCTCGTGTGCACGCTGATACACGAGCCCGAACTGATCATCCTCGACGAGCCCACCACCGGCGTCGACCCGGTGTCGCGGCGCGACTTCTGGCTGATCCTGTCGGAAATCCTGCATGAACGCGGCGCCACTGCGCTGGTGTCCACCGCATACATGGATGAGGCCAGCCGCTTTCACCGGCTCGCACTGATGTTCGACGGCCGTGTCCTCGCCGAAGGCCGGCCGCAAGAACTGCGCCGGCGCGTGCCCGGTGTCTCGGTGCAGCTGCGCGCCGGGCGCCAGGCCGAGGCGCTCGCGCGTCTATCCTCCCGCTTCGCGCAGGTGCAGGCGCTGGGCGCCTGGATCCACGTGTTCGCCCAGGACCTGGACGCGGCGGCTGCCGATGCTGAAATTCGCGCGCTGCTGGACGACATTCCACTGGATGAGATGTCGAGCACCGAGCCCGAACTCGAGGACGTGTTCATCGCTTCACTGCACCAGAAAACCGCGGCGCCGTTCGCCGACCCGGCGTCGGGCCAGAGCTTCGCCGCGGTGCGGCCTGCAGCAGCCGATGGCGCCGCGATCGAGGCACGCGATCTGAGCCGCGACTTCGGCGACTTTCGCGCAGTGGATAGCGTCAGCTTCAGCGTGCGCCCGGGCGAGATTTTCGGCCTGCTCGGCGCCAACGGCGCCGGCAAGACCACCTGCATCAAAATGCTCACCGGCATCATCCCGCCGACCGGGGGCGAGGGTAGCGTTGGCGGCATCGACATGCGCCGCGCCGGACGCGCGATCAAGCAGCGCATCGGCTATGTGTCGCAGGCGTTCTCGCTCTACACCGATCTGACCGTGGTCGAGAACGTGCGCCTGTTCGCCGGGATCTACGGCCTCACCCGGCGCGAAACCGAGGACCGGCTCGCCTGGACCATCGCCAACGGCGGCCTTGCCGGGTACGAAGACGAAACGGCGGGCAGCCTGCCGATGGGCCTGCGCCAGCGCCTGGCCCTGGGCTGCGCGCTGGTGCACCGCCCGCAGGTGCTGTTTCTGGACGAGCCCACTTCCGGCGTCGATCCGGTCGGGCGCCGGCAGTTCTGGCAGATCCTGTTTCATCTGTCGCGCGTGGAAGGCGTCGCCATCCTCATCACCACCCATTACATGACGGAAGCCGAACACTGCGACCGGCTGGCCTTGATGTACGCAGGGCGCATCGTCGCGGACGCCGCGCCGGCCGAACTGAAGCGCCGCGTCGCCGAGGAAGCTGGGGGCCTGCTCGAAATCAGCGCCAGCCCGGTGCTGCCGGCGCTGGCGCTGCTGCGCGGCTCAGGTTTCACCGACGCCGCGCTGTTTGGCGAGCACATTCATCTGCTCGCTGCCGATGCGGACGCCGCTGGCGCGCGCCTGCACCAGTTGCTGAGCCAGGCAGGGATGACGGTCGGTCACATAGGCCGCAGGCCCTTGTCGATGGAGGACGTATTCGTGCACTACGTGACGCGGCTCGAGCGCGGCGAGGCGATGCAATGAATCTCGCGCGCGTGTTCACGGTGGCGCAGCGGGAATGGCGCGAGATCCTGCGCGACCGCATCTATTTCCTGCTCGCGTTCCTGCTGCCGGTGATGCTGATGCTCGTCTTCGGCTACGGCATGAGCCAGGATATCGAGAACATCGCCTTTGCAGTGGTCGACGAAGACCACACGCCGATGAGCCGCGATTACGCGCACCACTTCATCGAGTCGCGCTACTTCAGCTTCAAAGGCTACCTGCCCGACGCCGGAGCGGCCGACCGGTTGCTGGCCCGGCGCAAGCTGCGCATGGTCATCGTCATCGGGCCGCGCTTCGCCGAGCAGTTGCGCGGCGGCCGCACCGCCCGGATACAGACCCTGATCGACGGCACTTTCACCACTTCGACCCGCACCATCCAGGCCTACGTCGAAGCGATCAACCTGGCGGCGAACGCCGAAATCCGCGCCGGCCAGCTCGCGCGGCGCCTGGGCCTGCCCCCGCAACGGGTCGCCGCGCTGATGCAGCCGGTCGTGCTCGACGTGCGCTACCTCTACAACCAGGAGGTGCGCAGCATCTGGGCGGTCGCGCCGGGGCTGATCATGCTGATCCTGATGCTGGTGCCGCCGCTGTTGATGGCCTTGTCGGTGGTGCGCGAGAAGGAGACCGGCGCCATCTACAACGTGTGTTCGTCCACGATCACGCGCGCCGAATACCTCACCGGCAAGCTGCTGCCCAGCGTGGCCATTTCCTGCATCAATGCGGTCATCCTGTGGCTGCTCGCGACGCTGTATTTCGGCGCGCCGTTCAAGGGCAGCCTGGTGTTCTTCGCCGTGGCCACCCTGCTCTACATCCTGTGCACCACCGCCCTGGGGCTCCTGATTTCCCTGCTGGTGCGCACGCAGCAGGCGGCGATGATCATCTCCCTGGTGATGTCCATCATCGTGTCGATACAGTTTTCCGGCCTGATCACGCCGGTGAGCGCGCTCGCCGGCGCCAACTATGCGTTCGCGCATGCGTTTCCGGCGATGTACTACAACGCCATGGTCAAGGGCGCGTTCCTCAAGGCGGTCGGCTTCGAGGTGCTGTGGCCGCAGCTGCTGGTGTTCGTGCTCTATGCGAGCGCGGTGTTTTTCATGTGTTATCTGCTGTTCCGCAAACGGACCCGCACATGAAACGCCCCGCCCCGCGCACCATGACGCTGGCTCGCATCTGGCTGCAGCAGATAGCTGTGCTGGCGGCGAAGGAGATCCGGCAGCTGCTGCGCGATCGCGCGCTTTTCATCTATACCGTCTACATCTTCACCGCGAACATTCTGATCGCCGCCGGCGGCGCCAGCAACGAGTTGCGCGACGCACCGGTGCGCGTGCACGATGCCGACCGCAGCGTCGCATCGCGCGACCTGATCTATAGCTTCCAGGAGCCGCAGTTCCGCCTGGCGGGCGAGGTCGATTCGCCGACCGAGGCGCTGCGCCTGCTCGACCGCGGCGAGGCGCAGATGGTCCTCGACATCCCGTCCGATTTCGAAATATCGCTGCGGCGGCAGCAGCCGGCACACGTGCAGGCCTTGATCGACACCAGCCAGGCCAATATCGGCTATCTCGCGTCGAGCTACACCGCGCGCATCGTCGCGCGCTATTCCGAGCCCTGGGTGCAGCGCAATATCATCCGCGCCGGCGGCGACCCGCGGCAGCTGCCGACGATCAAGAACGAGCTGCGCGTCTGGTACAACCCGGGGCTGGACAGCAAGTGGTTCAACACCATATCCGAGCTGCTGACCATGGTCACCGTCGCCTGCATCCTGCTGCCGGCGGCGGCGATGATACGCGAGAAGGAGCGCGGCACGCTGGAGC
Organism: Burkholderiales bacterium; assembly: GCA_014860395.1. Classification (GTDB taxonomy): domain Bacteria; phylum Pseudomonadota; class Gammaproteobacteria; order Burkholderiales; family SG8-39; genus 2-12-FULL-64-23. Next base: position 767 of record JACZJU010000239.1, on the reverse strand, counting down.
AGCTGCTGGTGTCGCCGCTGACGCCGCTGCAGATCATGCTGTCCAAGCTGCTGTCGATGATGCTGGTCATGCTCTGCGGCACCGCGGTGGCGATATTCGGCATCATGATGCCCCTGTACCACGTGCCTTTCGTCGGCAGCGTGCCGCTGTTCTTCCTGCTCGCGGCGCTCTACGCGTTCACCAATGCCGGACTCGGCCTGGTGGCGGCCACGTTCGCGCGCAATTCGGCGCAGGTCGGCCTGGTTGTGCTGCTCATGGTAATGCCCATAGTCATGCTCTCGGGCACGTGGACGCCGATGGAGAGCATGCCCGTGTGGCTGCGCGGCCTGATGTATTTCTCGCCGCTGCGCCATTTCATCGAAATCGCCTACGGCATTCTGCTGCGCGGCGCCGGCTTCGGCCTGCTGTGGGATTCCGTGCTGCCGATGGCGGCAATCGGCGTCGCGCTGTTCGCCCTGGGCCTGGCGCGCTTTCGCAGGCAGTTCACCTAACCGCGCCCGGCGTCAATCCACGACCTTGGCGCGCATCGACTTGATTGCGCCGCGCCTGGTCTTGCTGTCCAGGCGCTTCCTCTGCGAACTGCGCGTCGGCCTGGTCGGTCTGCGTTTCTTCCGGGTTACGGCGACGCTGCGGATGAGTTCCTGCAGCCGCGCGAGCGCCTCTTCCTTGTTCTTTTCCTGGCTGCGGTGCTGCTGCGCCTTGATCACGACCACGCCTTCCTTGGTGATGCGCTGATCGTTCAGGCTGAGCAGGCGTTCCTTGTACAG
>JACZJU010000037.1 GCA_014860395.1 Burkholderiales bacterium | reverse complement strand
TACCTGATGAACAGCCTGATTATCGCCACCCTGGCCACGGCCATCTCGCTGGTGCTGGGACTGCCGGCAGCGTATTCCATCGCCAAGTACCGGCAGGGAAAGATCGGTCTTCTGATCCTGATTGCGCGGATGACGCCCTTCGTAAGCTACCTGCTGCCCTGGTACATCATCTTCCGCTACCTGAAGCTGATCGACAGCTATACGGCGCTGACCACTACCCATCTGATCATCACCATGCCGATGGTGATCTGGCTGATGGTCTCTTTCTTCGAAAGCATGCCCTCCGAACTGGAGGACGCGGCCATGATCGATGGCTGCTCCCGCTGGCAGAGCTTCATCAAGATTGTGCTGCCGCTGATGCGCAACGGCATCGCCACCTCGGCGATCATGGCCTTCATCTTCTCCTGGAACCAGTTCCTGTTTTCGCTGATCCTCTCCGGGCCGCAGACCAAGACCGTGCCGGTGGCGGTGTACAACTTCATCTCCTACGGCAAGATCGACTGGGCCGGCATCGGCGCCGCCGCGACGCTCATTGTCCTGCCGGTCTCGATTTTCGCCTTCTTCGTGCGCAAATCCATCGTGCAGGGATTGACGATGGGGGCGTTGAAGGACTAGAAATCCCGCAAGGAAGAATCCCAGTCCGCATGCACAGATGCTCTAAAGCAATGCCCTCAGCGCATCCGGTCGCGGTAGCGGTGCGACGGCACCGAAGCCCTGTATTGCCAGCGCTGCTGCCGCATTGGCATAGCGCGCCGCGTCAAACAGGCTGGCGCCCTGCGCCATGCGGGCCAGCAGGTTGCCGCTGAAGCAGTCGCCCGCACCCGTGGCGTCGATCAGTTTCACCGGGTGGCCGGCGATGCGCTCGCGCCGGGTCCCGTCGCTGACCAGGGTGCCGCCGCTGCCCAGTTTCAACACCACTGCCTTGGCGCCGAGTGCATGGCCCCAGTCGATGATTCGATCCGGTTCGTCGAGACCGCACAGGCTGACCGCGTCATCCAGACTGGGCAGGAAAAGATCGCTCATGGCAACCGCTTCGGTGATGCACGCCCGCGCGCGCGCAAGCGGCCAGAGCTTCAAGCGCAGATTGGCATCAAACGACACCAGCGTAGAGGTTTCGTGCGCCAGTTGCATGGCGGCGAAAACGGTGTCGCAGGCGCTGCTGGAGATGGCCAGTGAAATGCCCGACACGTGCAGGATCTTGCCCGCCAACAGGATGTTCTTTACCGCCTCGCCTTGCAGCCACGACGGTGTCATCCGGCTGGCAGCCGAGCCGGCACGCAAGTAGCTGAACGCATGACCGCTCGCGCCGTGGGTTACAAAGTAAATGCCGGTGGGGTGATCGGCATCGAGCTCGATCCCCGCGGTGTCTACGCCTTCACCCGACCACAAGGCCAGCAGCGACTGGCCGGACGCGTCCCGGCCCACGCGCGACAGGTAAGCGCAGCGCGCACCGCAGCGTGCAGCCGCAATGACGGCATTGCTGGTGTCGCCTCCAAACCCCTGAAGGTAGGCGGGCTGGCCTGCCTTGGTCTGGTTGAACTCCACCATGCCTTCGCCCAGCGCCACGACGTCGAAGGTTTTTCCTGTCGCCTGAATTGGTAGATGCATTATCGTCGTATGATACCAACTAGACGCCATTCAGGGCCGGGGCACGCAATTTGTGCGACGGTGCTCTGACCAGAAAGCGTGGCGTCTTCGAGTTGGCAAGGAGCAAGAGCGAATGAAAATGACCCTCCGCTGGTATGGCGAATCCGACCCGGTCAAGCTCGAGTACATCCGCCAGATTCCCGGCATTTACGGCATCGTTTCCGCGGTCTACGACGTGCCGGTCGGCGAAGTCTGGCCGATGGAAAAATTGCTGACGCTGCGAAAGCGCATCGAGGATGCGGGCCTGAAGTTCGAAGTGGTGGAAAGCGTGCCCGTGCACGAGGACATCAAGATGGGCAAACCCTCGCGGGTTCGCCTGATCGCCAATTTCCAGCAAAACATCCGCAACTGTGCGGCCGCGGGTGTGAAAGTCATCTGCTACAACTTCATGCCGGTATTCGACTGGACCCGCACCGAAATGGCCAGGCAGTTGCCCGACGGCTCCTTTACGCTGGCCTTTGATGCGCAAGCCGTCGCCAGGATTGATCCGGAGAAGGGCATTGCGCTGCCGGGTTGGGACGCCAGCTACAAGCCCGAGGAGCTCAAGAGCCTGCTCCATGAGTATGCGTCGGTGAGCGAAGAGATGCTGTGGGGCAATCTCGAATACTTTCTCAAGGCCATAGTCCCGGTGGCCGAAGAAGCCGGCATCAAGATGGCGATGCATCCGGACGACCCGCCCCGTTCGATCTTCGGCCTGCCGCGAATCGTCAAGAACCGCGACGATCTGGCACGTCTGGTCAAAATTGTCGATTCACCTGCCAACGGACTCACGCTGTGCTCGGGTTCGCTCGGCGCGGATCTGTGCAATAGCATCGAAGCGCTGGTGCGCGAGTTCGGCGCTATGGGGCGCATCCACTTCGGTCACCTGCGCAACGTGAAGGTCGAGCCCGATGGCACCTTCTACGAATCCACCCATCGCTCTGCCGACGGCTCGCTGGATATGGCAGCCATCGTCAAGGCGTACCACGATGTGGGCTTCGAGGGTTACGTGCGTCCGGACCATGGCCGGATGATTTGGGGCGAAACCGGCAAGCCCGGCTATGGCCTGTATGACCGCGCGCTGGGCGCCGTGTATCTGAACGGCCTGTGGGAAGCATTCAGCAAATTCGACGACAGGCGCGCTGCGCGTGTTTAGACAGACTTGCTGTTCCTGGCCGCGCCGGCGCCAGAGATAACGATTGGGAGATTGACCGATGGCTGCCAAAGATCGCATGGCCGTTCTGTCCGCAATGATGGAGCAGGGCGTGGTTCCGGTTTTCTATCACGCGGAAGCGGAAGTCTGCGTCCATGTTATCCAGGCTTGCGCCAATGGCGGCGCCAAATGCGTCGAATTTACCAATCGCGGCGATTTTGCCGCGCACGTGTTCTTCAATGTGACCAGGCACTTCGCCAAGGCGGATCCTTCGGTGATCATGGGCGTGGGCTCCATCGTCGATGCCCCGACTGCCGGCATCTACCTGGCAAACGGCGCCAGGTTCGTCGTCGGCCCGCTGATCAGCGCGGATGTCGCCAGGCTGTGCAACCGTCGCGGCATCCCCTATTGCCCCGGCTGCGGTTCGGTAACCGAGATCGGCGACGCGCAGGAGCTGGGCTGTGAAATCGTCAAAGTATTTCCGGGTGCATCGGTGGGTGGTCCCGACTTCGTCAGGAGCGTGATGGGGCCGATGCCCTGGACGCGCATCATGCCGACCGGCGGCGTCGAGCCCACCGACGAATCCCTGCGCGAGTGGTTCGGCGCCGGTATCGCGGCCTGCGGCATCGGCTCCAAGCTGATCACCCGAGAACTGCTGGATGCCGGGGATTACAAAGGCATAGAAGAGAAGGTGCGCAAGACTGTGAAGTCGATCAAGGCCATCCGTGCCGAAATGGCGGGCAAGAGGTAGTTTGCGGAAGAACGATTCTCCCGTAACGCTCAGCATGCAGCATCCCGCCAATCGAATCACGTTTGATCGCCGCGAGCGTCGTGCCCTTCAAATTCCCGGCAACACGGATGTGTTGCTTTGTCTTTCTCCCCCGATGTTCGCACCGCTTTTTGGCCAGCGACTCGCCGCGCTGGCGCTCCACATTTGGTGATATTGTTGGCCTGCAAGTTAGGCGAAAATCTATCGTCGACGACGCAGAGACAACAGGAGACGAAACAATGCGATCGCGCAGCTTCGACAATTGGATTCCTGGCCTGGCCTGGTCGATGGCGGCGGTGTTGCCGCCGGCGCTGGCCGTGCTCTGGGGGCAAGCCGACAGCCTGGTCTGGATAATCTGGGGCATACAGCTCGCGGCGCTGGCCGGCTTCTGGAGGCTGCAGCGCGTGAGTCTGCGCGGGGCGCTGGGCACGGCGGAAACCTGTGCCGCCGCGATGAGCGCGGGCGATCTGCGCCAGGAGCTGGTGCTCGAACACGCAACCGTGCGGCCGCTGGCGCAGGCGCTCAACCGCATGGGCGCCGCCTTGTCGGCCATGGTTGCCCACGTGCGCAGCAATGCGGCCCTGGTCGCCGAATCCGGCGCCAAGCTCGAGCGCGAGAGCGCGGAGCTGGCCAGGCGCACCGAGAGACAGGCGGCTAACCTGGAGCAGGTGACGGCGAGCGTGCGCGAGATGACGGACACGGTGCGGCAGAACAGCGAAACCGCGCGGGGCTCGCTGGAATTGACGGCGCAGTTGCGGCAATCGGTGGAGCAGAGCCTGGGCGACATGCAGGCTGCGGTCGAAACCATGTCCGCGATTCACGAAAGCTCGGGTCAGATGCAGGACATCGTGGGCGTGATGGAAAGCTTGGCGTTTCAGACCAACATGCTGGCATTGAACGCGGCGGTCGAGGCTGCGCGGGCGGGCGAACACGGCAAGGGTTTCGCGGTCGTGGCGAACGAGGTGCGGGCGCTGGCAACGCGCAGCGCGGCCTCGGCGCGCGACATCCGCCAGCTCATCGGACAGGGGCGGGAGCGCGCCGAAGTCGGCAACCAGCGCATCCAGATCGCCAGCGGCAAGATCGAGGCGGTGACGCAGGATGCAGGCCGGGTATTCGAGAACATGAACGAAATCGCGCAGGCCACGGGCAGGCAGAGCACAAGCCTTAACGAGGTGGCGCAGGCCATGGCCGATCTGGATCAGATTACCCAGCAGAACGTCGGCCTGGTGGACGATGCTGCCCGCGAGGCAGCGCGGCTGAGTCAGCGCGCGGCCACCCTCGGCGAGGCGGTGACCCAGTTCCGCCTCAAGCAGGGCACAGCCGAGGAGGCGCGTCAGATGACCGAGCGCGCGGCGCGCCACTTCGATCAGAAGGGACGCGCGGCGCTGGCCGAACTGACCCAGCCCGGCGGCGCTTTCATCGACCGCGACCTCTATGTGTTCGTGGTCGACCATGAGGGGATCTACCATGCATTCGGGGGGCTGCCCGAGCGGGTAGGCACGCGCATGCAGGACGTTCCCGGCATCGACGGCGCCGAGCTGGTGCGCAAGATACTGGAGGTTGTCGAAGCCGGGGGCGGCTGGGTCGAATACGACTTCCGCAATCCCACCACCGGTCAAATGGCGCCGAAGATGTCCTACGTGCTCGAGCGCGGCGGCTTGTGTTTCGGCTGCGGGATATACAAGTCGCTGGTCTGAGCGTTCGGGCCAGCGCTTACCTCCTACCTTCTTGCGCGCCGAGTCCCGTCAGGCAAATCGGGGGAGGCGAGGTCAATGGCGGAATCGATAAATTCGAACGAAAGCGTAGGCGGGTTCCATCCCGGTGCTGACTGTAAAACCTTAGTCGCCGAATCGTTCAGCGTAACCTCGACCCGGTATGTTTTGGGGAATGTCGTGTCCCAGCGAGGGAGGATCTGCTTGATGTACTCGAGTTGGTGATCTTCTTTGACGATCACGCCCATCGTTTCAAGGAGGCTGAGCTTGGGCCAGTGTTCGCCGCCCGGGCGGCCGTAGGTGACGATATCGCGGAACCTGACGAAATCCGCATAGAACGGGTCGGAAGGATCGATGACCTTGCCGTTCGAATAGATCGCGTCCATCAGGTAGGTCACCTTGAAATTGCCGGGGGCCTTCTTCGCCCATTGGAATAGCACTGCATTTGCCGCCGCAGACAGACACAACTCCAGATGGCCTCCCGCGATGTAGACGTGGGACGGAGGAACGTCAAACGCGATCTCACCCTCTGCGGAAAAAACCCAGTAGTCGGGATTGCAGTCTTCCATGAAGTAAAACTGTTCCGGCGAATCGTCCTGCAGGTAGATGACTGGAATGCGTTTGCCTTTGGCAAACCTTACCGCCTCGTCGATTCCGCGCTTGGCGGAGAAACGCGCGTCGAACATCGAAGTGCCATGCACAACGATCAGGACCGAATCGCCCCTGAGCTTGACCTGAGTAGGCTCGGCTAGCTTGTGCGGGGGGCAGGCTGACCAGACCGGACTGCAATACGTCGCCAGCAGGGCGAAAAGGAGCGCGGCAACATTCAGCGTCAGGTGCAGACGGGCGTTGCTGAATACGGTCATCGGTGCATCCCGGGTTAGCGCGAGCGCGTATCTTACTCGCCGGGCGGAACGTCCGCGCCCGGGCCTGCGATGCACCTGGGCCTATAATGGCGCCTTCCTTTTTTGCGGTTCCCAAGCTTGCGCCAGCCCGCCGCCCTAGCCCGCGTTTCGCCCTACCTCCTGCTCACTGCCACGATACTGTTCTGGGCGCTGAACTGGATCACCGGGCGCGCCTTGCGCGACGACGTGCCCTCGTACTCGCTCGCGTTCTGGCGCTGGGTGAGCGCGAGCATTCTGCTGCTGCCGTTCGCCTGGCCGCACCTCGTGCGCGGCTGGCCGGCGATGCGCCGGTCGTGGCGCATCATGCTCGCGCTCGGCGCGTTCGGCACCACCTTCTGCAACCTGGCCTCGTACACCGGCTTGAAGTACACCACCGCGGTCAGCGGTTCCATCCTGAACTCCTTCGTGCCGGTGGTCATCATCGCCATCTCCTGGGCGTTTCTCGGGCAGCGGCTGCGCGCCTCGCAATGGGCCGGCGTCGTCATTTCGCTGACCGGGGTGCTCGTGATTATCGGGCGCGGCGACCCGATGGTGATTCTGTCGCTGAAGCTCAATGTCGGCGACCTCTGGATACTCGGCTCCATGCTCCTGTGGGCGCTGTACACGGTCTGCCTGCGCTGGCGGCCGCCGGAGCTGCACCCGCTCGGCCTCCTCGGCGCGAACGCCATCGTCGGCGTGGTGGCGATGCTGCCGGTGTACCTATGGTCGCTCGCGCAGGGGATGCATATCACCTGGAGCGCCGGGGCGGTGGCCGGCCTCGCCTATGTGGGCGTGTTCCCGTCCGTGGTGGGGTACATCTTCTGGAATAACGCGGTTGCTCGCGTCGGCCCGAACAAGGCCGGCATGTTCATGCACCTGATGCCGGTGTTCGCGAGCCTGCTCGCGATCGCCTTCCTCGGTGAGCGACTGCGCCTGTTCCATGTCGCCGGCATGGCGATGATCCTCGGCGGCATCTGGCTCACCAGCCGCAGCCGCAATCCGGAAGCCGTGGCCGGGCTGGAGAACTGAGCGCCGTCGCCAAAGGTCAGTCTTCCAGGGTGAAGCCCACCTTGATGGTCACCTGCCAGTGCGCCACTTTGCCGTTCTCGACGTGGCCGCGCGTCTCTACGACCTCGAACCAGTGGATGTTGCGCAGGGACGCCGACGCCTTGGCGATGGCGCCGCTGACGGCGTCCTCGATGTTCTTCGTGGATGACCCGGTGAGTTCGATGTGCTTGTAGACGTGGTTGCTCATGCTGTTCTCCTGAATGAAAATGGCCGATGGCGGTGCGGCCGCCTCGGCATTAGCCCAATTGTCCGCCATTTTCCGCCACCCCGGTGAATCCGAATCCCGCGTCCGCGATTTTTCCGGCCGCACGCCGCTTGTCCTATCTCTGCAATAATGCCGGCCATGCTGCGCTCGCCGAATCGTACTGCCCATTCCACATCGCCGGCTGATGCGCGCACGCAGTTGCTGAGCGGGCCGATCCTGCCGACGATACTGCGTCTGTCGGTGCCCAACGTTGCCTTGGTGTGCGCGCAGGCAGGCGTCAACGTCGCCGAGACCTATTTCGTCGGACGCCTGGGGACGGATGCCCTGGCCGGGGTCACGCTCGTGTTTCCGATCGTGATGCTGATGCAGATGATGTCGGCCGGTGCCATGGGCGGGGGCATCTCCTCGGCCATTGCCAGAGCCCTCGGCGGCAATCGCCAGGCCGATGCCAATGCGCTCGCCTGGCACGCCGTGCTGATAGCGCTGGCGCTGGGCGCCAGCTTCACGCTCGTGGCGCTGGTCTTCGGACCGGGCTTGTATCGCCTGCTGGGAGGCGAGGGTGCGAGCCTCGCCAACGCGCTCGAATATTCGAACATCGTGTTCGCGGGCGCAGCCTTTGTATGGCTGACGAACAGCCTGGCGAATGTGCTGCGCGGCAGCGGCGACATGCGCTCGCCGGCCATCGTCATGGTGACGGGCGCGGTAGTCATGATCGCGTTGTCGCCTTTGCTCATTTTCGGCGCCGGTCCGCTGCCCGGCATGGGCTTGCGCGGTGCGGCACTGGCTTTGGTCGCCTACTATTTCGCCGGCTGCGCGATCCTCGGCTGGCGCATCGTGCGCGGCGCGACGCTGGTGTCGCTGCAGCCGAGCCGCCCCGCGTGGCATTACTTTGCCGAGATTCTCAAGGTCGGCGTACCGGCATGCGTGCACGCGGCGCTGATCAATACGGCGGTCGCCGTGACCACCGGGTTCGTCGGCGTCTATGGCACTGCGGCGCTTGCCGGATACGGGATCGGCGCGCGCCTGGAGTACCTGCAGATACCCATCGTGTTCGGTCTGGGCGCTACGCTCGTCGCCATGGTCGGCACCAATGTCGGCGCCGGACAGTTAGAGCGGGCGCGCAAAATCGCTTGGACCGGCGGACTGTTCGCCGCCGCCATCTGCGGCGCCATCGGCGCGGTGGTGACCATCGCGCCCTGGCTGTGGGCAGGCATGTTCACGCGCGATGCCGATGTGCTCGCAATCGCCACTCAATATTTTCATATCGCCGGGCCGAGCTATGCGTTCCTCGGCCTCGGGATGGCTTTGTACTTTTCTTTTCAAGGCACCGGACGCATGCTGTGGCCGCTGCTGTGCGTAACTGTGCGCGTGCTGGTAATTGCGGCAGGGTGCACGCTTGCGACGCGCGCATTCGGGCTTGGACTGGGCGGTCTGTTTGCAGTGAGCGCAGCAGCTTTGGTCGCATTCGGGGCAATGTACGCCGCGGGAACCAGGCTCTACTTTTCCCGGCGCAACTGACAGGTCCGGGACGCGACCCCGGGGCTCCAAAAAACATAGGCCGGCGAACGCAGTTCGCCAGCCTATCAAGAAAGATCAGCCGGCATTGCCGCCGCCGGTTGTTCACGCTCACCGCTAAGACTCGATGCGTCTGACGCTTATGGTCACTTGCGCAATACGGTCCGATTTTTTGCGGTCTCCTCCTCCTCCTCCTCAAAACGGGCAACCTGATGCATCCCCTGATTGCAACGCAATTGCTGTCAAATCCGAACCGCGTTCCGGCCATCATATTTCAAAGAATGCTATTGCGCAATACTGCAGTTCTGCCACTGATTTCGTCCCGGTCCACCTGTGCGCTGCGCCGCTGAGAGTGGTTATTAATAAGAATTGATCCTGGCACTGGTCACCTGTTTGGAGTTGGCCTTGCATGATGTAACTTGCAGCGTTTTGTCCATCACCCAGGGCGGCACATAAGCATGAAAAAAACCCACAAAAGGTGAGCCTGGCAAGGGCAAGGGGCGATTGCCTGTTGCTTACCTGGCCGCGGCCTCCGGACCAAACAAGCGGCTCGAGGTACTGAAACCATTTAGGATGTTACTGCGCTCGATCAAACGGCATTACCAGCGGGGTCGAGCGGGAGTGCGGTATGAGCGGCGCACAGCTGTGGGCTATGGCGGAAATCGCGGGCGCGCCCGGCCTCAAAGTGGGGGATCTCGCACGCGAACTGGGGATCCATCTATCGACAGCGAGCAACATGCTCCGGCGCATGGAGGAACTCGCGCTGATCAAGAGGATGCGTATCGGCAAAGACCACCGCGTGGTTCAACTGCGACTTACGGCGAAAGGTGCAAAGATTCTGGGGCTGGCGCCGCGCCCGTTTGTCGGGATCCTGCAACAAGCCATGGCCGACTTGCCGCAGCACCGCCTGGATTCGCTGCATGCCGACCTCGGCGAAGTCATCCGGTTGATGAAGTTCAAGGATGTCAAGGCACGGACCAAGCTTTTGGCCGATATCTAGAATCCGGAAAAATGCGTGGCACGGGTTCCCTCGCGCAAGCGTCGTCTATGTAGACGGCGGCGGCCTGCTAATCTGAGGGGGGATCAGGTGTGCGGCACCGTCGACTGCATCGATTTGCGCGCGGAGAACGGTTCGTACCATTGCTTGAGTGCATCGCGCCCGTCGCGCCACTGTAGCTGCGGCATGCGAAAGTCGAGATAGCCCAGGGCGCAGCCGAGGGTGATCGTCGCGATATTGGTCGCCTGCGTCGGCACCATCGTGGCGATTTTATCCAGCGTGCGATTGATCTTGGCGCTTTGCCTATCGATCGTGCCCTGATAGACCAACTCCTTCGGCCGGCGCAATTGCTCGATCACAGTGGCGACCGCGGCGTCGATGATGCCGTCGGCGAATGCATGCAGTTGGAGAACGGGCCAGCGCTCGCGCGGTTC
>JACZJU010000036.1 GCA_014860395.1 Burkholderiales bacterium | reverse complement strand
TCCTGGTGCTGGTCGGGAGCGGGAATGTCCATTTTTTTCTCCGGGTTTGCCTGGTTTGGAATGACGACGGCAACCGGATTGACAGCGCTCCGGAGGCAGAAGATGCAACCTCCCTGTGACGCTGGCTGCTTCTTGGTGTCCCCGGCGCCGCACTCGGTTGCGCCAAGGTAGTGTCGTATTCATAATACCCAACGATCCCGAACTAGACAATGATCCAGAACAAACCGAACAGGGAAAACCACATCATGGAATTCAAGGACATTCTCTATACCGAGCAGGCGGGCGTCGCCACCGTCACCATCAACCGACCGAAGGTATATAACGCTTTCAGCTGCAATACCTGCGAAGAACTGATACAGGCCTTCGGCAAGGCCGGCTGGAACCGCGACATCGGCGTCGTGGTGCTCACCGGCGCCGGCGACAAGGCTTTCTGCACCGGCGGCGATCAAAGTGCCGACGCCGAGGACGGCGGCTACGGCGGGCGCGGCACCATCGGCCTTCCGGTCGAGGAAATGCAGAGCGTCATCCGCGACATTCCAAAGCCGGTGATTGCGCGCGTCAACGGCTACGCGATCGGCGGCGGCAATGTGCTGGTGACGCTGTGCGATCTCGCCATCGCCTCGGACAAGGCGCAGTTCGGCCAGGTTGGCCCCAAGGTCGGATCGGTCGATCCCGGCTTCGGCACGGCGCTGCTCGCGCGGGTGGTCGGCGAGAAGAAGGCGCGCGAAATCTGGTACCTGTGCCGCCGCTACAGCGCGCAGGAAGCCCTGGCGATGGGATTGGTGAATGCGGTCGTGCCCCACGACCAGCTCGACGCTGAAGTCGCCAAGTGGTGCGGCGAAATCCTGCACATGAGCCCGACTGCGATCGCGCTCGCCAAGCGCTCCTTCAACGTCGACACCGAAATGATCCGCGGCATTTCCTCATTTGCGATGCAGGCGCTCAAACTCTACTACGATACCGACGAATCGAAGGAAGGCGGCAACGCCTTTCGCGAAAAGCGCAAACCCGAGTTCCGCAAGTATTCCAAATAGCCGAAACATTTGCCGTCCGACCCAGCCGTCGGCACGGACATAAAAAAAGCCGGGCGAGTGCCCGGCTTTCTCAAATGGAAACTGGTTCGATCAAGCGGCTTGGATTTTGGCTGCTTGCTTGCCTTTTTTGCCGTCTACGATCTCGAAGGAAACTTTCTGTCCTTCCTTGAGCGTCTTGAAGCCTTGCATGTTGATCTCGGAGAAATGTGCGAACAGATCTTCGCCGCCGCCATCAGGGGTGATAAAACCGAATCCCTTGGAGTCGTTAAACCATTTCACGGTACCGGTTGCCATGTTGCGTTCCTTTAAAAGTTGAGAATTTCGGGACTAACCCGATCAATGTTTGAATCTCAAGACTGAAAAGGACGTACCGCTCAGGGAACCGCTCTCAAGCACTTGAAACTAAACACTTGTCCGCGTTATACCCGCTAAACGACAAATCGTCAAGGGGGCTACGCAGGCTTTGGCATGCGACCGGTGGCCGTCCGACCGGTGCAAAGAAAAGGGCGCGGGAATGCGCGCCCTCGTTGGATGCTGCGTCTGGCCTAGACCCGTCGCTTGTACTCGCCGGTGCGGGTGTCGATCTCGATCTTGTCGCCGGTGGCGCAGAACAGCGGTACCTGCACCGAATAGCCTGTGTTGATTTTCGCCGGCTTGAGCACCTTGCCCGAAGTGTCGCCGCGTATCGCGGGCTCGGTGTAGGTGATTTCGCGCACCACCGTGTTGGGCAATTGGACCGATATCGCGCGATCATCGTAGAACACGACCTCGCACTCCATCCCGTCCTCGAGGAAATTGATTCCCTCGCCCATGTTGTCTTTTTCAACCTCGAACTGGTTGTAATCGGCATCCATAAACACGTACATCGGATCGGCGAAATACGAGTAGGTGGACGGCTTGCGCTCCAGCACGACGACGTCGAACTTTTCGTCGGCCTTGTACACGTTCTCGCTGACCGATTCGGAAAGCAGGTTCTTGAGCTTCATTTTGACCACGGAAGCATTGCGGCCGGACTTGCTGAATTCGGCCTTCTGTACCACCATCGGGTCGGCTCCGAGCATGATCACGTTGCCTGCGCGGAGTTCCTGTGCGATTTTCATATCTGTCGTCCTACACGGTTTGATTTATCCAAGAGGCCGCAACGGCCTCCACCACCAAGGCGGGCACGCGGGCACGCCCTGTCGATGAGCTATAAAGCTTTCTATTTTAACAAATTTTCGCAAAACTGCGCAAGATTATTTGCGAGATTGCCGCTTGCGGCCAGCTGTACTGCCCAGCGCCGGGCATGCGCCTGCAACTCGACCCGGCTTTCCCAGTAGCCCGGCCAGGCCATTTCGACCCCGGCGGCATCGCCCTTGTTCCATGCCTGCCACAAGCTCTTGACGGCTACTGCGGTCTGCGGCGACAGCCCTGTGCAATACAGGCTGAGAAAGGCGTCCAGCTTGGGCCAGTGCGCCCCCTCCTGCTGCGGATAAATCTGCCATAGCAGCGGTCGCGCCGCCCACTGCCCGCGAACGAAGGAATCCTCGCCGCGCACGAGGTTGAAGTCGCAGGCCCACAGCAGCCGGTCGTATTGGTCCTGATCGAGAAAAGAGAATACCCGGACTTCGAGACTGGCTTTGCGCAGGACAGCACCCGGCGCAACGTTTTCGACCCCGAAGAACGCCGACAAGGCCTCCGTTGCCGTTCCTTCAGGCACCAGGCAGCGCACCGGCACGCGTGGGGCCGACCAGGCCCGTAACAGCGCGCTTATCCCGGCGTGCGGATAACAAAAGAGGGAAACCTGCAGTTCGCCTGCGGCGGGCGCGGGAAGGCCGACGTCCTGCCAAAAGCGCGCCTGCTCCGCGGCAGAGGACTGAAACCGCTCGCGCGCCTCGAGCAGCCCCCGCTCCGCCAGCAATCCGCCCGTCCCGGCGACGAAACCCGGAAAGTAGAAATGCTTGACCAGGGGAAGAGACGGATGGGGCGAAGGCAAACCGTGGCATCCCCGCACCCAGTCTTCAGCGCTCAAGAATTCGAGATTGATCCACGCCGGTTTCGGCTGTCTCGCGGCCATCGCCGCTACATAATTCGCCGGCGGGTTGCAAGCGAACGCTTCGACTACGACGTCTGCCGGCTCCACCGCGGGAAATGGTTCGCGCCACCACCTGACTTCCACGCCGTGGCTGCGCTGCGTATCCAGCCCGGCCACGATGTCCGGACGAATCTTGCGAAAGCTCGCGAGATCATCGACCCACAGGCGCACCTGCAGCCGGCGCTCGGCGGCCAGCTGCCGCGCCAAGCGCCAGCAGACGCCGATATCGCCGTAGTTGTCCACCACGGTGCAGAAAATGTCCCAGCTGCGCACGGACGGCATGTCTTCAGGTATTCGTCGATGTTGAACGCGGACCGGGGCGATTATGCGCCCGGCGCAAAAGGAACGGGGCGCTTGCGCGCCCACACGAGCTAACTCGGAAGCGATCGATTATAGAGAAATGCCGCGCGCCGCGGCGCTGTTGCGCTAGCAGCGCTGACTGGCGTAGATGCGCGCGAGAAAGGTCGGGGCATCGGCTTCGCGCAGCCGTTCCAGCGCGGCAACGCGGATGCAGGCGGCAGGCTGCTCGTGCGGCTGTGCGACCCAGTTCGAGCACAGCACTTCCGCGCTATAGCTATAGGGTTGCTCGGTGAATTCCTGTTCGACAAACAATCGACCTAGATAGCTCATGACTCATCCGTTGCAGGAGGCAGGCGAAACGCGCTGCCTTATCATTGCTAACGGACAGGCCGGGAAAAGGTTGAGACTTGCTTAACAAAATTTAACCAAGTCCGGCCCGCGCGCGGCGCTTCGGGCCGAAGCACGACGGGGACGATCAATGTCCGCGGGCGATGAGGATGCTGCAGGGCGCGTAGTCGAGCAGCGAAGCGCCGACGGAGCCCTTCCACCATCGCGCCGCAAACGAAAGCTTCTGCCGGTGTCCGAGGACGATCAGGTCGGCGCCAAGTTCGGTCGCGACGCGGCAGATTTCCTCCACCGGCTCGCCCACTGTCAGGTGCCCGATGGGATTGAAACCCTGATCCTTCAGCAACTTGATCCCCTCGTCGAGGATCTCCTGGGTGCGTTTCTTCTCCTCTTCCAGCAATTCCTCGGGCAGAAAGCCCTCGGTCAGAAACAGGCTGGGCGGCATCCCAGCCACCGCCAACAGGTGCGTTTCCGCCTTGATGAACTCCGCGATCTCGGCGCTTTCCAGCAGCGCCGAGCGTCCCTCGCGCGACCCGTTGAAAGCCATCAGGATTTTCTTGTACATGGTTAAGTGCTCTCCTCTAAAAAGCCCTGCGCCACGGATTACAATTATTCGACCCTTTGCTGGGCCGTTCGTTTCCCGAAGTATCGTCCCGGGCGCGGCCTCTGGCAAGGAGTACATGCCCGCCGCTGCTGCCGGCGCTGCGGAATAGAGGTAAAATCTTGAAAAATTCCCCGCTGCTTCGAATCAGCCCTGCCGCTCAAACCTAAAGTCAGGAGATTAAATACCATGCTGGACGCCTATATATACGACGGACTACGCTCGCCTATCGGCCGGCACGCAGGCAAACTGGCCGGAGTACGGCCGGACGACCTCGCCGCCACGGTCATCGCCGCGGTGGTCAAGAAGGCCGGGGTCAAGCCCGAAGAGATCAGCGACGTGCTGCTCGGCAACGTTAACCAGGCCGGCGAGGATTGCCGCAACGTCGCGCGCTTCGCCGCCCTGCTTGCCGGACTGCCGCCGACCACGCCGGGCGCGACCGTCAACCGCCTGTGCGCGAGCGGCCTGCAGGCCATCCTGGACGCCGCGCGCGCGATTAGTTGCGGCGAGGGCCAACTCTACATCGCCGGCGGCGTGGAGAGCATGTCGCGCGCGCCCTACGTGATGGGCAAGTCGGAGTCCGCCTACTCGCGCGACGTGAAAATGTACGACACCTCGATTGGTGCGCGCTTCACCAACCCGCGCTTCGCCAAGCAGTTCGGCAACCATTCCATGCCGGAAACCGGCGACAACGTCGCCAAGGACTTCGGCGTGACGCGCGCGCAGGCGGACGAATTCGCACTCGCCTCGCAGCAAAAGTACGTGAAGGCGGAGGCCGACGGCTTCTACAAGGGCGAGATCCTGCCGATCGCGCTGCCGACGAAAAAGAAGGACGCGCCGCCCGTCATGGTCGAACTCGACGAGCATCCGCGCCGCGACGCGTCGATGGAATCGATGACCAAACTGAAGCCGCTGTTCGAAGGCGGCGTGGTGACCGCGGGCAACGCCTCGGGCATCAACGACGGCGCCGCTGCGCTGGTGATCGCCAGCCGGCAATGGGGCGAGAAAAACGGCAAGAAACCGATGGTACGCATACTCTCCGGCGCATCGGCCGCGGTCGAGCCGCGCATCATGGGCGTAGGCCCGGCCTACGCCATACCGCTCGCCTGCGAGCGCGCCGGAATCAAGCTTTCCGACCTGGACCTCATCGAGATCAACGAGGCCTTCGCCAGCCAGGTGCTCGCCTGCCTTACGCTGCTCAAGCTCGACTTCAAGGACCCGCGCGTCAACCCGAACGGCGGCGCGATCGCGATCGGCCACCCCTTGGGCGCTTCGGGCGCGCGCGTTGCGCTGACCGCGGCACGCCAGCTAGAGCGCATGAAAGGCCGTTATGCGGCGGTCAGCCTGTGCATAGGCGTGGGCCAGGGCCTGGCGATCATCATCGAGCGCGTCTAGGCCGGCAGGCAATGCGCCGCCTTGCACGCCTCGGCGGCGGCGCATGCGCTGTCGCGCGCCTGGGCCTCTGGTTGGACACTGTGGCCGCCTGCCAATATAATCGGGCGCGCGCCCAATGTTTCGTTCTGTGAAAGCACCGCATGGACAATGCCAAGTGGACCTTCGGACTCACCATGATGATAGTCGGCATGGGGGGAACCTTTCTGACCTTGTGGATCCTGAGCCTGGTCATGGACACGCTCAAAAAGATCTTTCCCCTGGCCAGCAAAGCCGCCGCTTCTGAGAAGAAATAACAACAAGGCTCCGATCAGGCGCCGCGCCTGACCGGAGCATCCTCTAACAACGAGGGATCCACGAGGGGGCGCCGCCCGCTTGCCCGGGTCTCCGCAGGCAGGGAGCAATAATGTTCGATACCGTCCTGGCTGGCTTATCCGGACTGGGAGCCGGCACCAGCTATCTGTTCTCTCAAGGCGGGCCCAACGTGATCATGCTGCTGATCGCCGCGGTCCTACTGTATCTGGGCGTGAAGAAGGACGTGGAGCCGCTGCTGCTCGTGCCCATAGGTTTTGGCTGCATGCTGGTCAACATCCCCCTATCCGATCTGATGGACACGGGCGGCCTGCTGCGGATTCTCTACGACATGGGGATCAGCAACGAACTCTTCCCGCTGCTCATATTCGTGGGCATAGGCGCGATGATCGACTTCGGCTCGCTGCTGGAGAACCCGAAGATGCTGCTGTTCGGCGCTGCCGGACAATTCGGCATATTTCTGACGCTGTTGCTGGCCTTGGCCCTGGGCTTTCCGCAGCTCGAGGCCGTCAGCATCGCCGTCATCGGCGCCTGCGACGGACCCACGGCGATCTACGTGGCCTCGCAATACGCACCGCAGCTGCTGGCGCCGATTTCGGTGGCCGCGTATTCCTACATGGCACTCGTCCCCATCATACAGCCGCCGATCATGCGCGCCCTGACCACGCCGAAAGAGCGCGTGATCAAAATGGCGCCGATCAAGCGCAGCGTCTCACCCACGACCAAGCTGCTCTTCCCCATCGTCGTCACCATGGTGACCGGCCTGCTCGCGCCCAAAGGGCTGCCGCTCATGGGCACCATCATGCTCGGCAACTTCATGCGCGAATCCGGTGTTGTCGCGCGCCTGACGAAGGCGTCGGAGAACGAGATCGCCAATATCGTCACCCTGTTCCTGGGCCTGGCCATAGGCGGCACCATGGAGGGGCATGCCTTCCTCAAACCACAGACGCTGATGATTTTCGGCATGGGCTTCGTCGCGATCTGCATGGACACCGTGGCCGGGGTCGTGTTCGGCAAGATCGTATGCAAGCTGACCGGCGGCAAGGTCAATCCTCTGATCGGCGCCGCGGGGATCTCGGCGTTCCCGATGGCGGCCAGGGTGGTGCAGGCGCAGGGGCAGCTCTACGACAAGAAGAACCACCTGCTGATGCACGCCGCCGGCGTCAATACCGGCGGCCAGATCGGATCGGTCGTGGCCGCGGCGGTGATGCTCTCCGTGCTTAAGGGGATGGGCTTGATCTAAGCTGCGGCAGCTTACAGTCGCCGCAGTTCGTACCCCCGCCCTCCGCCCGCGTCGGCAATCCGAGTTTTGCGAGCAGCGCACGGTCCGCTTCCGCTTCCGGATTGCCGGTAGTCAGCAGCTTGTCGCCGTAGAAAATCGAGTTCGCGCCGGCGAGGAAACACAAGGCCTGCACCGCCTCGCCGAGTTCGCGCCGGCCGGCTGAAAGACGCACGCGGGCGCCCGGCATGGTGACCCGCGCGACCGCAATCGTGCGCACGAATTCCAGCGGATCCAGGGGCTCGGCGCCATGCAGCGGCGTGCCGGGGACCTGCACCAGGTGATTGATCGGGACCGATTCTGGATAGGGATCGAGGTTCGCGAGCTGCGCAATCAGCCCGGCGCGCTGCAGCCGCGATTCGCCCATGCCGACGATACCGCCGCAGCACACCTTGATGCCGGCCTGGCGCACATGGCCCAGCGTGTCCAGGCGCTCCTGGTACACCCGCGTGCTGATGATCTTGCTGTAGAACTCGGGCGCCGTGTCGAGGTTGTGGTTGTAGTAGTCCAGCCCGGACTGTTTGAGCTGACGCGCCTGCCCCTGGTCCAGCATGCCCAGCGTCGCGCAGGTTTCAAGCCCGAGCGCCTTGACCGCGCTCACCATCGCCTGGACTTTCTCGATATCGCGCGCTTTCGGCTCGCGCCAGGCCGCGCCCATGCAGAAGCGCGTTGCGCCGTTCTGCTTCGCCGCCTCGGCGGCGGCGACGACTTCCTTCAAAGGCAGCAGTTTCTCCGCCTTGACCCCGGTGTGGTAGCGCGCCGCCTGCGGGCAATAGGCGCAATCCTCCGGACAACCGCCTGTCTTGATCGACAGCAGGGTCGCAAGCTCCACGTCGCCCGCGGGAAAATGCTCGTGATGAACGGCCTGGGCGCGATACAGCAGCTCGTTGAACGGCAATTCGTACAATTCCGCGACCGCCTCGACGGTCCAGGCATTCGCCTTCATCGTCGTTTGCGCGGCCTTCGTGCGTGCAGACAGTTGCGTTGAAATAGTCATGTACACCTCCCGGGCCGAAGCATACCGCAACCATCGACCGCCGGCGACGGGGGTATACGCGCTCTGGGCGAGGCGCGGCAGCTAGTACGGCAGGCCGACGTAGTTCTCGGCCAGTGCAGCGGAGGCCGCAGCCGAGCCAACCAGATAGTCCAGTTCGGCGATTTGTATCTTCTGCCCGAACGCGCCGTTCTCCGGAAATCGGTGCAGCAGATTAGTCATCCACCAGGAGAAGCGTTCCGCCCGCCAGATGCGCCGCAGGCATTTCGCCGAATAGGCGTCGAGCTCCGCCGTTGCGCCCGAGGCGTAATGCTCGATCAGCGCCGCCGACAGGTAGTGCACGTCGCTCGCCGCGAGGTTCAGCCCCTTCGCCCCCGTGGGCGGTACGATGTGCGCTGCATCGCCCGCCAGAAACAGTCGCCCGAAGCGCATCGGCTCGGCGACAAAGCTGCGCAGCGGCGCGATGCTTTTTTCTATGGACGGGCCGGTGATGAGCCGCTCGGCGGTCGCGCTATCCAGTCGCGAGCGCAGTTCCTCCCAGAAGCGCGCGTCCGGCCAGGCCTCGATCTTCTCGTCCAGTGCGCACTGCAGGTAATAGCGGCTGCGGATGCGCGAACGCATGGTGCACAGTGCGAAACCGCGTTCGTGGTTGACGTAGATCAGTTCCTCCGACACCGGCGGCGTGTCGCAGAGCACGCCGAGCCAGCCGAACGGATAGACGCGCTCGTAGGTTCTAATCGCCGCCTGCGGCACGCTCTGCCGGCACACGCCGTGAAAGCCGTCGCAGCCGGCGATGAAGTCGCAGTCGACTTCGTGCGCTACGCCGTCCTTGCGATAGCGCACCTTCGGCTGCTCGCCGTCGAAGTCGCCAATGCTTACTTCCTGGGCCTCATACACCGTTTTCGCGCCGGCAGCCGCGCGCGCATCCATCAGGTCCTTGGTGATTTCGGTCTGACCGTAGATGGTCACGTTCTTTCCGGTCGCGCCGTGCAGGTCGATGCGGTGGCGTACGCCGTCGAAGCAAATCTCCAGACCACCGTGGACCAGGCCCTGCGCATGCAGCCGTGCGGCCACCCCGGCGCGATCGAGCACGTCGATCGTGCCCTGTTCGAGCAAGCCCGCGCGGATGCGCCCGAGCACGTAGTCGCTGCTCTTCTGCTCCACGATGATCGCGTCTATGCCGGCGAGATGCAGCAACTGACCCAGCAACAGCCCCGACGGGCCGGCACCGATGATGGCAACCTGTACGCGCATGGCAAATCCCTCCTCCAACATGTACGCACAGGGTAATGGCCCGGCAGCCGCATGCAAATGGACAGAAGCGACAAGCTACAGGACAATCCGAACATTCCAGCAGACCCCGAGAGCGGCCCGATGAAAGCGATACCGACCTATGCGCTCTACGGCGAGCTGTCGGAAAACCTCCCGCCGGATCGGCTGCACTGCGAGTCCATCGCCGATCGCAGCCGCCTCTACAACTGGGAGATCAAGCCGCACCGGCACGAAGCCTTCTTTCAGATTCTGCACATCCGCGGCGGTTCCGGCGTGGCGCAGTTCGAGGCAACGACGGTGCCGATCAGGCCGCCCTGCATCATCACCGTGCCGCCGCTCGCCGTGCACGGCTTTCGCTTCTCGCGGAATATTCAGGGCAGCGTGATCACCATCGTGGAAAAATACCTCGACACCATACTCGCCGGCGCGCCGCAACTGCAGCCGCGGCTGGCGCTGCCGCAGCTGCACCGCTTCCATGCCCGCTCCACCGAAGCCCGGCGCGTCGACCAGCTGTTCCAGACCATCGTCGGCGAGTTCGGCGGCAACGCCCCCTGGCGCACCGCCGCGATCCACGCGAGCCTTGCCACGGCCTTGATCCTCGCCGCCCGCGCGCAGGCCGCGCCCGACCCGGGAAACCCGGGACCGGTGAATCGCAAAATGCTGCATCTGCAGCGCTTTCGCGCGCTGCTCGACCGCTCCTTTCGCACGCACAAATCCGTGGCGTTCTACGCCGGCGAACTCGGCATCACCCCGACGCAATTGAACCGCGTCTGCCGCGAAGTGCTGGGCAAATCGGCGCTGGGCGCGATCAACGCCCGGCTGCTCCTCGAAGCCGAGCGCGACCTCGTCTACACCTTCATCGGCGTCAAGGAGATAGCGCTGTCGCTGGGCTTTTCCGACGCGGCCTATTTCTCCCGCTTCTTTGCCAAACAAAAGCGCTGCACCCCGACCCAGTTCAGGGAGCAGGCGCAGCAGGCGTTGAGGCGGGAACAAGCGGGCTGACACCCGCACCGTTCAGCCCCCTTTGAGGGGGCGACCTCCGGCTCCGCCGGAGGTCTGTCGCCGAATCAAATCGTCGGGGTAGCCAGATAGGCGGCGATGTCTGCCAGGTTCTGGCTCGTCAGTCCTGAGTACCCTGCCATACCCGAAATGCTGGCGATGGCGTTCTGGATGACGGTCGGGTTGTTGGCGCCGGCCAGCACATTCATACTCGCCGGCACCGCCCCATGGCAACCACCGCAACCATTGCTTGCGTATAGCGCTTTGCCATTGGCAGCTGACGCCACTGCCGCGGGATCGGTCACTGCAAAGGTGCGCGTTACCGTCGCCGCCGCGGCGTAGCTGCCATCGCCGGCTTGATTGGCCGTGACGGTGCAGTTGCCTGCCGCCACCGGTGTCAGCGTATTCCCGCTCATCGTGCATATCGTGGGCGTGGTCGAGGCGAAGCTTACAGCCAGGCCCGAATCGGCGCTGGCCGACAAGGCGACGGGAGTCCCTACCTGCTGCGGGCCAGGCGAGGCGAAACTGATGGTTTGGCCAGGCAAAACGACTCCGCCTGCGGACGCGACGGTGAAGGTGTTGACCACGGCAACCGCTGCGTTGTAACTCGCGTCCCCGTTTTGGTTCGCGCTCAGACTGCACGTTCCCGCTGCCAGCAGAGTCAAGGTGTTATTGCTCACCGTGCAAACCACCGGCGTGCTGGAGGTGATGGTCACGGCAAGCCCGGATGTCGCCGTGGCCGACAACGCCGGCGCCGCGACGCCCAGGGTTTGATCGCCGGGCGAGGCGAAGGTAATGGTCTGTGTTTTCAGCGCCGTGCCGTTGCCGGCGCCGTTCGCCATGTACGTGGCGATGTTGTCGGCGATGGCGCTGGTGATCGAACCCGCCAGGAAACCCATGCCGCCTTCGTTCTCATGTATCGCGCTCAGGATCTTGGCTGCATTGACAGCGTCCGGCATGCGCGTCCCGTGACAGCTCTGGCAGTTCGCTTCATAAGCGGCCTTGCCCGCCGTGGCGTCACCAGGCTGCCCGGTGCTGGTGGTCAAACCACGTGTTTCGTGGCCGGACTTCATTTCGGTTTCAACATCATGCAGGGTTTTTCCCTGCTCATGCAGCTTTGCCTGGATTTCATCGAGCACGCCGTCGTGTTCGTCCCCCATGCTTGATCCATTGGCGGCGTGCAACTCGGTGCCGATCGGGTCATCTGGCAGATGGGTGACGTCTACCCCCCTGGACTGCAACTCGGTCTTCACCGTCTGGGCGGCGGTGCGGATCCGCTCGGCGGAATAGGTCCTGACTTCTTTGGCGTCGAACTGGTCGAAGGCATCGGCAGCTACGCCGGTGGAACTCAAATTGGCCAACAACATGTCAGTCACTGGCGTGATATTGACATTGCCCGCCACTTGAGCCAATGAATGCAGCCTTTGCGGCGCACTTGTGGTGGCGTCGTTATAGTCCACCCGCACTACGCAGGGCAGCGTAACCGCGCTGATATCGGCGCTGTAACTTCCATCTGCGAGCGTCCTGACCGGGGATGCGTCGCCTGCGGCGCATTTGAGGCTGACTTGCCCGTTGGCAATAGCCAAACCCGTTGCGGCAACACCGCTGAGCGTTTGCGCGGAAATCCCGGTACCGCCGCTGCCGCTACCGCCGCACGCGGCCAGTGTCGCAGCCAGAGCCGTACTGGCAAGCACCCCTGCTACCTTCTTCGAGTTGATTCGCATAGTAGTTCTCCTAGATTGAATGCACATTGCGTGAATTGCCTCCCTTTGCATGGACGCCTACCCACACGCCGCTTCGGCTACGCCACGCCCCCTGGAAAGCGCCTATCCGACCCCTGGCAGGGGCCGGAGCGCGCCGCAGGCCTTGCGGACAGCCTGGCTGCATTATACATGGGAAATAATCCCATGTTACAATCGCGTTGTGTGATAAACTTCACGGCACCGTTCAAATAAACTGCCGCATCCATCACTGTTCCGGTTCTAACCGCCATGGGTCGCCCACCTCGCCATCTACCTCCCAACCAGCCGCCCGAGCATGCCGTGCCGCCGGCCGACGAGGTTTTGCGCACCCTGGGGACCGTGCTCGCGCCGCTGCTGCGACTCCTGCTCGCAAGCGGGCTCGATTACGCCAGGCTGGTCGCCGAACTCAAGCTCCTGTTCATCGATCAGGCGCGGCTGGAGTTGATGCGTCGCGGGCAGGCGGACACGAATTCGGCGATCAGCCTGTTGAGCGGGGTGCACCGCAAGGACGTCCGCGAGTGGCGCGAAAACAGGCTGGGCGCGCGCATCGCGCAGGGGGTGTCGCTGAGCTCCCAGGTTTTCGCGCGTTGGGTGCAGGACCCGCTCTACCGCGACCGGCGCAAGCGGCCCAAGCCCCTGCCGCGGTCCGGCGCCGCACCATCATTCGACGCCCTCGCGCGCAGCGTCACCCAGGACGTGCACCCCTACACCGTGCTGACCGAACTCATTCGCCTCGGCCTGGTGAAAATCGAGCCACGCAAGGGCGAGGAGTATGTGGTGCCGAATCGCGACGGCTTCGTCCCGCCCGCGGGCTCGCGCGAACTCCTGGAGCTGTTCGCCGGAAATCTCTCCGACCATGCGAGCGCCGCCGTCGCCAATCTGTTGGGCAATACGCCGCACCTCGAGCAAAGCGTATTCGCCGAGGGCATCACGCGCGAATCGGCGGAGCATCTGGGCGAACTCGCACGCAAACTCTGGTCGCAGGCCAGAAGCGAAATGATCGCCGAGGCCAGCCGCCGCTACGCGGCCGACCGGCATCGCGGGGACGCGACCTACCGTGCGCGCTTCGGCGCGTATTACTGGGAGCAAGACTGCCCCTCCGAACAAACAGCCGGAGACACGGCGAAAAAGGGAGTACAAGATGAGACTGATTGAGCGGATAGCTTCGGCGCTCTGTGCACTGCCTATCCTCGTGCTGAGCGCCTGCGGCGGGACCGGGCCGACCGCGAATGCCGGCGGCGTCGGGACCGGCGGGACCGGCGTCGTATACGGCACGACCACAGGCTTCGGCAGCGTGGTGGTGGACGGCAGGGCTTACAACAGTGCCACGCCGCAATATTTTGCCGGCAGCGACCAGGGCGAGGCGGTCGAAGCATCGTCGGCGTCGATGGAGCTCGGCAACCAGGTGCAGATGCAGCTCGATGCGCAAGGCAATCCGACCAGCGTAATCATCGAACCTGCATTGGCGGGCGCCGTCAGCCGACTCGGCCAGGGCGAATTCGCCGTCAACGGCATGACGGTGCGCATCAACAGCAACGCCGCAACCGGCCCCGTGACCTATTTCTCGGGCCTGAGCGGCTTCTCGAGCATGACCGTCGGCATGAAGGTCGAGGTGCACGGCGCGTACGGCATCGATCCCGGCAGCCAACAGGAATACATCCAGGCCTCGCTGATCGAACAATTGCCCGGCTCAAGCACGGTCAATCGTTTGAGCGGGAAGGTTACCAATTTGAACGCCGCGGCCGGGACATTCCAACTCGGCGGTGCGACGGTGCAAACGAGCGCGTCCACCGGCGTCCTGCCTGGCGGAACCGTACTGGCGGACGGCCTGTGGGTCAACGTCTGGAGCAACACCGCCCTGGGGGCAGGCGGCGAGCTGCGCGCAGGCGTGATCCGGGTGCGCAGCTTGTCGGGCATCACCGGGCAGGTGCAGATCGGCGGAATCGTGTCCGGTTTGTCGGGCACGCAGTTCCAGGTTTCGGGCATCGCGATAGACGCCAGAGCGGGCGCGCTGGCCTCGGTGGCGGGCAGCCTTTCGCCCGGCGAATACGTGGTGGTGCAGGGGCAGGCCGATGCGCGCGGCAGCGCGCTGGTGGCCAGCAGCATTGCGAGGTATGCCACGCAGCCTGCCCAGGTGGAACTGAACGGCACCATCACCGGTTTTGTCGACCAGGGCAACTTCCTCGTTCGCGGCGTACCCGTG
>JACZJU010000238.1 GCA_014860395.1 Burkholderiales bacterium | reverse complement strand
CCGATATCACCGCGCTGCTAGCCGCCGGCGTGCTGAACCGCACCGAAGAAGGGCGCGTCGAGTTCCCCTACGAAGCGGTCAAGGTGGCGTTCCTGCTGCAGGCTGCTTAGGGCTCGGGGAGTAGGGGCGACTGCTGCGTCGCGGCGTATGGTACCGCCGCACCCCTTTCGGTTGGCCATTTCGGCCGGCGACATGCCGCGCAAGACGCTGTGGCGACGGGGCATCATGGAGTTAGATCCGCAAGCTTCGAAACGCTTGCAACTCTTTGTCTTCGTGTGTATCGTGTGTATTGGGCTTCGATGAACAGCGTGATGCTGATTCGGCAGCTTGAGTGACACATGAGATACCCGATCGCGATTGAGCCTGGTGACGACACTGGCGCCTGGGGTGTAGTGGCCCCGGACCTGCCGGGCTGCTTCTCTGCGGGCGATACGCTGGATGAGGCGATCGCCAACGCCAGCGAGGCGATCACCCTGTGGATCGAGACGGCGCTTGACGGGGGAGGGGATATCCCGACGCCGGGCAGCGTTGCCGCGCATCGTGGAAATCCGGAATTCGTCGGTTGGATCTGGGCGCTCGCCGAGGTGGATCCGGCCCTGCTGGAAGACCAGACCGAGCGAGTGAACATCACTTTGCCGCGCCGGGTCCTGGCCCGGCTCGACGCCAAGGCACGCGCCGCGGGCGAAACGCGCTCGGGGTTCATCGCGCACTTGGCGCTGATGGCGTGAGGGGGCGCTAGTTCTCGACTGCCCGCGTTGACAGCTTCGCAGTACCGAGAGGATCGGCTGTCGCGGATCAAGATCAAGATTCGGATGGTCATTTCGGTCGGCCATTTCCATCGGCGACATGCCGAGCTTGCCGCTGCGGCTTCGGGGCATCATGGGCGCAGGGACCAACCTCTGAGCTCGGCAGCAACCCCAACTTAGGACCCGAACGGAATCGAGCGATGAGATACTCGATCTCGTTCCGACTGGAGATCTGATTGATGTCCAACTTCGACATAGCTTGATATCATGGAGGCGTTCTTCGATCATGAGCGAGCACCCCATGGGATTGAATGTCAGCCTGACGCCGCAACTGGAAGAGCTCGTTCGCGCGAAGGTCGCATCCGGCATGTACACGTCGGCCAGTGAAGTCGTGCGCGAGGCGCTGCGCCTGATGGAAGAGCAAGACCGCCTCAAGGCGGGGAAGCTCGAGCAGTTGCGCAGCGAGATCCGCCGGGGTTTGGACAGCGGGCCCAGCGAGGCCTGGGATGCTGGGGCGCTCAAGCGTCAGGCGCGTGCGCGCCGAGGCGCCAAGCAGGCGCCTACCTAAATGGCGCGGGTTATGCGGCGGCCGCTTGCGGCCGCCGACATCCTGGACATCTGGGGCTATATCGCCGAGGACAGTCTTGCCGCTGCCGATCGTTGGGTGGACGGCGGAGTAGGGCCCTTAGCCCAGCCTAGGGTAGCGGCCGGCTCGACCGTTCGGGTCGGGGGAATGCCGAGCAAGTTGAGGCCGCGCGGCGCGTCGATCGTGACGTCAAGGCGGTGCACACCGATATCACCGCGCTGCTAGCCGCCGGCGTGCTGAACCGCACCGAAGAAGGGCGCGTCGAGTTCCCCTACGAAGCGGTCAAGGTGGCGTTCCTGCTGCAGGCTGCTTAGGGCTCGGGGGGTAGGGGCGACTGCTGCGTCGCGCCGTATGGTCCCGCCGCACCCCTTTCGGTTGGCCATTTCCATCGGCGATATGCCGCGCCTGCCGCTGCGGCGATGCGGCATCATGGGCGCAGGGACCAACCGATATTCTCTGACCAATTCCGACCTTGATAGGGATCCAGAGGTGAGGTACCCAACCGCGTTGAAACTGGGGACTCGAAACCTTGCCTTGGTGTCTAGCCATATCTATTAATGTCTAAACGCGTCTATCTAAGTTAGGATAGACTTTTATTGAACTTGGTAGAAACGACTTTGGACCCGATCAGAAATCCGTTTTCACCTGGCGCCGGTGCGCCGCCGCCGGAGATGGTTGGGCGCGATCCACTGTTGGAACAGGCGCGCATCCTGCTGGGACGGGTGAAACAAGGGCGTCCGGAAAAGAGCCTGCTGCTGACAGGCTTGCGCGGGGTGGGCAAGACCGTGCTGCTCAACGAGATGGAGCGGATGGCGAAGACCTCCGGCTACCAAACCGTTCTGCTGGAGGCGCACGAAGAGAAGCCACTGGGGGAACTGATCTATCCGGCACTGCAGGGCCTGCTCTACGAGCTTGACCGCATGGCTGCAGCGGGCGACAAGGTCAAGCGCGGGTTTGCAGTGCTGCGCAGTTTCATCGGGAGCATCAGGCTGACCGTTGGGGACGTGGCGTTGGGCCTGGACATCGAGCCGGCCAAGGGCACGGCCGACAGCGGTGATTTGGAAATCGACCTGCCCAATCTGTTGGTGGCGATCGCGGAAGCGGCACACGAGCGGGAGACCGCCGTGGCCATTCTGATCGACGAAATCCAGTATCTCAGGCAAAGGGAACTGGGTGCGCTCATCATGGCCATGCACAAGCTGCAGCAGAAGCAGTTGCCGCTGGTGCTGATTGCGGCCGGCTTGCCCGTGTTGCCCGGCATGGCGGGAGAGTCTAAGTCTTACGCGGAGCGCTTGTTCGACTTCCCGGGCATCGGCCCGTTGTCGGAGACGGATGCGGCCAAGGCCTTGCGCGATCCGGCGCGGGAGGCCGGCGTTGCGTTTCAGGAGGATGCGCTGCGGGAAATCTACCGCCTGACGCGCGGATACCCCTACTTCATTCAGGAATGGGGATATCAGGCGTGGAACGTCGCGGCTGCAAGCCCCATCACCTTGCAGACGGTGCATGCTGCCACGCCCGGAGTGATTGGCCGGCTGGACGGGAACTTCTTCCGCGTTCGCTTTGATCGCCTCACCTCCGGGGAGCGGAGCTTCCTTCGTGCAATGGCCCATCTCGGCCCCGGACCCCATCGCACGGCCGACATTGCCGCAATACTGGGCGTGCCGATTAAGGCGATCGGCCCGGTGCGTTCGAAGCTCATTCGAAAGGGCATGATCTACAGCCCGGCGCATGGTGACATGGCCTTTACTGTTCCGCTGTTCGATGAATTCATGATTCGTGTGATACCGGAATTCCGCGCGGGGCCTTGCGCCCCATCCCCGCCAACCGGGGCAAGCCCTCAGCGCACCCCCACCCCCGGCAACACGCACAACATCTCGTAGAGCAGGTTGGCGCCCAAGAGCGCGGTGTTGCCGCTCACGTCGTAGGGCGGTGACACCTCCACCAGGTCGGCCCCGACCAAGTTCAAGCCGGCGCAGCCACGGATGATTTCGAGCCCCTGCGGCACGGTGAGGCCCCCGACCTCGGGCGTTCCGGTGCCGCCGGCAAAGGCCGGGTCGATGCCGTCGATATCAAAGCTCAGGTACACCGGCGTTTCGGGGCCGATCCGCGCGCGCACCTGCGCCATCAGTGGCGCGAGCGACTGGTACCAGACGGTGTGGGCCTGCACCACCGTGAAGCCCTGCGCCACCGACCAGTCGAAATCGTCGGCGGCGTAGCCGCTGCCGCGCAGCCCGATCTGCCAGACCCGGTCGCAGCGCAGCAGGCCTTCCTCGACCGCGCGGCGAAACGGCGTGCCGTGGGCGATGCGCTCACCGAACATCTCGTCGTTGATGTCGGCGTGGGCGTCGACGTGGACCAGCGCCACCGGGCCGTGGCGCTCGGCCACCGCACGCAGGATCGGCAGCGCAATGGTGTGGTCGCCCCCGAGCGTGAGCGGAATGCAGCCGGCAGCGAGCACGCCACGGTAGAAGCCGGTGATGATCGCCAGCGACTTCTCGAGCGAATAGGTGTTGATCGGCACGTCGCCCAGGTCGGCCACCTGCAGGGTGTCGAAGGGCGCGGCGCCGGTGGCCATGTTGTAGGGCCGGATCAGCGCCGACTCGGCGCGGATCTGGCGCGGCCCGAAGCGCGTGCCGGGGCGGTGGCTGGCGCCGATGTCGAGCGGCACGCCGATGAAGGCGGCATCGAGCCCATCGGCCGACTCGGCCACGGGCAGGCGCATCATCGAGGCGATGCCGCCAAAACGCGGCATTTCGTTACCGGAGAGAGGCTGGTTCTTGGCGCTCAATGTCGTTGCCTTCTGATCCACTCGAGCACCAGCATCAGGCTGGTGGTGAAAATGATCAGCAGCGTCGCCACCGCCGCGATGATGGGAGTGATGTTCTCGCGGATGCCGGTGAACATCTGGCGCGGCAGCGTGGTCTGTTGGGG
>JACZJU010000237.1 GCA_014860395.1 Burkholderiales bacterium | reverse complement strand
AAGCAATTCCATGAGCTCGGAGTTGTCACCGGGCTTGAGATCGGCGGCGCGCAGTCGCACCAGGTATCCCGGGAAGAGCGCAAGTTCGTCTTCACCGAGCATCTGGGCGCTGAAATCGCGGAAGAACGGGTCGTGCCGTTCAGGGACGTAGTCCGAGCGCAGTTCGAGCCGCGCAATCGACATCGCCCGCACCAGTCCGACAATTTCCGGCAGGCGCTCACGATAGGCCGCGAGAGCTTCTGCCGAGTTCTCGAACAGGAAGCCGTGCAAGTCAGACTTCGGGGTCCCTTCCGTGGTCACTCCCTCGAGACTCACGAAACGTTGCCGCTGCAGGATTGCCAGCACATCGCGCACCCGTTTCAGGCGCGCTTCCGGTACCGGGACCTTGGCAGAAAGCTTTGAGAGCACCCCTGAGAGGGCGTCGAAATCGAGCTCGTCGGCGAAGGCGTTGGCCATCGCCGCGCGCAGGTTCTCCGGAGTGCGTCCCTGCGGAGAAAGCGAGAAGTCCGCGCGCAGAACATCGGCCAGGCGTGCGATCAGCGCGCCGATCTCCTTGCGAAACCGCTTCGCCCGGGCAGCCTCGACGGCCCGCCAGGCGTGAGTTACGAAGCTCTGCGGCAGTTCAGCATCGCAGGCGACCACAGCGCCGTCGAATTTGAGCAGGGCGTGGGCCCGCTCGAGGCTGTCGGCAAAGGCCGGGTCGTCGCCGGCTGCAGTCAATTTCGCCGTGATCGTGTCCCAGAGCGAATTGAGCGTGCCTCGTGCACCCTCCTCCAGCACGGCCACGCGGATCGCGCGCTCCAGCCGACGCAAGTGCATGGCGGTGCGCTCGGGAGCTGGATCAACCACCAGCTTGGCCGCGAGAGCGTCCATGACCGCGCTGAGCGACTGGATGCAGGACGCCGGCTCGGCGCCTTCAACCAGCACCACCGGGAAATCGTGGCGTAGTGCGGCGAGATCACGATACTGCGCCATCAGCGCGGGTCGCATGTTCTGTCCGGCGATCAACTCGAGCCCTTTATGGGGTCGTTTGCCGGTCAGGTGAAAGGCAATGTGGGATTGAAGTTCCGCTTCCATTTGGATTCTGCGCTTGCTCGGGTTGGTTACGTTGGGATCAGTCAGCGATCACACGGAAAACTTGTCGAACTCAGCCTCGAGGCCGGCCCGGACGTACTCCGTGGTACGGGGCTCGCCGGCGTGGCGCACGTCCTCGTAGCACGGGACACTCTTGTCCTGGAACAGGATCCCGACCGGGATATCTTGCTGGTTGGAGATGATCTCGCGCGCCCGGTGGATGTTCGACGGGTCGTGCTCAAGCTGATTCTGGTAGACCTTGGATACCCCGCTGCTGAGCTTCAGGCCATTGTTGTGGTGCAGCAGCTGGATGCGGCTCGGGTCGTTGAGGAAAGCTTCATGCATCTTGGGCAGCCACTCGGGGCAGCGCTGCACGATGCGCACGAACGAGAACCCCTTGTGGTGATAGGCTTTGGAGAGGATGTCGTAGAGCACCTCCGGAATCCAGTCCACAGCTTGCGCCACGAACGAGACGTTCTGGATACCCAGCGTGACGGCCAGCGGATGCAAGCCTTCGAGGTACGACCCCTGCGGCGTGGTGTTGCTCTTGAGGCCGAGCGGCGAGGTCGGCGACGCCTGCTTCTTGGTCAGCCCGTAGACCTGGTTGTCGTGCAGCATCACCGTGATGTTCATGTTGTAGCGCACGGCGTGAATCCAGTGCGCCGCACCGATGCTGCAGCAGTCGCCGTCACCGGTGTTGACGAACACGTTGAGGTCGGGGCGAGCCATCTTGATGCCTTCGGCTACCGGGAAGGCGCGACCGTGGATTCCGTGGAAGCCGTAGGTCTTCATGTAGTGCGGGAAGCGGCTCGAACAGCCAATTCCCGACACAAACATGGTCTTTTCGGGCCGCAGATTCTCGTCGCGGCAGATCCGCTGGACCGCTGCCAGGAT
>JACZJU010000236.1 GCA_014860395.1 Burkholderiales bacterium | reverse complement strand
GGTCTGTTTCAGCGAGGCCATGCAGCAGATGCGCGAGCAATGGCGCAGATGGTTTTCGTCGCGCGAACCGGCGCACTGGATGAAGGCGATGTTCTTCGCCTCCTTGCCATCCGATGGCCGCAGGATCTTGCCTTTGGTCGGACCATGCGGGTCGGCCAGGCGTTCGAACTCCAGCGAAGTGATCACATTGGCGAAACGATCGTAGCCATAGGGTTGAATTTTCGCCGCATCGTAGGGCTGCCAGCCCGTGGCCCAGATCACGGCACCCGCCTTGATTTCGATGGTCTCCTCGCGCATTTCCAGATCGATGGCGCCGTATTTGCACGATGCTTTTGCCTTGTCGGCTTCGGGGGTGCCGATGAGCGAAGCGTCGAGCACGTAGCGCTGCGGATAGGCCATGGCGTGCGGCAGGTAAGCCGCTTTCATTTTGTTCATGCCGTAGTTGTACGGGTTCGGCACTTCGGCCGCGACCGCATCGGCGCAGGCGCCGCAGGCGGTGCAATTCTCGTTGACATAGCGCGGCGCAATCTTGACAGTCGCGCTGTAGTCGCCGCGCTTGCCCGAAATCGCGCTGACCTCCGCCAGGGTGAGCACGCGGATGTTGCGATTGGTCTTGATGCGGCGCAGGTTGATCTCGAGCCCGCAGGTCGGATGGCAGAGCTTGGGGAAATAGCGGTACAGGAGGGAAGTGCGCCCGCCCAGCGTGGGCGACTTCTCCACCAGCACCACTTGCTTGCCGCATTCGGCCGCCTCGAGTGCGGCGGTCATGCCGCTGATGCCGCCGCCTACCACCAGGATGGTTTGATTGGTTGCCACCACTTCGGTCATGCGCGTACCTCCAGCTTGATTCTGTTCTTATCGGGCACAGACGAATATTAGCCGAGCCGCGTGTGACTGGCCACAAACTCCGTGCACCCTGCGCCTTGAATGTTCTGATAGGCGGATAGACCTTCTAAATCCTCCGCGCGAGCTCGGGTCATGCCGCATCGGATTCGAGGGTCTCCACGGAAAATTCCATGTGCGCCAGATCGCCCAGCACATAGGTCGGCGGCGCACCTATGCCGGCGATTGTCCCGGGGTTGACCAGCCAGGTCGTGCCGCCGCGCACGTGCGTGACCCTGGCAACGCTGGCGCGATGATCGTGGCCGCAACACACCAGGTCCCAGTCACCGGTGCAGGCGAGCGCGTGTCCGTAATGGGGATAGTGCACCATGAAGATTCGGCGGCCAGCCAGCTCGATTCGCGCGTCATCACCGTGATAAACCAGCCGTCCGCCGGATGCCGCTGCGAGCCTGGTCATGGCGAGCGGGTCCCCGAGGTTGTTACCATGTACGACATGCAGCGGGATGCCGCAATCCAGCGCTGCGCGCAGCGTATTGGCACCGATCACGTCGCCGCAATGCAGCACGGCCTCGGCGCCTTGCGCCGCCGCCTCGCGCACTGCGCGCGCTAGCGGCACACTTCGATCGTGGCTGTCGGAGACGATGCAAATCTTCATGTGGCCGGGAACCAGTCGAGTACGGCTGACACGGCGAAAACACAAGGCGCGAATGCACTTGGGCGCGCTTCACGTCTCGTGCGCTGCAGCATCAGCCAAATTTGCTTTTCACCAGCGGCTGCCGTCGAACAGCGTGCCCGGCTGGAAGCCGAAAATGCGCTCCAGTTCGAGCTCGCGTATGAGCGCATCCACTGCCATCTGTCCGTGCTCGCGCTGTACCTCGGCCAGTATCAGCTTGGCGCCGTTGGCGTTGTAGAAACCGCCGAAGTCGGCTTGCACCGCGAGCAGTTTTTTCGCTTTTTCCAGGGTCATCGCTGCATTCTCATTCACCGCACGAGGGGACATATCCCCTCGTGCTCACCTAAACTGGTCCCCTGCAAAATGATTTTGCAGCGGGGGTATCTAATTGATCTGGTCACCGGTCATGCCGGTCTGCACGCCTAGTCGCTGTTTTTCGTGGTCAGCCTGCAACTGCAGCAGCAGGCCCACGCACTCTGCCAGCTCGTCGTATTCGTCGCGGCCGGTACCAAAGTGTTCTTCATCGCCATAGAAGAACTGACTGCGATAGCGATCCTCGCCTGTCTTAAAGATCAGAAAATTGCAGCCGCGTTCGCTCCAGAACACCGTCGGGCAGACGGTGAGTACGGGCGCGTCAGGGTCGAGTTTCAGCTCGCTATCGGCAAGCTCGATGGTCACAATGTGTCCGTAACGCTCTTTCAGCGCCGATTCGATCACCCAGCGCTCGGCGGAGTTGAAGTCCGGTATCGTTTGTGCGGTATCCGCCATGCTGTTTTCCATGCAAATCTTAAATAAACATAAGGTTATCACGGCCCATAAGTGGGAACAATTATCGATACTTATGGCAAAATCAGAATTCTCAGGTTGTAGCGCGAAAACGTTACTATAGAGTAACGCTCTTTCCTGCTCGTACACATTTGACGCTCGCCATTGTGACCCAGAAAGCGCCCGCCGAATCGCCCGCACCCACCGAGGTCAAGCATACCACTTGCTATATGTGTGCCTGCCGCTGCGGCATACGCGTGCATTTGCGCGGCGGCGAGGTGCGCTATATCGACGGCAACCCGGGGCACCCGCTCAATCAGGGCGTGATTTGCGCCAAGGGGTCCTCGGGCATCATGAAGCAGTATTCGCCCGCGCGCCTGACCCAGCCGCTGATGAGAAAGCCCGGTTCGGCGCGCGGCGACAACGAGTTCGTCGCAATCAGCTGGGACGAGGCTTTCGGCATGCTGCACGAGCGCCTCGCCAAGATCCGCTCCACCGACCCGAAGAAATTCGCGCTGTTCACCGGCCGCGACCAGATGCAGGCGCTCACCGGGCTGTTCGCGCGCCAGTTCGGCACGCCCAATTACGCTGCGCACGGTGGTTTCTGCTCGGTCAACATGGCCGCCGGCATGATCTACACGCTGGGCGGCTCGTTCTGGGAGTTCGGCGGGCCGGACCTGGAGCGCTCCAAGCTGTTCGTGATGATAGGCACGGCCGAGGACCATCATTCCAATCCGCTTAAGATCGCGATTTCGAAATTCAAGCGCTCCGGCGGGCGCTTCATTTCCATCAACCCGGTGCGCACCGGCTATTCGGCCATTGCCGACGAATGGGTGCCGATCAAGCCCGGGACCGATGGCGCGCTGCTGCTCGCGCTGACGCACGAAATCATCCACACCGGCCTCTACGACCGCGAGTTCCTGGCGCGCTACACCAATGCCGGCTACCTGATCAATCTCGATCCGGAGTCCGAGGCGCGCGGCATGCCGGTGCACGATGCCAGCCGCCACGAGGAGATTCCTGAATACCCGCGCAACATGCTGTGGTGGAACCGTTTGACTGAACAGCCTGCGCCCTGCCACCGGCCCGAGGCCGATCCCTACCTGCTGGGCGAGTTCACCCTCCCCGACGGTACGCCGGTTAAGCCCGCGTTCCAGTTGCTGCTGGAGCGGGTGAAGGACTATACGCCGGAATGGGCCGAGGGCATAACCGGGATTCCCGCGGCGACCATCCGCCGCCTCGCGCACGAGATGGGCGTCACCGCGCGCGACCAGAAGATCGAACTGCCCATCGCCTGGACCGACAGCTGGGGCACCGAGCATGAGAGCGTCACCGGCAATCCGGTCTCGTTCCACGCGATGCGCGGCCTGGCGGCGCATTCGAATGGGTTCCAGAC
>JACZJU010000035.1 GCA_014860395.1 Burkholderiales bacterium | reverse complement strand
AGGAAGGCAAGAAAATCGTTCTTGACGCGGTCCGCTTTGGCTTGGAAGCTCGCGTAAAAGCTTTTCGTATTGACCCCGGCGTCGACTTCCGCTGCAGACAGCTTGCTCACACGCCTGCTGATCTCCTGCTTGCCGGTATCGCCGCGCTGCGCATAGATCCGGAGGCTCCCGCCGTGTGTCGGCAATTCATCGATATCGAACACGGCGAGTCCGTTGCGCTCGAATATGCGTAGCACCGCGGTCAGCGAGAGGTAGGAAAAATGTTCGTGGTAGACCGTGTCGAACTGGTTCTGCTGCACCAGTTTTAGTAGATGCGGGAACTCGAAAGTGGCCACTCCGGCGGGTTTGAGCAAATGGGCAAAGCCGGCGACGAAATCGTTGATGTCCGGAACATGCGCCAGCACGTTATTGGCGACGGTCAGGTCGGCCGACTTGCCTTGACGCACCAGCTCGCGCGCGAGGCGCACGCCGAAAAAATCCTCGACGATGTCGATGCCGCGTGCCCGCGCCGCCGTCGCCGTGCCGGCTGTGGGCTCGACGCCCAGACAGGGGATCCCGCGCGCCTTCACGTATTGCAGAAGATAACCGTCGTTGGCGGCGACCTCGATGACCTGCGAGGAAGCGTCCAGACTAAGCCGTGCCGTCATGTCGGCGACATAGCGTTCGGCGTGCGCGAGCCAGGTCGTCGAGAACGAGCTGAAGTAGGCGTAGTCGGCAGCGAACAATTCCTCGGCGCCGGCGTAGTCCTCGGTCTGCACCAGCCAGCACTCGGCACACACCAGTACACGTAAAGGGAACCATTTTTCCGGTGCCCGGAGCGCAGCTTCGGTCAGATAGGCATTGGAGGGTGGCGCACTGCCCAAGTCGATCAGCGGCAGCGCCAGGTCGGCGGCGCAGTGGCGGCACTTCATACCGTCATCCCGCTGAAATCGGGTGTCAACATCGGATGCGTTGCATCGCGCGGCGACAATTCAGTGATCGCGAGCGGCCAGCGAATGGCTAGCGAGGGATCTTGCGCATTCAGACCCCCTTCTGCCTCCGACCGGTATGCGGCAGTGTGGAAATACAGCATTTCACACTCGTCGGTGAGCGTCTGGAAGCCGTGAGCAAAGCCTTCAGGAATCAACAGGGTGTTGTGGCCGTCTGCGCTCAACATTTCAGCGTGCCAGCGCAAAAAAGTCGAAGAGCCTCTACGCAAGTCCACCGCAACATCGAACACTTCGCCGCGCAGGCAACTCACAAACTTGGTCTCGGCGTAGGGCGGATGTTGGAAATGCAAGCCGCGCACCGCGCCGCGCTTGGCTGTCAGTGTGTGGTTGATCTGGGCTATACCTTTGCCGGGGATCAGCGCCTGCAATTCTTCGGCGCAGAATAGGCGTTCCAGATAGCCGCGACTATCGCCAATCGGCTTGCGCTGAAGAATTCTGAGACCCTGCAGTGGAGTATCAACGATATCGAAGCGGCGGCTCATGGTTGGCGTGCAGCATTATAGGCATCGATCTGGCCAAGGCTAACGGCTGTCATGTCGGCGTCTCGGTTCCAGGCGCGATGCCAGGCGACGGTCTGCTCAATCGCCTGCTCCAGCGACCAGCGCGGCCTCCAGCCGAGTTCATTGCGGGCGCTGGTGCTATCGAGCCTGAGTAATCCAGCTTCGTGCGGATTTTTCGCCGCTGGTGCGCGTTCCACGCGCGCACCTTCGCCCCAGAGCCGCGCCGCGCCCTCGGCGACTTCGCCCACGGTCGCGTCACCGCTCGCGTCCGGGCCGAAATTCCAGGCCCTCGCGAACTTGGCCCCCTCACGGGCGAGTAGCCGCTCCGCCAATTGCAAATACCCTGCCAGCGGCTCCAATACATGTTGCCAGGGCCGCACAGCCCGGGGAAAACGCAAGCGCACCGGCTCATCCGCCGCAAACGCACGCAAGCAGTCAGGGACGAGGCGATCCATCGCCCAATCGCCGCCCCCGATCACATTGCCGGCGCGTGCGGTTGCCACGCGAGCTGGATGTCTTGCCTCACCGGCAAAAAAACTTCTGCGATAACTGGCCGCCACAATCTCAGCCGCCGCTTTGCTGGCACTGTACGGATCATGGCCGCCGAGCGGATCGATTTCACGATATGGGTAGGCCCATTCGCGGTTGTCATAGACCTTGTCCGTCGTGATGAGCACGATGGCGCGAATAGAATCCACCGCGCGCGCGGCCTCCAGCACATTGGCCGTGCCGATTACGTTAGTGGCCAAGGTGCCCAGCGGATCGCGATAACTTTCCCGCACCAGCGGTTGGGCAGCCAGGTGGAACAGGACTTCGGGCTGCGCTTTGCCGAGTGTCGACTTGAGCTGCACGAGGTCTGCGAGGTCGGCACGCGTATCCGAGGCCAGAACCGACCCGACCCGGGCAACCTCGAACAGACAGGGTTCAGTTGGCGGGCCGAGCGCGTAGCCATGCACTTTCGCGCCCAGATGATGCAGCCAGAGCGTTAGCCAGCCGCCCTTGAAGCCGGTATGGCCGGTGAGCATAACCGAGCGGCCGCGCCAGAGGTCGGGGTCGATGCTCACCAGATCTTCCAGGGCGCCTTGCCTGAATTCCAAAGGTCTTCGAGCAGGTTCTTGTCGCGCAGTGTGTCCATGGCGTGCCAGAAACCTTTGTGTTCAAACGCCATCAGCTCGCCGGCGTGGGCAAGTACGTCCAAAGGCTTGCTTTCCCAGCTCGAATCGTCGCCCTCGATCAGATCAAGACACTTGGGTGAAAGGACGAAGAATCCGCCATTAATCAAGCCGCCGTCGCCGCGCGGTTTTTCCATGAAGGCCGAGACCTTGCTGCCCTCCAGTTGGAGCGCGCCGTACCGCCCCGCTGGCTGAACGGCCGCCACCGTAGCCTGCTTGCCGTGCTGCCTATGAAAGGCGATTTCCGCAGAGATATCGATATCCGCCAGGCCATCGCCGTAGGTGAAGCAAAACGACTCTTCATTCTGAACGTAGGATGCAACGCGCTTAAGACGGCCGCCGGTGAGCGTGCTTTCGCCGGTATCTACCAGCGTGACCTTCCATGGTTCCGCCTTATGTTGGTGGACTTCCATCTTGTTCTTGCCCAGATCGAACGTTACATCCGACATGTGCAGGAAGTAATTAGCGAAGTATTCCTTGATGACATAGCCTTTATAGCCGCAACAGATCACGAAGTCGGTCACCCCATGGGCGGAATAAAGTTTCATTACGTGCCACAGTATTGGCATGCCGCCGATCTCGATCATCGGCTTGGGCTTGAGGTGGGTCTCCTCCGATATCCGGGTGCCGAGACCACCGGCGAGGATCACGGCTTTCATGGCAGATTGTCTCCATGCAAGGGATTGATCGTCCAAGGCAGCAGTGGCCTGATCGCGCCCGGTATCGGGCCATTGTATCCAACTCGGGTAGCCACGCCGTCGATCGGGTCGCGGATGTTAAAGAGCACGGCCCCATCCTGACTGAAATGGACATCAACCCCAGATTCAAATGAACTCAGCGCAAGCTTCACCGAATACAGGCCGTCATTCAAGAAATTGCCGGGAACATGGCACTCAGACCTATAGTCGCCGGGTTTCAGAACGCCGACGTTTGGCGCGGAAACGACAAAAGCACAACTACCGTCCGCACGATGGAAATGGAAATTTGGGATAAAGCGGCGATCGGCATCGACAGAAATTCGATATTCCATGAATATCTTGAACATATCTCCGATCTCGACTTCGATCAATGGGGCTCCATTCAAGTCGCATATTCCCCCGGCCAACAGTCGAGCGTATGAGTCTCCGACTATTCGACGCGAATCACAATCAGGCGCCTCCGAAGCGGAATTTTGACTCGCTGCGGCGTACTTCAAAATGACGCGGCTCGTGGGACCGTATTCACGAACGCCGCCGTTTTGCAGGTAAATGGTCGTTTCACACAGCGAGCTGATCATTGCCATATTGTGGCTGACGAATAGGACGGTTCGTCCCTCCTTGCCAACGTCCTGTATTTTGCCCATGCACTTCTTTTGAAACTGGGCGTCGCCAACGGCCAGTACTTCGTCAACGATCAGTATATCGGGCTCCAGGTGCGCAGCGACCGCAAAAGCCAGCCGCACATACATGCCGCTGCTGTAGCGCTTGACGGGTGTATCGAGAAATTTCTCGACTTCCGCAAAAGCGACAATCTCGTCGAACTTCCTGCGGATCTCGCCCTTGGCCATGCCGAGGATGGCGCCGTTGAGGTAGATATTTTCGCGGCCGTTTAGTTCGGAATGAAATCCGGTGCCGACTTCGAGCAGGCTCGCCACTCGCCCGGCAATTTCGACTCTGCCTTTGGTCGGCTCTGTGATCCGGCTAAGAATCTTCAGCAGGGTCGATTTACCGGCACCGTTCCGGCCGATGATGCCGACACGATCACCCGCCCGGACTTTGAAGCTAACGTCCTTCAGCGCCCAGAACTCTTCCATTTCGTCCCCCTGCACGATGGCGTTACCGCGCATCATGTCGCGGGTTTTGCGGACGAAGCTGCGCGCGTTGCGGGCGATGACGTCGCGCAGCGCGGTGTATTGTCCGGCGCCGGTTGACTGGTGGCCGACAATATAGCTCTTGGAGAGGCCTTCAACGGCGATGGCAACGTCAGGCAATTTGATTTCCTGCGGGTTGGTAAATTAAATGAGATCGGCGAAACTGCGTTCCATGCGTCGGAATTGACGAATGCCCAGCCACAGAAAGAAGGCGATCATGCCCCAGCTCAGCGCAAATCCCGGCCAATAGATCGCCGTTTCGCCCCCTAGGATGGCCCAGCGAAAACCGTCGATGACGCCGACGACCGGGTTCATGGAATACAGCAGGCGCCATTGTTCGGGGACGACGGTGGAGCTGAAGCCCACCGGCGATACGTAGAGTCCGAGTTGTACGATGAAGGGAATGACGTAGCGGAAATCACGGTACTTGACGTTAAGTGAGGTAATCCACAACCCCGGGCCCAGGCTGGCAAGGAAGGCCATGAGCACGAACAAGGGCAGTGTCAGAATCTGCCATCCGGGAAGGAATCTGTACCACAACATGAGCACTACAAGGATAAGGAAGCTAATTAGAAAATCGACAAATGACACCACTACCGCCGCAGTAGGCACGATGAGGCGGGGGAAGTAAACTTTGCTGATGAGGTTGGCGTTGCCGATGAGACTGTTTGAGGATTCTGACAGCGCCGTCGAGAAAAACTGCCAGGGCAACAAGCCGGCAAACACCATCAACGCGTACGGCGCGGCACCCTCCGTAGGTAGCTTTGCAATGCGGCCGAAGACGACCGTAAATACCACCATAGTGAGAAAAGGTCGCAACACTGCCCAAGTCAGGCCGATGATTGTCTGCTTGTAGCGCACGGCGATATCACGCCACGCAAGTACGTAAAACAGTTCACGGTAACGCCAGAGATCGCGCCAGTAATGGCGCGCCGCCACGCCGGGCTCGATTACGAGAATGTTGTGGGCCGAGGATTCTTTCATGAGTTAGTAGGTTCGTTTCGACGCCACGCAGATTCGATCATATTTTTCGTACTTGCCAGCCAGCGGACAAATGCAGGGTTTCGGAAAAAGCATACGTTCATGCGCCTAGCTGCTGCCACGACTTGCGCCGACGAAGTAGTCTATGGCTTTGATCAAGCCTAGATCCAACTTTATGCCCGGCTCCCAGCCGAGCTTCGATTTTGCCAGACTGATGTTTGGCTTCCGCTGCAAAGGATCGTCGCTGGGAAGCGGCTTCTTGACAATCTCGGACTTACTGTCGGTCAGATCAATCACTTTGCGTGCGAGTTCGAGTATGGTGAATTCCTGCGGATTCCCAAGGTTGACCGGGCCGGTGAAGTCGTCCGGAGAGTTCATCAGGCGCACCAGTCCGTCGATCAGGTCGTCCACGTAACAAAACGATCGAGTTTGACTGCCCTCCCCGTAGACCGTGATCGGATCGCCCCTCAAGGCCTGGAGGATGAAATTCGATACTACGCGGCCGTCGTTCGGGTGCATGCGCGGGCCGTAGGTGTTGAAGATGCGCGCCACCTTGATTTTCACCTTGTACTGGCGGTGATAGTCGAAGAACAGGGTCTCGGCGCAGCGCTTGCCTTCATCGTAGCAGGAGCGGGTTCCGATCGGATTTACATTGCCCCAGTAGTCTTCGGTCTGCGGATGGACCTTGGGGTCGCCATAGACTTCGCTGGTCGATGCTTGCAGGATCTTGGCCTTTACGCGCTTCGCCAGGCCGAGCATGTTGATCGCGCCGTGCACGCTGGTCTTCGTGGTCTGCACCGGGTCGTGCTGGTAGTGGATGGGCGAAGCGGGGCAGGCGAGGTTGTAGATCTCGTCCACCTCGACGAACAACGGGAAGGTGACGTCGTGGCGCATCAGTTCGAAGTGTGGGTCGGGCAGCAGGTGGGCGATGTTGTCCTTGGTGCCGGTGAAGAAATTGTCGGCGCAGAGGACATCGTTGCCCTCGGCCAACAGACGCTCACACAGGTGCGAGCCGAGGAAGCCGGCGCCGCCGGTTACGAGGATGCGTTTGCGGGTGTTGTAGGTTCGCATTGGGTGACTCTCCTGGGACGGGTCGCGAGCGAGCCCGCGCCGACAAGAGCGAGGGCAACATCGGCTTCGGGCACGCTACCGCCCTGCAAGACACTCGCGTGTTTCGCAAAGTTGTATTTCGCGAGTCCCCCGGAAGGATGTCCCCCTCAAAGGGGATCAAGGCCTTCGGGACACAGGGTCGCTCCTACGGAGCGGCGTACCGCGCATTCATTCAGGCCTGCGCTCGCCGTTTTCGCGGACTTCGCGCTGCAATTCCTCGATATCGGCCTTAAGCGTTTCGTATTCGGCCATCTTGCGCTTAAGAAACTGCAGCGTGATGGCGGCTTTGCTCTCGATGCCGCGCGGCGTGAGCAGGTAGGCGTAGCTGAGCTTGTTCTGATTGTTGCGGAAATTGCGCGCTTTGACCCAACCCTTGTCGATGAGGGCGTTGAGGCAGTAATTGGTCTTGCCGAGGCTGGTGCCCAGTTCGCGCGCGAGGTCGCGCTGACTAAGCTCGGGCCTGGCTTCGAGCAGTCGGAGTAGGCGGAAATGAGTGTCTTCCACCGGTCGTTCAATTGTGGGCGGCATGGTGACGGATTGCTGCAATTCCAGCGATGGAGGGGCAGTCGGTTCGTGTGCGT
Source organism: Burkholderiales bacterium (assembly GCA_014860395.1). GTDB lineage: Bacteria > Pseudomonadota > Gammaproteobacteria > Burkholderiales > SG8-39 > 2-12-FULL-64-23. The sequence goes on along the minus strand of JACZJU010000035.1, from coordinate 6,047 downwards.
TCAAGTGGTGAACACGAATTAGAAAGTATAAAGGGGTGGTTGTCAAATGGCGCGAGCTTGGTGTGCAAAGACCCCACCCGGGCCTTCTGCCGCGGGAGGGGATTGGGGGCGTGGCGCAAGTCCAGAGAATCTACTCCTCAACTTGGGGCGAAGACGGGTCGCGTCCTTCAACGTTTATGGCCGAGTGACGCCGATTCACCGAATACGCCGCCCAACCCAAGGCCAGAAGCACGATAAAAGTGAAGGCGTTGGCCGGGATCTGCAGATTGAAATCGACCCAGCTGTGAATCATGATGGCGATGATGCCCATGGTGGTCCCGAAGGCAATCCCGCGACAAAGCGGGTCGCGCCTTTCGTAGAGTGTCCTCAATGCGACGACGAAGGTCCACAGTACAACCAGTCCGAGGAGGCCGAGTCCGATCGCACCGGTGTCCGTGGTTAGCTGGACGTAATCGTTATGGGCGAAGTCGAAATAGGCGCTGATTATGCCGGGTCTGTAATTCGGGAATGCGGTGTAAAAGGTTCCTCCGCCGCTCCCCGTCATGGGGTAGTCCTTGATCATGTCCACGGCATAGAGGCTGGGTTCCAGCCGTTCCTCCACCGACCCGCCGGTTGGCTGCAATTCGCGGTAGATCGTCGTCTCCTCGTAGCGTTTGATCACGTTCTCGACCCCGAACCAGGTGCCGACGACGAAAATGTCGATGACGATGAGGCTCACCAGCAGGATAACCGTGGACTTGGTGGCGTGGCGTGACGTGGCCAGACCGATCACCCCGGCGACCAGCATGCTGCTGAAAAACGCCGCGTTACCCATGCGCGAGCGGGTCATGACCAAGGCGATGACCATGATGATGAGGCTGATCCGTAGCAGCACCCGCGTGCTGAGCAGCCAGCCGGCGGTCTCGCGAAAGCGCTGTTTCCAGGATTGCGCACTGCCGCCTTTCAGGGTCGCGATCATCATGCCTATCCCCAGGGCGAGGCAGATCTCCAGGTAGCCGGCGAGATGGTTGCGATTGACGAAGGTTCCGTGCGCATTGTCGACATGGCTGAACGCCGTGAAAAACACCTCGACATTCAGCTTGGCGAGGTGCATGAAGCTCGCCAGCAGGGCCTGGACCGTTCCGGCTACGACGATGACGATGGCAATGGTCTTCAGGCGCTCGCGGCTGTGCATCAGGGCCAGTGTCAGGCAAAAGGCGGCAACCCAGGCGCAGGACTTGAGCAGAAAACCCAAGGACGCGTATGGGTCGATCGAGAGTGTGTGCATGGCGGGCGCCGCTAGCGGCGTAGGGAGCTGGGCGCGCGTCGGCGAGATCAACCGCACCAGTTCGACCGGCAAAGGCACAACTTGGATAGCAAGCCATGCGAGCCAAATGGCGAAAAGCAACATCGCCGGCCACGCACGCCGAAGCGGCGCGCGCGCATGTACCCGGCCGAGCGCATACAGCCAGATCCAGGCGAGCGCGAGCGCGAATATGCCGACTTCGAGGATGGCGGCAGCCCAGGGGCGGTTGCTCCCCAGCGGGACTGGCGCCCATACCAGGAGCAGCAGGAACAGCACAAAGATCTTGCCGTCGGCGGCAGGAGCCGATCTCATGCGATCGCGCTACCTTCCCGAGGATTCGCTTTGCTTTCGCCGCAGCGTACTGCCTTGTTTTTCGCCAATGCAGGGGGCATGCTAACTTGGGCTGGCAACGCCGCCACCGCCGCTGCCAGAGCTTGCCGGGGCCGGCGTGGGTGCGGCGGCTGGCTGCTCCGGGCCTGCCGCGGGGGCAGGCAGCGCTTCAATCTCAGCGGCACTTGACGTCGACTCGGTGGCGGTTGCGCCGGAGGTGGACTCAGCCGCAGGCGCAGCCGGTTCGGGCACCACGCCGCCGTTCTGCACTGCCGCGTCCATGACTGCTTGGGCCTCTTGGACGGCGGTTTGCAATGCGTCATCCGCCTCTGCACGCGCCTGATCCGCCGCCAGTTGCGCGGCTTGCCGCTCGGCATCGGTGGTCGCAGCCTGCACCGCCAGATCGGCTGCGTCGGCTGCGGCCTTCGCGACTGCCGCTTTCGCGGCGGCTTGCACCACCGCCGGTGTATTGATCGGCAGGGTTTTGGCGGCCACGGCAGCCAGCGACGCCTTCACGGCGGGCGTCGCTTGTGCGAGTGGTGAAGGGCGGCCCGGAGCTGCATTGCGTGTCGAGGTGGAGAAGGTTCCTACCCCAATGCCGGTCGTGCCCAGCGGGTTGCTGATCGCCAGCGCGCCTGCGAGCACTGCCACGTTGACCGCGTCCGCCACCGGATCGAATTCCGCGTATCCATCGGAGCCGCGGATGCCGATTGTCGCGGTTCCGGCGGTGAGCTTGAATGATTTCTTGTTGGTCGCCCCGATCATGCCGGTGACGAAGCGCAGCCCGCCCCTGAGCAGCTCGAACACGGCGCTGCTCTTGGCGACGTTGGTCTTGACGAAATCGTACTGGCGCACGGCGAAGCGGGAATTAGGCTGCATGACCATGAGCTGGCCGTCCTCGAACTTGACCACCGCGCTGCTCTGGTCGCCAGTGGACAGAATCCCGCCTGGCTCGATAGTGCTGCCGATTTTCAGGTCTTGCGGCGCGCTTTTGCCGTATTGAAGCTGCAGCGTCCCGGTCAATTCGTGCACATAGGCGATGGGCGCGGCCAAGGCATGACTGCTGCCGAACAGGAACAGGGCCCAAACGAAGAGGAAACGAAACGTGGAAGTTGTCATGGTGGCCCCTCCGTGATTGTTCGGTCCGAGGCGTAGGCCGATTACCATTCTTTCATAGGCGACGGCGGACGCAAACCCGAGTCGTGCTTTAGTCTAATTTGTTTTCAATATATTTATATGACTTTTCTCACACATTTAAGCCTGCTTTTCATTCTGTCGAATGCTGCGGCGCAAACAAGGTCAATGCGGCCTCGGTCGGTTGCGAGGCGGGCCAGGCCGTCGGCCTGGCGCAATGCGGCGCGCCGCAGATTTTCATTTGCGTGCGCGCGCAAACCGTTGTCCAGCTTGTCCCAGGCACCCAGCGTGACGTCGGCCACGATCAGCTGCACCGCAGGTTCCCAGGGTCCGAGGTCGAGCGCATTGCGCATGGCGTCGAAGAATTCATTGTCTAGCTGGGCCAGGCGGTACTTCGCCAGCAGAATATTGGCCCAGGTATAGGGTGAACTCGGGCGCAAGGCGGCCGCCCGGCGGAAATAGATCAGGGCGGCCGTCAGGGAAAGACGCCGCATTTCGCTGCCCGCCGCGGATGCGCTCGCGCGCAGTTCCAGGGCTGTGCCCAGATGCTCGATCAGGGTCGGGTCGTTCGGCGCGAGCGCCAGGGCATCGATCAGGGTGGTGATCGCCTCTTGCAGGCGTTCCGGTGGAGGGGTCGCGCGGTGTTCGGCCCAGCCGGCAATCTCGTGCCGCGCGCGCATGCTGTTCCAGTCGGCGAGCCCGCGCTTGGCCGACGCGTAGGCGGCATAGCCGAAGACCGCAGTGGCTACGAGGGTGATCAGAATGCGGTAGGGCAGGCGTGGAGCAAGAGAAAGCAACTATTTTCCCCCGTCGACGATTGCCAGGGGGGTATCACGAACCAGCTTCCAAGACCCCTCCTCGCCGACGATCGCGGCGGCGGCGCGGCGGCCGGGCTCGAGTTCGGGCGGTCTGTGTTCGAGGTTGTGCGCGTCGGAGGCGAGGATGGTGACCCAGCCGCGCTCCAGCAGCTGCACCGCGCGCTTTCTCGACGGCTCGCCGAAATTGCCTGCCACGGATCCCGCCGTTATCTGCAGCCAGCAACCCATGCTTACGAATGGGGTGATTTTGTCGATGTCCTGATGCACGCCTTTGTTGCGCTCGGGATGCGCGATCATAGGGCGGATGTTTCGTTTCAGCAGCCAGGCGACGAACTTGTCGCTGCCGACGGGAACGTGGCTGTGCGGCAATTCCAGCAGCATGATGCGATAGCCGTCGCGCTCACCGAGGTAGGGAATGCGTTCTTCCATGACCATCGAAATGATCTCCTCCCCCAGCCGCACTTCGCCGCCGAGGCCTAACTCAAGCGGGATGTTGCGGCGCTCGAGCTCCAGGCGGAAGCGGGCCAGGTCTGCCGCAATCGAAACAAGCTCGTTGTCGTAACGGCCGACGTGTACGTGTGGGGTGACCACAGCGCGCACGATGCCGCTTCGCACCGCGTGCGCGGCCAGCGCGAGTGCTTCCTCCATGGTCTCGGGACCATCGTCTATGCCCGGCAGCAGGTGGCAGTGGAGGTCGATCATGGAAGTTCATTACCGAGGATTGCGCGGGAATGCGCGAGTTCACGACACCGCTGGCAAGCGGTTTGCACGCCTACTCGCCGAATAGCTAAGCCGCCTGCTTGCGTTTCTTGCCGTCGTCGCTGCCGTAGTAGCGCCGATAGCCGTATTTGGCGTAGCCGGTGTATTCGCCGTAATAGCGGTCGGCGCGTTCGAAATCGAGCTGGTTGAGGGCGACGCCGATGATGTTCACCAGGCTTTGCCTGATGCGCTTGATGCCGTTGCGGGCGACCTGGTAGGGGACGTCGTCGGCCTTGACGACGTATACCAGCCCGGTGCAGCGGCGCGCTATCACCATGGCATCGCTCACCATCTGCACCGGCGGGCTATCGATGATCACCATGTCGAACATGTCCGTCAGCTTGTGCAGTGTATCTTCGAAGCGCTTGGACAGCAGGAGTTCCAGCGGGTTGGGCGGAACGACGCCTGCCGGAAGCACATATAGTTCCGAATCCTCCACGCGGAACAGGCAGTCTTGCGCCGGCGAAGTCCCGGATACCAGGTTGGACAGCCCCGGCGCGGTGGCTTCCTTGCCGTAAATCTTGCCGATGCGGGGTCTGCGCATATCGGCATCGACTAGGACCACGCGCTTGGTTTGGGCCATAGCGAGCGCCAGGTTCATGGCGAAGGTGGTCTTGCCTTCGCCCGGTACCGAGGAGGTGATGACAATGGCTTTGTGCGGCTCGTCTATGGCCGAGAGCAGTATGCCGGTGCGCGCCGTGCGGATCGCTTCAGAAAAGATCGAGTGCGTATTTTCGATGAAGTGGCGCTCCGGCCTCACCTTGCCGGTGATAATCGGCAGCGCCGCAAGCACGGGCAATCCGAGCTTGCCTTCGACTTCCGCGCTGGTCTTGATCGTATTGTCCAGTCGCTCGATCAGCAGCGCCAGCATGATCCCCAGAACAAGGCCCAACACCGCAGCGATCAGCACCGCCCTTTTCTTGTTGGGCGAGAACGGCGCGGACGACGCGATCGCCGGATCTACGATGCGCCCGATGGTGCTTTGCATATCCGACGCGGCATTGGTTTCCTTGAAGCGGCCGAGGAACATGTCATAGAGTTGGCGGTTGCTCGTCACCTCGCGCTCCAGCACGTTGAGCTGGAACTCCTTGCGGTTCATGCTTTGGATTTCACCCTTGGACTGCGCTAGCGTCTTTTCGACAGCGGCTTCGTTGGCCTTGGCCGCTTCGTATTCCTTGGTGACGGTCGCGACCATCGTCTCCATCGCTCTGCGCACGGCGTCGCGGGTATTCACGCGCGCGCTCCTGACATCGGCTTCGGCGGCGACCATGCGCGGGTGCTCCTTGCCGTAGCGCTTGCTGAGTTCGGACAGTTTCTTTTCCGCCTCGGTTTCGATATCCTGCATGCGCAACACGGTGGCGTTGTTCGCTATCGCCGGCAGGGTTTCATAGTTGCCGCGCGCGGCTCGCATCTGGTCGTAGCGTATTTCGGCTTCATTGCGGCGCTGGCGTGCGTCGATCTGCGCCTTGCTCAGGTCTTCCAGGCGCTTGCTCGCGCCGCCCAGGGCGAGACCCTTGGCGTCGACGATGTGTTCCCGTTCGCGATATTGCTGCAGCGCGCGCTCCGAGGCATCCAACTTCTGGCGCAGGCCGCCGAGGCGTTCGGCCAGCCAGTCGCTGGCCTTCTGCGTCATCTGGTAGCGTGCATCGAGGTCGTTCTCAATGAAGGTTTCGGCGAAAGTGTTCGCCACCTTGGCGGCGAGTTCGGGGTCGTGCGCTTCG
>JACZJU010000235.1 GCA_014860395.1 Burkholderiales bacterium | reverse complement strand
GGGCGGCTGGGGCAATCCGGCGGCGTGGCGACCCACCTGATCCGTGTCGCCTGCCAGACCGCGCTCGGGCTGCGCCCGGAAATGACCCTGTTCGGCGACGACTACCCGACGCCGGACGGCAGTTGCGTCCGCGACTACGTTCACGTCGAGGACTTGGCCGAGGCGCATCTCCAGGCACTCGATTACCTGAGACGCGGCAGCGACTCCGCCGTGCTCAATTTCGGCTACGGCCGCGGCTACAGCGTGCGCGAGGTGATCGAAGCGGTCAAACAGGTTTCGGGCGTGGATTTCGCGGTGCGCATCGGCGAACGGCGCGCAGGCGACCCGGCGCGGCTTGTCGCAGCCAACGCAAGAATCAAAGCCGCCTTCGGCTGGCAGCTGCGCGGCACCAGTCTGGAAGAAATTACGCGGTCAGCGCTGGCTTGGGAGAAGCGGCTGCTCGAGACCACGCGCTAGCGAACACCCGCACTGCCAGTTTCCGGCAAGCTGCTCTTACAGTTCCCCCAGCAATTCCTGCCAGGCCTTGAACGCGATCCTCTTGTCGTAGCGCTCGCACAATAGCGTGCGCGCCCGCACCCCCATCGCCTCGCGCAATGCCGCATCGCCGGCGAGCCGAACTAGCCCGCTTGCCAGTCCCGCCGCGTCGCCCTGGCGCACCGCCGCGCCGATGCCCTCGCGCTCCACCAGTGCGCTGATCTCGCCCTGCGCATCGCCGATGAATACCACCGGCCGCCCGGCGGCGAGAATGCCGTAGAGCTTGCTCGGGAAGACGTAGCCTTCCACTTCCGGCCGCTGTGACACCAGATGCACGTCGCCGACGCCGAGGCTATAGGACAGGCCGGCACGGTCCTGGTAGGGCCGGAACTGCACGTTGGCCAGCCCGCTGCGGCGAACTTCATCTTCGACCATGCGGCGTTGCGCGCCGCCGCCGATGAACAGGAACACGATCGCCTCTGCCTTGCCCGCCAGGCGCTGCGCCGCGTCGAGGATGGTGCCGAACTCGTGTACGCGGCCCATGTTCCCCGAATAGCAGATGACGAACTTGCCATCCAGCCCCCATTCGTGCCGCAGCGGATTGTCCGCCGCCGCGACCGGGCGTATCGCTTCCATGTCCGCCCAGTTGGGGATGACGCGAATACGCTCAGCCAATCCACCCGCGCGCGCTACCACTTCGGCCATGCGCTCCCCCAACACCACGTTCGCCGCCGCCGACCTGAAAGCCCCATTGCGCAAGCGGCGCAGCAGCCCCGCCTGCGGCCCGCTGAGTGCGCGCACACCGAGCGCCTCGGCCACCTCCGGGAATACGTCCTGCACCCAGTTGATGAGCCGCGCGCCGCGCCCGAGCACGACGAACGCCGCCACCACCGAGATCAGCGGCGGATCGGTCTTGGCGACAACGACGTTCCCCGAGCGGGCGATACGCCACAGCCTCCATCCGGCGGCAAGGTAGAAAGTTGCGTAGTCGGACGCCCGGCCGAGGAGATTGTCGCGCCCGAAGCGCGTGGTGCGCACGCGAAATACCTCGACGCCGTCAACGCGCTCGTGCGGGGGCAACATCGCCGCGGGATCATCGTAGCGTTGGCAGCTCGTGACCACGCACACCTCGTGCCCTGCCGCGGCCAAAAAAAAAGCCAGATCGGATAGCATCTGGCTCGTCGCCGAGTGGTCGGGGTAGAAGTAGCGGTTGAGGAAAATGACTCTCATGGCGCGATCATCATGGCCATGGGATTATGGCAGATAGCGGCTTCTGGAGCATGTTGGCCCGCGGCGCGATCGGGACTTAGCGTCTCTCCACCGACCGCCCCATCCCCAACCAGCACATTCTCGACCGCAAGAAGCAATACGACGCTTCCAGGGGCTTGCACAACTCTGGTTCAATCTCGTTGAACCAGGCGTTGCGCAACATCGGCACCCCGTTCAAAGCGCGAAACGCCTCGATTTGCGCGCTTGAGTTCGCTTATCGTACGGTGGTCCCCGCCACAAATCATCTAACGACGTAACCGAAGCTCGTATAGCTTCGCGCGGACCTGGGCGATATAGCTTGCACGAATCCGGCTGGCGATTAGACCTGGGCGCCCTTCGAGAAAACCCAGGCGAATGACGTAGTGATACAAGAACCAAAGCCAATGCTCGCCCGGGAGGCGCACTACTAGTGATTTGATAAACCGACGTCGTTCCTGGGAGTTTCCGAATAAGTTCGGCTTGATGGTCATCTGACCATAGATTCCTTTGGTTAGATATTGATGCCGAACCCTTGCTTCCCAAGACGAATATTTGTTGTGGCGGTCAATGTAGGCTTCAAGGCCCTTGAAGTCCTCATGAATGAGAGGCGTATTCAGTCGCCCCACTGGGCCATCAACGATCACCCGCTCATGCACCTCCATATCCAACTCCTTGCGGCTGTCGTCGAACAGGCGCTCAAACCTGCCCTTACCGGCTCTAAGCAGCAGCACGGCCGAATGAGAGAACCCTCCGAATCGAAATCGCCTACCGAGAAAGTGAAAACCTTTTTTGATCAGGTAGGCGTCCTGGCGGTGAGGTGCGCCAATCGCAGACGCGATTTCTTGCCACAATTCTTCCGGCACCACCTCGTCCGCGTCGAGAAAGAATATCCAAGGTGTGTCAATGGGCAAGTGATCAAGCGCCCATTGGCGTTTCTTCGGGTACCCTCCACGGTAATCAAACTGGATGACCTCAGCGCCCGCGTTTTTGGCGACATTGGCCGTTTCGTCCGCACTATGGGAATCGATAACATAAATCTTCTGGGCCGGCCCCAGCGCGGCGAGACAACGCGGCAGGTTCACCGCCTCGTTCCGGACAGCCAGCAAGACGGTTATCGGTAATGAAAGCGCTTCCGGCACGATTCAGCTTCTCAGCTTAGGCTTCATCGCTTCCACCAACAACGTATGTGGAGAATTGGGCGTTGACTCCGATTCGCCGGACAGGGCATCGGTAAGCCGCTCCGGATAACCCGTATCCGTGACTGGCACGCGAAATACAATCTCATCAAAGCTTTGTTGCTCCAGTAGTTCTGCGAGATACGAGCGCGTCAGAATAGTTAGATGCTCGCCCCGGCAAAGCAGAAAATTGACCAGGCGGCCGCCAATACTGCCGCGCTTGTCGGGAAAATCACTGAACCAATCATGATTATTGGCGAGAAAATTGCGGCACGCCTCATCGCCATTCGGCCCTCCGACCCGGATCACCCCGCCAGGCTTCAGGCAGCGATACATTTCCCGGATATGAAACGACAAATGACTATCTGGCAAGTGTTCAATAACATGATGGGAGTAGAACACGTCTACGGAATCGTCACGAAACGGAAGGCGATTTCTAAGATCAGCCCAAACGTCGATGCGCGCGCTTAGAAAATTGGCGTCGACATTGATCCATCCGGGTTTGTACCCTCGTTGCCCTGGGCCCAAGTGCACTCTTACACTGCGCTTATTTCCCGATGGGGGCGCGCGCAATGTCCGGTAAACCCAAGCGCTGACTCCCATGGGAATTATCATTGCCGCGAAATAGAACGCCTTTGCCTGCCGCGAGATCATATTCCCACCCAGGTTGCCGAGATATTGTTCAAAGCGTTAACTTAACGTATGCCGCCAGGACAACCGGAGCGGGAAGTAGCATGACGTGCGGCCAGGATCACTTCGTAAAGTTCCGCGAGCCTATTGACAGCAGAATCCCCCCATTCTCGCTTTGCGAGTGCCCGGGCGGCGGCGCATGGTACTCCAACATCTCGCGAATACGCTAGCGCGGCGATCAAGCCTTGGGCGATGGTTTCCGGGTTCTGCGCGACCCGCCACACCGGTGGGGTCTCCCACTCCTTTCCCATATCGACCCCGTCGCTCAAAACAATTGGAACGCCCGCCGCCAGCGCTTCGGCCGCGGCGAGCCCGAAATTCTCCTTGCGCGATACAAGCGCCACGATATCGGCACGCGCAAATACAGCCTTAAGCGCTTCACCCTCCAACAATCCGGTAAATATAACCTGCTCTCCGACGCCTAGCCCGACTGCCTGCCGTTCCAGTTGAGCGCGATGACCGTCACTGTCCGGCCCAACGCACAACAACAGCACGTCCCGTCCGCACTCACGTACCCGCGCCAGCGCCGAGACCAGCAGGTCCAAATTCTTTACCCAGTTGACACGGCCTACGAATACGATCAGTTCCTTCCCATATAGTTGGGGGTAATCTGCTTCCAGCCGCTTTCGCTGCGGCAGGTCCATGCCGGCGGCCGTGTCCACACTGATGGGCAGCACCAAGGTACGGCGGAGCCGCCATCCACACCTGAGGGCTTTATGCATTTCCTGATCACTTGTAAACTGGACGAGCTCTGCGCCTTCGACATTGGCGCGTTCGAACGCTTGTCCCCACCACCGTTTTGCAAGGCGATGCCTTGCAAATACCAAAGGGTCGAGCATGCCATGGCAGGTAATTACATAAGGCAGCCGGTAACGACGAAAAAGCGCCAAGGTGTGCGTTATAAGCGGATTCCAAAGGCTGCTGGCGTGATAAACATCGAAGCTAGATCTCGCCAAGTGAACTGCGGCGATCAACCTACGGCTATAGGGTACGTGCGTTAGCGGCCATATTTGCGTGGCTGCGAACACATGGACGATCACCCCGTCCTGCTCCAGCACGCGTTCACTCTCAGAGGCTTCGATTGCGGGCCAGTTCGTCGTGTACAGCTCAACATGATGACCGAGTCCTGCCAGCGCCTTGAGCTGCAGCGGGATGGACTTGGCGGGGCCTCCAGTGACCGCATTTATCGAAGGCAAGACATGCAGGATGCGCATAGGCAGTCAATTGGATAGAGCCACGGAGGAAGTCAGCAACTCAGGAAGTAGCGCAGATCGTGCACTCGCCAGTTGCCCTCCGCGTGTTCTCTGTGCAGCGTCATCTGAGGGGCGTTATTCGTTAGGGGGCCACGTCGGAGGGTGACTGCGTATTCGTAACCCGCCTGTCTGACCAAAGTGGGAGGATCGCACACCGAATTATTGAAATCGCCATACGGATAAGCAAATCCGGCTGGTGCTTCACCCACCCACTCCGCCAGCTTGGCCCGTGAGTCGCCCAGCTCTTTCGCGGCGAGCGCGTGTGAAACTGAATTCATTGCCAGGTGGGACACTCCGTGGCTGCCGATTTCATGGCCAAGCCTATGTAGAGTGCGAAGATCATCAACCGTCATGGGCCGTAGCGGCTGTTTGTAATAGTGAACTTGACTGCAAAATTCCGCCGCTTGGTCCGGATCGTTGCTCAGAGCGATAAAACCCGTCGGCACAAAAAAAGTCGCCTTTATGCCATGCTTTTCAAGCAATTCGAGTGCGTCCGACATCAGCACGCGGAACCCGTCATCGAAACTGATGGCCAGCGTCTGGGTGGTGGCCCCGTCGCGCAGTTTTTTCGCCAGATTGCGCACGGTGGTCAGGTGAAAATGATCTTGTAAAAATCGCAGTTGTTCCTCAAACGCTTTCCGGTCCTCTCGTAGCACTACGTGATACACCATGATTCGATGACCAACAGGATTCCTGCTCCGCCATGGCATGCGCAGCGACGCGTCGATGATTGCCCGTTTGGAAAGCGTCCTTGCGCGCTGGCGGAAATTCACTAAATGGTTCTCCGACTCCGTTAGCCAACGCCAGGTCGGGGGAGTATCGCGAGCCGCCAGCGAAGTGCTTCGATCAATCTGTCGGGCGTGGCGCCTTTCGCGAACGACTCGCGAAACAAATTCCACGAACACTTCCGCTCCAAATTCCGCGCGATAGTCTTTCAACGCAACTCGCGCAGCACGTCCCATTACTGGAATTGCTTCACGGTGTTCCATGAACCATCGCATCGAGTCGGCCAGGGCTGACGGATCATCGCTGGGAACCAGAAATCCGTTCTCACCGTTGCGCACGAAATCTCGCATCGACATCACCTGATCGGTAGAAATGACAGGAAGCCCCGCGGCCATCGCCTCCACGGGGGCCATACCCCAGCCATCCCAACGCGAGGGAAAGACAAATATATGCTGTCCCGCAAACACCGTTGCGCGTTTCGCATAAGGCACTTCGCCAAGGAACCGCACCTGTCCGTCGCGGAAGCGTTGGCCGAACGCGCGCTCAAATGTCCGCTTCAGTGGTCCTTCACCTGCCAGCGTCAGTTCCCAACCTGTCGCCGGCAGTCGTTCGCACGCTGCCAAAAGCACGTCAATGCCCTTGCGCGCGATCATCTGTGCAGCGGTGAAAAATCGAACGGGGGTGGAATCGATGGGCGTCATCGGCACCGTCAGCGCCAGGAAATCCGCAAGGTCGACGTAGTAGGCCACGGAACACGATGGTTTAACGTTATCCAAGAGCTCGCGATATCGCGCTTCCGCCGTGCGTCCCATTCCGATATGGCCCGCTGACCGATTCAGCAGCGCGCGGACCACCGCGAGTTTCATGGAATCTACCCCGCGTCGTGGCCGAATCGGCTCGTTCATATAAACCCACGGTAGCCTTGCAGCATTTAACCAGCCGATGCAAACCCAGGTTTCTAGCGCCGTATACACGGCATTCACAACCCAGATATCGACCCGGGTACTACGCATGGCGCTGACCACAGCAGGTGCGTTCAACAGCGCGCTGCGTTGCTTCGCGGCCGTTGCAAAACGATGAGGCAGTCCTCCGGCAGGGTCTCCCCATCGCCGCTCAGGCGCTCCAGGCCGAAAGTAGACGACTTGCACAGCAAGATCGGTGCGCTCCGCTAGAGCGTCCAAAAACGCCGCCATATGCGGGCTCGGGTGATCCATGAGAACCCCGACCCTGATTTGCAAGGGAATGGTCGCGAAGCGGGTCTTCGTACAGCCGCCAATCTTATCGTTCAATATTGAGCCGGCGATCAAGTGTTCCCCTCGCCAATTGACTTCCTTGCGACGATCAATCGACATTCGCCATTCTCGAAAGTATTTGGTGTCAAAGCGATCGCTAGCAACAAAAGGGGATAGATCGCGGCAAGCAGGGCAGGTCTGGAAGCACACCAGGTGTACGCGCGGCACAGGGCGCGCGATGCTCGCCCGAAGGTATGTAGGATATCCGGCGGCTCGAATCCGGCGGCAAGGAAATGATTGTGCAACAGTTCATCGTCGAACACGGTGTGCTCGTGGGGCCAAAGTGCAGTCCGTATTGGGACGTGGGCTATTATCGTGCCGCCGGGAATCAAACGCGCATGCAAGGATCGAAGAGTCCGACTCGGGTCCGGGAAATACTGAAGGACCTCCACAGCGAGGACCACTGCAAACCCTTCGTTCGGCAATGCATCCAATGTCGTTTCGTCACCACAGCTAGCCGATAAATTGCTTCTTCCCAGGCGTCGAGATATGCGCTTGATCGCCTCGATTCGCTCGGCGTCAATGTCAAGGGCAAAGACGCGACGCGACGGGTCGCGGGAGGCGCAATACGCATAAACGCCGGTACCTGCGCCAACATCGAGAATGCTGTCGCAATTCAACCGGTTTAGAGCAGAAAACACCGCACGCGCGCGAATCCGTGTGGGTAAATCGACGACGCCGAAAAGCCGGATATAGGCGTGCTGAAGCCGGCTCCAGCCGGACCGAAAGGCGTATTCATTGCCGAATGAGCGCATGAAGCAGCAGGTCTAGCCGCGGCTTTCGAATCTATAAGCCTGCAAATGTGGTTCGGCGATTTGCAACGTGTGCCGTCGGTTCGGCCATCGGTAGCTGGAGAGCAGCTGCAACCATTGCAAAATAGCCGAGAGCCATTCCCATACTTAGCCACATCAAGGCAGCGAAAAAATTTCCGACAGCATATGCGGTGTTGTCGAATTCGAAGAGTGCGATCAACGAGACGGCCAAAGTAAAGTACAACCGATAACCATCGTATGCGAGGGCCAGGCGCCGCAAATTGGGCTGCCGCAGCGCGAATTCCAACGGCGTCCTTACTCGAGCGGGAAACCATGCTTTTAGGAGTAGCGAAAGCATAAACAGATAGGCTGACAGACCGACCAGTCCACCGCTTTCCAATGAATACATTACATCGTTGACCGGATCGCGGCCAGTGAATCCGGACGATGACCACTCGCCTTGCCAATCGGAAAGATCTATATTTCTATCAATGCCAAATCCCCAGCCTAGTATCGGTCGCTGCTTAAATCCATCCCAACTTTGTTCCCAGGCATCTATTCGGGACGAGGTTAGGCGTTCCGCTATCGATTCCGATTGTGTGTCGGCTCTCTTGAATACGAAATCGCCTACCTGCGTCGAAAGGCCGGGTGCGATCAATACTGCAAGTGCGACGGCGACAGCCGCAAGCATCAGGTATTTGGAAAAACGCCCCTTGTAAAAGACGTACAAAACGAAAAAACCGCAGAGAAATGCCATCGCCGAGCTGCGTGCGCCTGACTGAAGCATGACAAAACCGGAAAATGCGGCAAGAGCCCCCTGGAGTTTCGCCCATCTGGGATAAGCATCTTGATCCGTAACGAAGCCATGCAGAAATAGCAGACAGCCCACAGCGCTCATGTGCCCTAGGGCATTGGGGTTACCGAATATTCCTCTCAAAAGGTCCGGGTCGTCGAATATTGTGAGGGGGACGGGGTTGAAATAGGACAGGGCAAGAGCAATGCCGAGAATGCATTTCAGCGGGATCAGAAGCTTCCACGCGTCATCTGATCGCAGAACGCAAGGCATGAATATCAGACTGAACGTGAGAATCATCGCGTGGCCCGCGTAGCGCAATCCGCTAAACAATGGATAATCCGCATTAATAACCGTAACGGCCCATGCCACGAGATAGATTAGCAAACGTAATTTGATGGTTTCTGACAGCAGTATCCTCTGTCTGTCCTGGACCCAGTGCAGGCAGCCGAATGCGAAGACGGCGAAAAGAGAATACCACCGCAGCGACGAAAAGCTTGCGCCGTAGACAGTTTGGGTAGCGGCAAGCGAGCCTAGATGCGCTAACAGGCTCACTAGTATGAAGTTACGCAGCATCGTCGTTTCCCTTACAACCCGGGTCTAGGTGATCTGGATAGGGCCGTTCGATTGCCAATAATGGGTCAGGCCGTGTTTCAGTTAGTAGCTCCCGATAGACGGACTGCAAACGCCTCGCGAAAACGTTCAGTAGGTTTCGCTCCTTGCCGGTGCGCGCTCCCGCCATTCTCAGCCAAGCCAGGGTGACGGCAGCGGCAGCGTAACATCGAGCTGACCATGGCTTGCCCGCTTTCAGGAACCAGTGCACGGTATTGCGCTTAAGCAGAAAGGTCTTGAACGAATGATGCTCGTAGCCCTCAGGCTCCTCATGATGAATTAGGCTCGGCACTGGGGTAAATACGCTAGACCAGCCATGCGCTCTGGCACGCCAACTCCAGTCCGTGTCCTCGACATAGGCGCCAAAGGATTCATCCATCAGACCGATCTGCCGCAGCGCCGTGATCCGACAAAGCACGCAGACGCCGTTCAGGAACTCGACCTCAGTTTCCACAGCGGGCTGGCGGCTCACCAGTCTAGGAAAGAACCGGTAGGGCAGCCACACCAGGATATTTCGCAGCAGGCTCGGAAACCGCAGGCAGGTGGTTTGCACAGTACCGACCTCTCGGTAATACACCAGCGGTCCCACAAAGGCCGCGCGTGGGTGTCGCTCCAGTGCATTATTCAATGCGGCGAGGAACCCGGGATTCACTACTTCCGTATCTGCATTGGCAATCAGCACGCTATCGTAATCCCGATCCATGGCGAGGCGAATTCCGGCATTGTAGCCGCCGCAGAAAAGTTGGTTTTCATCCAGCGTCAGCACCGTGATATCGGGAAACGCCTGCCCGACCCAGTCCGTCAGCACGCCGCCTGAGCCGTTATCGACAAAAATCAGATCCGCCGGATTGCTGACGCTCGTTCGAAATCCCGACAGACACAGCCCCAGGGTCGCATACATGCGGTGCGCGACCACCACGACGGCGGTGCGCGGGCTCCTAGTGTACATGGTCCTCTGGGGCCTCGATCCGAGCTAGACAATTTCTGCGGATTGGCACCGGCGCCAGCAGAATCGACGGCAGTGCCCACAAGCCGCATAGCACATCAAAGAGCGCATACAGACCCGCTACGCCGGCGCCTCGCGGCTCCGTGGCCAGGGCCTTCAAGGCCGTCAGTAACCGCCCCGCCGGAAGCGTTACCAATGCCGCCCATAAAACACGTAAGCGTGGAAACGGCCCCGCGCAGCGGTCAGGAAACGCAAGAATGCCGTAGCGTACTGCGAGTACGGTTTCGTAGTGCCAGTGCCTGCGCCAACGCCAGTGGGTCACAGCCGTGACCTTGCGCCGAGGGTGCCACACCTTCGCTTCAGGCACGAAGCCGATCGGCCCATGCGCGAGCACCCGCACCGCCAATTCGACGTCCTCGCAGGCCGGGAGTTTGAAGTCCTCGTCGAAACCGCCGACGGCGAACAAAATATCGCGCCGATATGCAATCGCCGCCGTATGATAATGGCCGCCCCCCGTCGAGGCCGGCGCATCCCACAGAATCCCTTCTTTTCCATCCGCCGGGTGCAGCGCTGCTTCGGCTCCTTGCCACTGCGGCTCAGTTTCCAACGCCTCTGTCAGCAGTCGGATCGCGGATCGCTCGACCACCACGTCGCTATCCGCGAATACCACGATGGGCGCGCCAGCCGCGCGGATGCCGAGATTGCGCGCCGCCGCCGGTCCAGTCGGGGGTTGCTTCTCTAGCCGGAGCGCGATCGGCCCCGTAGAGAACTGGCGGACAACCGCCGCAATGTCGTCGCTGCTGCCGTCATCGCAGACGATGACTTCATATAGCTCGGCAGGCAGATCCTGTGTGGTCAGCGATTCGAGCGCTTTGGCTAGGAGCTCGGGACGATTGCGCACGGGGACAACGACCGAAGCGCGCAAAGAGTGACTCATGCCGGCGATTCCCTACCACGAATTATTTCAACCTGAACAGAGCCCTCGTCAGCACTTAGCGAAGGCGGTTGGCCACCAGACCGGTCCCGATGCCATTTATTCCGGATTGTTCGCCACGCCGACAGCGTGGAGAAAAAAACCTTCAACTCATCCAAGATCTCAACTTCCCTGCGAAGCCAACCCGCCTTCAGCCGGACCAAAAGCAGGTGCATCGCATCGATGAGGTTGCGGCCCCAAGCCTGGTTCGGATTCGCCAGTGTAAAAATATAGTAATTGCGTTTTTTCAGCCGATCGAACTTTCCGCTCTTTTCGCTGGCGGTGGAGCCGCCCGCGTAATGCCTGGCCAGGGCGGACGGAACAAGCGCCACTTTCCAGCCGTTAAAGCGGGCGCGACGGCAGAAATCGGCTTCTTCCCAATAGAAATACAGGTAGGGGTCCAGTGGTCCGGTATCCTCTATACAACGCCGGCTGACCATCAGAAACGATCCCTCTACCCAATCGACCTCGAGGGGCGTTGACTCATGCCTGCGCATCGCGTTGATCGCCTGTGGATGCGCGCCCTTCATATAGTAATTAGGCTCATCATTGTCCCACCCAAGGAAAGCCGGCCCGAGTATCCCAATGTTCTCGTCTTGGCAGGCCGCGCGCGCCAACTCGGCTATGCAATCCGGCTCCAACCGGATGTCGTTGTTTGCCCAGATTACCCACTCGCAACCGTCGGCTAAGGCGTGAGCCAGTGCCGCGTTATAGGCCATGCTGTAGCCGAGATTCCGAGGCATGCGCAGTACCGTGACCTCGGGAAAATCGCTTTGCGTCAACGGCACGCTATTGTCTTGGCTAGCATTGTCGACAAGGTAAACATGCAACGAAGCGCAAGTCTGCTGACGCAGCGCCGTGTAAAGCGGTGCCAACCAGCGCGAGCCGTTGTAGTTAAGTACCATCACGCCGATCGACACGCGCTACCCCTTCCCAAGTCCTGTTCATTCCTTAGCACCCGGCGCCACCCAAATCTGTACTTGATTCCTTGCGTGCCTGGATACGGACGAATTCACCCTGACCGAGCACATGCCAATACAGGAAGCGAACCGCTTCCTTCGCATACGGTATTCCATAAACCATATGACGACTCAGCCACAGCCATGCTCGCATGCGGCCCGCAAGACTCACGGCTGTCGGGGCCGAGCCTTCCGAGGCACTCAGACTCGACGCCGCAGTGGAGTGCAGAAAGCCCCCTCCGCCGACTTCCCGCACAGAAAGCAGCTTCAAGCCGGAATTGATCAGATATAGCTTCAATGTCTCCGGCGTAAATTGGTACAGGTGCGTATCAGGGTACAGGGGCTCCCAACGCTCCCGCAATCGGCGCGCTGCGCGCGAGGCATAGTTCGGTACTTCGATGATGAGGATGCCATGGACATGGAGTACGCGGTGGCACTGCGCCAGAAACGCGCGCGGCGAGTATGCGTGTTCCAGAACGTGCATTGCCGTAATGCAATCCATAGATTCGGACGGCACCTCTGACAAGCTGATAGACGTGATCTCCCGACCCAACTGTCGTCCCGCTGTGGCGGCCATCTCGTTCGGCTCAATCCCCGAGGCCTGAAAGCCAGCTAGGCGGAATGCCTCGACAAGGCGGCCGGTACCGCATCCCACATCCAGCGATCGTCCCCTGCGTCGCAAGGTTCTTGCGGCAGAGCGCGCCAAATTGAGATCGTCCGTGGACGGAGGACTCATCTGCGACAGATAATATGCAGGGGTACCTTGGTAGTATTCAGCGGAATAAAGTTGCGCGATGGAGCTTTCGGTGTAGCGCGGCGAGGTGAAAACCAATCCGCAACTGCTACATCGCATCAATTGCCACGTCCCCACTTGAAGTTCCGGAATAAAAATACGACCGCCGCAGAGATCGCAGTTGTCCGCACTGGTCAGTGTTCTCATGCGACCTCTAACAGAGCGCGGAACCGTCGCGCCTTGTGTCCCAAGGTGTGTTCCACAACGGCCGAACATCGCCGCTCGACGGCGGCCGCGGAGCGCGCGTCTTTGGCCAACGCATCAAGTGCGGACGCATAACTGGCGCCATCGCCCTCCGTCACCCAGGCAATCGCATCGCCGAACGGCACCAAAGAAGGAATGGCTGTCGATAATACGGGAGCGCCGGCGCCCAGGTATTCGATTGCTTTTAGCGGGCTACTCGCCTTGGTAAAGTCATTCAAGCGATACGGTACGGCGCACACGTCGCAATGGGCAATCCAGGCCGGAACCGCTTCGTGAAGCACCGGCGGGTGCAGTTCCATCCGCGCACCAGATGCTTTCGAGATTGCGGCGATGCGTCCGGCCATGCCGTTGTCGGCGGGGCCCACGAAGAACCAGGACCAAGCCGGGCGTGACGTCGCGGCTGCGCGAACGCCTTCCCAGTCGATACGTTCAGACACATGACCGGCGACCAGAACCCTAGGGTGCGGGAAACTTTCGAGACCGGCCGGTTGTTCCCACCCCTGGTGCGGATCGAACAGGCGTTCGTCATAGCCATTGGTGAGGATGTCGATCGGCAGATCGCGTCCTGCCGGCGCCCTCGCTCGTAGCGTCGCCGCGAGCGGTGCGCTCACGCAAATTACCCGATCCACCTTGGTGAGTAACTCGCGTTCGTCCTCCGCCTCGCCCGCGATCGGCTCGCCCCATACGGTGACGGTGCGATCGTCAATTGCGAGATAAATACTCATACTCTCGCCCAGCCTGCCGACAAGATTATGCTGGTTGGGCGAGTCATAACAGACAATGCGCCGCGCCACGCCAGATGGCGAGAGCACCTGATCGAGTTCTGCCACCTGCCTCCGGCGACCATATTGTTTCAGCCAGCGCCCCGCGATGGGCAGCCGCTCCGGGTAGTGGATCGGCGTATATTCGCGCAAGTTAGGCAAATCGGCCCAAGATCTAATACGGTCAGCCAGTGCCGGCCGCTTTCGTTCGTGCAGGAGGCTGAGGGCTTCGCAGACAACGATGACCGGAAATTCCTCGGCTAGCCGGTAGGCTAAGGCGCGCCGCATCGACGAAGGCTTGGCATTGCTGGCGAAAAAGATCCACTGGATCCTTTTACTCATTGAAGCCAGCAAACCGAGGGCAGATCGAGAATTGCTGCGTCATCGCCAAATCTGCCGGGAGCACGCCGCCAACTGCCAGTCTTTCGTGGATGCCTAGAGGCAAAAGGATCGGCAACCGGCTGATTGCAAGCGGTCTTACTGCCCGAAGCCGCGATATCATACGCCGCGATGCGGCTTCGGGTTCGACACCTGATGGTACATTTCGAGATATTGGGGCATCAAGGATTCCCACGAAAACCGCTGTCGCGCTACTTCACGGGTCCGGCGCAGTGCGGAATGCAAACCGGAGGCTGCTCCAGCAGCGAAGACTTCGCCGAGAGCGTGGGACAGCGCTCCCGGGCTTGCCATATCGATCACATGCGCTGCAGTGCCTTGAGCCAGCCATTGAAAGACCGGGCCATCATGGACTATCACCGGTAGTTCGCTCAACATCGCTTCGACTGTAACCAGGCCGAAAGCCTCGGTTAGAGAACACAGCACGAAGAGGTCCGCCGCCCCATACAGTTCGGCGACCCGTGCATGCGGCCAACTGACGAAACGCCAGCGCCCCGGCATCCGCTGTTCGGCCAATTGCTCCAGGCCAGGCGTATCGTCGGTGCGCTGGCCTGCAACGACGAGCCAAACGTGCGGGCCGAGACGCGCAGTCTCCTCAATCAAGTGGTCGATGCGCTTATGCTCCCGCTTTACGGCGGCTACGCTTAGGACCATCAGAGCGTCTCGGGGAACGCCGAGTTCATCACGGGTGAAATTGTGCGAAGTCCTGCGCGCTGGAGAAAAGGTGTCGGCATCAATTCCGTAGGGAATGGGGAATAGCCGGCTATCGGCTATCCCGAACTCACGCGCTGCCGCGTAGTCCGGCCCAGTCAACACCTGGGTGAAATCGCAACGATGGTGGAAATGAATCGGAGGGGATGGAGCCCCGTTGCAGTACAGGAGTTTGAACTGGCCGCCCAAGCGGCGCCGCAGATGAAAAAGCGCACTGCCCATGGTGAGTTCATTGTAGTGCACTACGTCATAGCCGCCGGTCCGGAGGCGAGGATAAAGCGCCAAGGCGAACGAGCGCTTTTCCAGCAGACTGGCCGTATCCGGCCCGAACCAGCGCGACGGGACATCGGCGCGGTGCAAATTGGGCACAATGTCCCGCTGCTCGCCCGCCTGACCTCCGCCTTGGAACAGCGTTACATCGACTTCCGACGCCCGATGCCGGAGCGCCTGGAACAGCGATTCAGTGAACGATTCGAAGCCCCGCAGAACGCGGCCAAGTCCTGTCGAAATCAAAGCTATTTTCACGAACCACCGTTCCAGAAGTTGAACCTATTCGCCGCTCTCTCAAAGACGAAATTGCTAGGCGGATTCATCAGCCAGTTCCAGGCGAACTCGTCATTGCGCCGCAACTGCCCTAATTCCTCTCCTGCGCGGGCTGAGCGGGTAGTTCCGGCGAACCTCGAGTCCACAGTCCGATCACGTTGTCCGCCACCATAGGCAGCCCGTAACTCAGACTGCTCAAGGTATGTCTCAATCGGTTGTCGTACCAATTTTGCATCCCCACCCGTCTCAAAGCGCCCCGCAGGTAGCGGGAACCGGGTGTCCAGCCTGAACCATACAGCCGGAATCCCAGTTCGCGCAGTTGCCCGCGGTCTATATAGCTTAGATGGGCGTCGAGCGGGTTTCGCCCTGTTATGGTGCTGGTTTCCTCGCGCAGATCCAAATAATTGGGCGTCGAAAGAATGACCCGGTCGCGCGCAACCCTCTTCGCTTCCTGAATCAATGCAAGCGCCTTGTCTTCAGTTAGATGCTCGACCAGTTCAATAAGCAAAACTGTGTCGAAGCTCTCGCTCTCGAACGGCAACGGGGGAACGACGATTTGGAGGACTTCACGGTAGCAACCATTGTTCCTGCACATAGCCACATTTGGTTCGTATCCATCACAACCCACTATCTCCGGTCGGGCGCCTTTGATGGGTGAATCGGTTTGCCAGTAATTGGATGTGCATAGATAACCCCATTTCCCGAAGCCGCAGCCGACATCCAGAATCTTCGGCCCTTTTACTAAAGGAATTACCACGGAATCCAAATAAACAGGGCTACCGCCCATCGCATTTCCTTTCTAAAGGTCAACCCCATGTTTAAACTCGAGAATACGTTTAGATTTTATGCATATAGAAACATGCCTGATCTCCTTGCTCCGCTTTATTCAATGCCTGTGCTTGTCGTTCAAATTCGGCGATTTGTTCTTTTGTGAAAATGGATTGTTCCGGATGCTTGGCCCAGGATTGTTCACTGAGAAAAGGAATATTCTTTGTGTACTGTTCGCTTCCCCAGAATTGCAGGGCATTCGAATCGTAGGCGATTTCCGCAATTACAAATTTCGCCTGCGCGGCCAGCAATTGCATACTCCTCGTGGTGTGCAAAAACAGATGTCGGGGGGGGTCGAGTTGTACCCAATTGGTGCCATATTTCTTCCACGCCAGTGATGACGCCAGCGGGACCCGAATAAGCAGGGTGCCATTGGATTTCAAAAGCGCATGCAGCGTCTGCAAAGTCTGAAGTTGGTTTGGCATATGCTCGTAGGAGTGATGGAGCATAATAACGTCGAACTGCCCTTGGAGTTGAGCCGGCTCCCGCTTGAATACAGTAACACCTTCCTCATAGTGAATATCCTCGGTAATAAAGGGGTCGACCCCGGTGAGGTTTCTGAATCCCTCGCGACGAAGAGATAGAAGTGCCTCACCCGTTCCGCAGCCAACATCAAGTACTGCCGAATCAAGACTCACCAAACTATGCTTGAACCACTCGAGCCAAAAAGGAGCCCCGCGTATGCGCGCTATTAGAGAACCGATCAAAGTCTTGCCGCCAAGGTAATAAGCGGTCCGCCGTAGTCTCATAAATCGCGCGAGTGGCGTGTCGGGATTCACATGAGCTCGCTTGAGCGAATAATATTCGCGTGGATAGTAGCGCGACAAATCGGCAGGAATGTTTGCAAGCTGTAAGCATCCGCATACGGCACATTCGATATAGGTAAACTCATCCTTGGTGCCAAACATCATCTCTCGCGCGGAGTGAATTACATTCTGTTCCGCATTTCCGCACAATGAGCAGGGCAACATAGCTAAGCCGTAGAAATGGTCGTGGATATGAACAACAGGTCGAGTAGCCCCACTTTGGAAGGCCTTTTCCAAGTGTGTGTTCCGAGAGTGCGGCAGCACGATTCCCAAATCCATAAGAAGGCAGAATAAAATGCCGCGGCACTGCTACTTATCGCCGTATTCGGTTGCGCGGCGTCAGCCCTTGAATAGTGCATTGCGCACGGCAGATCGGATGCCTAAACCTCTTTTGTTGATCCGAAGCATGTGAAAGGCAAACCATGGCCAAATATAGAATTCGACAGGCTTGGCCGGGAAATACAGCTTAGCCGTCACTTTCAAGCGCAAGAAGACATAAAGCTTTGCATGAAACGGGATTGTCAAAGCATCAATCATGCGCCATTCGTCGTGGCGGATGTTCCAGATCAGCTCGGCATCTTTCATGCTCTTGGCAGAAGCATCCTCACCGGTCGAAGAGATGCCGCCTAGTCGTTTTGAAAGCAATTGATCACTGCTGTAGGCAAGCCCGCCGCTGGTGGCCAATCGCAGGAGAAACCAAAGATCTCCGCCAAACACCGTGTCGGCAAACGGCGGATCCCATCGCAGCGCGCTCAAGCGCAATACTCCGCAAATTGCGCAGTGTCCGCCGCCTTTGCCCATTAGCCAGCGATAAGCTGCAAGAGCTGACTTGGCATATGCCGGGACGTCTCCAAAACAGTTTTCGAGAACGACGGAACCCGTCGAATCAATCCGTCGGAAGTTTGAGAAACTCAATATACAGCGGCGATCCTTCAAGAGGGGACGGAGCAAACGCTCGACATAATCGTTTGACCATAGATCGTCGTGGCCGGCCCACATCATGAATTCTGACCTGCGCCGATCAATCTTTTCGAAAGCGCGATTCCAGTTATCGCTGGCGCAAACGAAATGCTCGCTCCGAAAGTGTCGAACTCGGCTATCCTTCCGAGCGTAATTCTGCGCAATCTCCGGCGTCGCATCCGTAGACGCGTTATCCATGATGACAATCTCGATGTTCCGGTGTGACTGGGCCAGCAATGAGTCCAAGGCTTCGGCAAGATGGTCTTCACCGTTGTAGGTCGGAAGGCAGATTTGCACAAGATTTGAATGCTGGGCCATTGAGCTGACCGTCCTACGTCGGGAGTCCGATTGTCATGCGCATTGCATTTTGAATACAGAAGATCGCCATCGTCAGCTATCTCACCCGCTTGAGGTACCCATCCGGCGCAACACTAATCAACAGCTTATGGTCGATACGCTTGTCGATCTCGAACTCCGGGTGGGTCTTGAGATATTCACGAACCGCCGTCTTGGGGTTGTTGCCGGACCCCCAGGGCCGGTCGGGGAACATTTCGGAAGGCATGTCTTCGATGATGGTGTCAAACACTACGCAATAGCTGTCTACAGAGGTCAGTGGCGCATAGGCTTCCAGTTCAGCGAGCACATGGTCGTGGGTGTGATTGCTGTCCAGGCACACCAGTACGCGTTGCTTGCCTGCTGCCCTGGATTTGACCTGCT
The DNA here is from genome assembly GCA_014860395.1 of Burkholderiales bacterium. GTDB lineage: Bacteria > Pseudomonadota > Gammaproteobacteria > Burkholderiales > SG8-39 > 2-12-FULL-64-23. Next base: position 1,790 of record JACZJU010000235.1, on the reverse strand, counting down.
CGACAATCTCGGGTGCGACGCTTGACCCTTGAATCATCGAGATGCGCTTGGCCATGGGATGCGCCTCGATGGCTGTGCGATTATGGGCGCGAATGTCGATGTCAAGCCCCAGGACTTCGGCATTCTGCGGGCCACCGCAGGCGGCATTCAGCTCCAGCATAGCAGCCGAGAAGATCAGTGACCCGCCGTGGGCAATGCCGGTCTCGATAATCAGGTCGGGCTGAACCGACCAAATGATCTCCTGCATCGCGACGATATCTTGGGGATATTGAATGATCGGGCGGCCGAGCCAGGAGAAGTTGTAGGAGTATTTTGGAATGGTCGACGCCTTAATGAACGAATGCGCACATGCAATGAAACTGTTGTTTTCGGCATTGGCGGCTATGCGCTCTCTCACCTCTTGGTCAAAGGATTTCATGATTCACCGTTAGGTTTAGTCAATGACATTTCGGTCTCCAACTGCGATGGCGACTGGTTCATTCTGATATTAGCAAATCGTCAAGCTTGTGACGGCATCCCCAAAAAGCCATCGGCTCATAATCCGGGTAAGCATAGCTGCCGAGATTCAGCCCGATCTGCCAATCGTTATCCTCGATCCATCCCTCAACCAAACGGCGCACGCTAACGGGGCGACCTGAACAAATGTTTACCACCCTGGCATATACACGACGCCGCGCCAATTCCCCGAGCAATCGGGCAACCTCCACTACGGGAAGGTAATCCCGAAGCTGCTCCCCGCCAGACATGTCAAAATTCTTGTCGCCACGCGAAGCAGCTGCCATCAGTTGTGGGTATAGCGAAGTCGCGGGCTGCCCTTCACCATATATATAGAACAGTCGAGCCCAGGTCATTGAAAATTTGTGATCGCGGCGAAGGAACTCTAGCTGACGACGAAGGCTGTCCTTGGCGAACGCATAAGGTTCTTCCGGCAATGCACGGCATTCCTCAGACAATTCGCCCGACTGGTATCCATATTCCAAGCAGGTGCCCGCCACCAGCAAGGAAGGCAATCCACGCTCAATGAGTTTCTTCAAAAATCCATATTGTTTAGGAAGTTCTGACTCAAAATGGTGCCTTGACTTGTAGTTTGGAAGGCCGCCCCATGCGAGATGAATCAAAACGTCGACACGCGCGAGACATTCCAATTGCGCACGTGATGCTTGTTCGATATCGATCTCAAGGATCTGCACCTTGTCTCGCCAAGCCTCTAGTCCAGCTGAATTGCGAGTAGTTGCCAAAATTTCGACTGAATGTTTCGATAATTCCGCAAGTAGGTGACGGCCGATGAACCCGCTTGCTCCGGTCACGGCAATCTTCACGCAATTGGTCCATGGCAGCTACTGATCTCGGGCACGGCGACGACAAATCGGCAGCCCCAAGACCTAGTAGCATAGTCTAGCTGCGCCATAACCTCGTCCCGCAGATTCCAAGGCAGCACCGCGACATAGTCCGGCTTGGCTACTTTCAGGTGCGCCTCGTTCACGATGGGAATACGACTGCCAGGCATGTATTTGCCTTGCTTGGCCGGATTGCGATCCACGACGAACCGGATCAGGTCCGGGCGGATGCCGGCATAGTTCAACAGGGTATTACCTTTAGCTGCGGCGCCATACGCGGCAACTGTCTTGCCCGAATTCTTTGCCTCGATTAGGAAGGCAAGAAAATCGTTCTTGACGCGGTCCGCTTTGGCTTGGAAGCTCGCGTAAAAGCTTTTCGTATTGACCCCGGCGTCGACTTCCGCTGCAGACAGCTTGCTCACACGCCTGCTGATCTCCTGCTTGCCGGTATCG
>JACZJU010000234.1 GCA_014860395.1 Burkholderiales bacterium | reverse complement strand
CCGCCGCGAGCTCAAGAGCTTTTTAGAAACAAAGCCCGGTAAGGCTGTATAAGGCGACGCAGCCACGCGCTTCTGCGCTTGTGCCGATACAATCCGCCTATCTCCCTATCCCGCCCCCAGGACCAGTTTCATGCAGCAATTCGCGCGCACGGCGAATCTGGATATCGCTTATCTGGAGAGCGGCCCGCCCGATGGGCCTGCCGTCATCCTTCTGCACGGCTGGCCGTCCGATGTGCACGATTGGGACGAGGTCGCCCCGCCGCTTGCCGCTGCAGGATATCGCGTGCTGGTGCCCTGGTTGCGCGGCTTCGGGCCGACGCGCTTTCTTTCCGCGCAAACCCTGCGCTCCGGCCAGCAGGCGGCGCTGGGCGCGGATCTGCGCGATTTTATGGATGCGCTCGGCATCGATAGCGCGCTGCTGGCGGGCTATGACTGGGGCGGCCGGGCGGCCTGTGTCGTCGCCGCGCTGTGGCCGGCGCGCGTGCGCGGCCTGGTGACGATCACGGGCTACAACATCCAGAACATCGCACGCTCCGGCGAGCCGGCGGATGCCGCCCAGGAGCAGCGCTACTGGTATCAATGGTATTTCCACACCGAGCGCGGCCGCGCGGGCCTGGCGCAGAACCGGCGCGACCTCGCGCGCCTGCTGTGGTGCCTGTGGTCGCCCAACTGGCGATTCGACGAGGCGACGTTCGCGGCGAGCGCCGCGAGTTTCGACAATCCGGATTTTGTCGACGTGACGATCCAGTCCTACCGCCACCGTTACGGCAAGGCGCCGGGGGATCCCGCTTACGAAGGTTTCGAGCGCAGCCTGGCGGCGCAGCCGGCGATCGCCGTGCCGACCATCGTGCTGCACGGGCTGTGCGACGGCGTGCAGCCGGCCAGCCAGTCGGCCGATGCGGCGCGGCATTTCAGCGGGCGATACGAGCGCAAGCTGATTCCAGAAGCGGGCCATTTCCTGTCGCGCGAAGCGCCGCTCGAGGTGGTGCAGGCCATCCGGGCGCTCGCCGAGCGCTAGGCGCCGGATCTTCCGGCGCGCGCGGCGGAATGTTTCACAAACGGCGATTCCAGGTACCACGGCGCTCTGCCCGAAAGCAGTTCACATTTCCAGCGCGTTAGCCTGGGTCGGATCGTAGATGCAAACAAAGTGTCCGTAGAACTGTCCAGCCACTAAAGTATATGCAGGCATAGTTACTGTTTGTCAAATACTTACAGCGCGTTTAAACTGTCCATTATTGTGTCCAAAGAAGTGTCCACATATGACCGACATTAGTCAATTTCAACCGCTGTACCCAGAGGAACGGGTATTGGGGCCGTTACATGAACTGGCCGCGCAACTTATCGCGGAGTGCCATACCCTTCAAGGCCAGGCAGGGGAATCGATGGTTCGCGCGCTTAGCCCAAGATTGCGAGCTATGAACTCGTATTACACGAACAAGATCGAGGGCCAACATACCAAGCCCGCAGAAATCGAGCGTGCTATTAGAAAGGATTTCAACGCGGATGCGGCGCTAGCCAAAAAGCAGCGCTTAGCCATCGCGCATATGGAGGTTGAGCAACAGCTCGAACAGGCGCTCGGAAAGGCTGCTCCGGGAGAGGTCTTCTCGCCGCAGTTAGTTGGCGGGATTCACAGCTTGCTCTACAGCAAGCTGCCTGAATCCGATCGAGTGAGCGACGAGGCTGAGCCCATCGTTCCAGGAGAATATCGAAGGACGGGCGTTAAGACGGGGCTGCATGTTGCGCCGCCTGCGGATGACATTGGTGAGTTGTTGGAGGCATGGGCGGAACGCTATCGCAAATTGGCTGGCGCGGAAGCGCTTTTGATTGGCGCGGCTTGTTCGCATCATCGACTAGCCTGGATTCATCCATTTATAGATGGCAACGGACGTGCCGCGCGTCTTCATACCCATCTTGTGCTGCACGCTATGGGTCTCACGCAGGGGTTGTGGTCACCTATGCGCGGGCTCGCGCGCTCGCAAGACCAGTACTACGCTCGTCTAAATAATGCCGATTTGTCGCGCCGAAACGACGTTGACGGGCGCGGTCCACTTTCACAAGAAGAGCTAGTTAACTTTGCTAGCTACTTTCTCGGAGTCTGTTTAGACCAGGTGCGATTCATGCGCGAAAGGCTTGATCTGGCTTCGCTGCGAGGCCGACTTAAGTCGCTGCTTCTCCATCTACAAGACCAAGCTTGGGAAATTGGCAGCGAAAAATCTGTCGTCAAGATCGAGGCCCTGGAAGCATTGCACTATGTTGCTATGGCCGGTCCGATCGAGCGCTCACGCTTCGTCGCGATGACGGGCTTGGGCGACCGCACCGGACGTCGAGTTTTGGCAAGCCTGCTTGATTTTGGTGTATTGACGGGAGATTCATCGCGCTCGCCAATCGCTTTTGGAGTGCCACTTGCTTCGCTCCGGTTTTTGTTCCCGAATCTCTGGCCGGAAGCAGAGATCAATAGCAACTAATACAACAACGCGGGGCTGCCCGCGCGCAGCGAAAAGGAGAAAGGGGGATTGCTACCCCGGCCGCTGCCTATTTCTCCACCGCCGGCCTGCGCACGGCAAACGCGACCGGGGCTGCTAGGGCGAACAGCAGTTCGCTGCCGTTGCGACGCCGGCCTTGAGCGCAGCCTGGCGGCGCAGCCGGCGATAGCCGTGCCGACCATCGTGCTGCACGGCCTGTGCGACGGCGTTCAACTGGCAAGCCAGTCGGCCGACGCGGCGCGGCATTTCAGCGGGCGATACGAGCGCAAGCTGGTTCCCGAAGCGGGCCATTTCCTGTCGCGCGAAGCGCCGCTCGCGGTGGTGCAGGCGATCCGGGCGCTGGGCGAGCGCTAGGCGCCGGACTTTCCGGCGCGCCGTTGGCGGACCGATATCGATGAAACCGTCCGGCTAACGGCCTCGATCGTCAGTGCGCGGGCATGTTTTCAAAGACAACACGACCAGACAGCCCAGCGCGATCAATCCCAGGCCTGCCAGCTTGGGCCAGCCGGGCGGAACAAAAAACAGAATGGAAGTCCCGCCGACCGCGGCCATCATGGTCAAAGCCAGCCATTTCGCCCGCAGCGGAATGCACTTCTTGTTTTCCCAATTCGAAATCGTCGGACCGAAGACGCGGCTCGCGAGTAACCAGGCGTGCATTCTGGGCGAAGACCGCGCAAAACAGGCCGCCGCAGCGAGGACAAACGGGGTCGTGGGCAACAATGGCAGCGCGACGCCGAGCGCGCCGATCAGCAAGAACAGGACACCAACAATCATCCAAGGGTTCAATGTCTACCACCGCAATTTTTTGACGCCAGGCAATAAACGTGGCGGGACGCCGGACAGCGTCACTTGATCCTGCAGAAGAATGGCACAAAGCCGGATGCGCAGTCCAGCCACAGTGCCGGTGACCTGCCCCCGCCAGCCGTACCAATGTAAGTAGAAAAATTCGCTATCTCGTGGTCGGCGGAACGATGGGATCCAGGGACTCAGTTCCGCCTTTGCCTATTTCTCCACCGGCGGTTCCCGCACCGCAAATGCGACCAAAGCCGCCAGCGCCAGCATCAGCACGCCGACGGTGACGAACCCGGCCTTGAGCGAGAACTTCGCAAACATCGCCGCCCCCATCGGGCCGACCATGAAGGCGACCGCCTGCGCCGCGCTGCCTATGCCGAAGGCGGTGCCGCGCCGCTCGCGGCTGACGTTGAGCGCGATCATGGTGTTGGTCGCCGGCATCATCGATGCGTTCAGGAACGAGGCCAGGGTGAAGGCGAGGACGAACAGCCAGACCGAGCCGGCGAGCGCGAGCAGCAGGTGCGCCAGCGCGGTGAGCACGCAGGTGACGGCGAGGATGTCGCGCAGGCGCCAGCGGCGGAAGAGTGAGGTCGACAGGGCCCACACGCCCAGGGCGCTGGCGATGCCGCCCAGCGTAAATGCGATGCCGGTGACTTCGGTCACGCTCGCGCCGGCGATGTCCTTCAGCGCGATCGGCGTCGCCACCGACCTGAACGTGGTCAGCGCGAACAGCGCGAAAAAGAGCAGCACGCCCAGCGCGAATTGCAGCGTCGGTTTGAACGGCGCCAGTGCGATGGCCGCGCCCGAGAGGTCGAGCTCCTTCTTGCGGACCTTGTCCGCCGGCACGAGGAAAATGACCGCGGTCGCAACCGCGGCGATCAAGAGGCCGGAGGCGAAAATTGCGCCGCGATAGCTGAAGGCGATCGCCATGGCCGCGCCGACCGCCGGGCCGATGGCGCTGCCGAGGTACTGCGCGCCGGAGACGGCGTTGAGGCCGTCTCTGACCTTGGCGTCGGGCACGCTGACGCTCATCAGCGCCACCGCCGCCGGCACGAAGCCGGAGAGCAGGCCCTGCAGCCCCAGCGCGGCGCGCTGGCGGGCTACTTCGCGCCGCCGCTCACGGACCTAGAGCGCGCGACGGCAGAGCGCGAGGGCTGGATCCCGGGGGTGATGTGACGGGCTGTGCGCGTCGAACGAGACGCCAATAAATAT
>JACZJU010000233.1 GCA_014860395.1 Burkholderiales bacterium | reverse complement strand
ACGCGCAGAACTTGAAGCCGCCCTCGCGAAGGCAGAGGCCGACTGGCGCAGGGCAAACGAGCGACTGGACCAGAAGCAAACCGAGCGGACCGAGGCAAACGACGCCTGGGTCAGAGCCAATGCCGACCGGCGTATTGCTGGAGGCGACCGGCGCAGTGTGGGCGGCGACCGGCGCAAGACAGACTCCGACCGGCGCAGGGCCGAGGCCGTCCGCGACGAGGCAAACGCTGCCTGGGACCAGGCGCTTGCAGCCCGGCGCGAAGCGCGCGCGGAGTGGGACCGGGCGCGCGCCGCTTTGGACGAACTGGAGCGCGCCGACAGGGTCAAAAGGAAGGCATGAATGCAAGCCAGGGGAAACCGCTTTCGGCCCGACGGGATTTCGAACAGCTTGCCAGATCCGGGCTGAATTCCGTGCCGCCTTGCGCGCGGATCGGCCGACGCTCCGCGGCTAATTGACTTAATGGTGGGCGATACTGGGTTCGAACCAGTGACCCCTGCCGTGTGAAGGCAGTGCTCTACCACTGAGCTAACCGCCCGACCGAGTGCGGATTTAATCACATACGCGCGCCCCGGGTCAATTCGAACGAGGCATATTCCAGTAAAATGCGGGCTTTCCAGAGCCGCTTCCCATGATCCGTACCCGTTTCGCTCCCAGTCCCACCGGTTACCTGCACGTCGGCGGCGCGCGCACCGCGCTATTTTCCTGGGCCTACGCGCGCAAGCACGGCGGCAAGTTCGTGCTGCGCATCGAGGACACCGACCTGGAGCGTTCGACCGAAGCTTCGGTGAACGCGATCATCGATGGCATGAAGTGGCTGGGTCTGGATTGGGACGAGGGGCCTTTCCGCCAGATGCAGCGCCTGGCGCGCTACCGCGAAGTGGCGGAGCAACTGCTCTCCGCGGACAAGGCCTACTGGTGCTACGCGAGCAGGGACGAACTCGATCACATGCGCGAGCAGCAGCGCGCGCGCGGCGCGAAGCCGCGCTATGACGGGCGCTGGCGTCCGCAGAATGCGAAAGCATCGGGGCTGACGCCGCCCGCAGGGGTCGAGCCGGTGCTGCGCTTTCGCAACCCGGACGAGGGCGCAGTCACCTTCATCGACCTGGTGAAGGGGCCGATCACCGTCTCCAACGGCGAGCTAGACGATTTGGTGATCCTGCGCGCCGACGGCGTGCCTACCTACAATTTCGGCGTGGTGGTGGACGACTTGGACATGGGCATCACCCATGTCATCCGCGGAGACGACCATGTCAACAACACGCCGCGCCAGGTGAATATCTTCCAGGCGCTGGGTGCTCCGCTGCCGCAGTTCGCGCATGCGCCCATGATCCTCGGTGCCGACGGCGAGCGCCTGTCTAAACGCCACGGCGCGGTCTCGGTGATGCAATATCCGGAGGAGGGCTATCTGCCCGAGGCGCTGTTCAACTACCTGGCGCGCCTGGGCTGGAGCCATGGCGATGCAGAGAAATTCACCCGCGAGCAGTTCGTCGAGTGGTTCGACCTCGCGCATGTGAGCAAGTCGACCGCTCAGTTCGACGCGGCCAAGCTGTCATGGCTCAACCACGAGTACATCAAGGAAGCCGATCCGGTGCGCCTGGCCGAACTGGCAGGCCCGCGCATCGAGCGCGACGGCGGCAGGCTCGCCGACGGCCCGGCGCTGGTGGAGGTGGTGAAATTGATCAAGGACCGCGCCACCACTTTGGAGCACATGGCCGAGGCGGCGATGATGTTCTACCGGCGCGTGGAACCGACCAAGGCGCTGATCGCCGAGCACCTGACGCCGGAGATCATGCCCGCCGTGCGCGAACTGGCAAGCAGCCTGGAACGGGTAGAATGGCAGCGGCCGCAATTGAACGCGGCAGTCAAGGCGGTGGTCGGAAAATTCGGCCACAAAATGCCCAAAATCGCCATGCCGCTGCGGGTGATGCTGCTCGGGCAGACGCAGACGCCGTCGATCGACGCGGTGCTGGAACTGCTGGGGCGCGACGCCGTGCTGGCGCGGCTGCAACCCTATCTGGTGGAAAGCTAAATCGCCTTTACAGGGACTGGCGCAAGCCGGTATAATTCGCGCCTTTCGTGGGGGTATAGCTCAGCTGGGAGAGCGCTTGCATGGCATGCAAGAGGTCAGCGGTTCGATCCCGCTTACCTCCACCACACCGACCAGCCCTATCTGGTTAGCACCAAGCCCTTTAGTCCCCATCGTCTAGAGGCCTAGGACATCACCCTTTCACGGTGAGTACGGGGGTTCGAATCCCCCTGGGGACGCCAATTATGATACCTACATTGTTGTGGCTGAACGAAGCCGAGGTCTACCGCCAGGCACTGGCGCGTGCCGAGCTCGCAGATCGCCTGGACATTCAATTGCTGCGCTCGGATCAGCAACCGAGCGCAGCGCAGCTTGCGCGCACCGAGATCCTGCTCGCCCGCCAGGTGCCGCCGGGAGTGCTGGCGAAAATGCCGCGGCTGCGCTGGATCCAGGCGCTCACCGTCGGCGTCGACAACTGGGTTTCGCGACCGGATTTGCGCGCGGACATCGCGCTCAGTTGCGCCCGCGGCACGCATCGCGTGCAAATGCCGGAGAATATCCTCGGCGCGCTGTTCCATCTGACCAAGCCTTACGCGCAGGCGACCCTGGACCAGCGCGACTGCCGTTGGGTGAGGCGCGTTTCGGTGCCGCTGGCCGGAAAGACGCTGGGCATACTCGGCATGGGTGAAATTGGCCGCGAATTGGCGAAAAAGGCCAGTGCGCTGGAACTGCGCGTGATCGGCACGCGGCGCGCGGCGGAGCCGGTGCCACATGTGGACAGAATCTATCCGCCCGAGGCCACCGACGAGGTGTTGGCGCAGTCCGATTTCGTGCTGCTGCTGCTGCCGCTCACGCCGCGGACGGACCGTATCATGAATGCGGCGCGCTTCAAGGCGATGCGCGCGAGCGCCTATTTGCTCAATTTCGGACGCGGCGCACTGATCGACGATGACGACTTGGTGGAGGCGGTGCGCACGAAGACCATCGCCGGTGCCGTGCTCGACGTCTACCGCACCGAGCCGCTGCCCGCCGATCATGTCTTCTGGGTGACCGAAGGCATTACCGTGCTGCCGCACATTGGCGGGCTGGACGTGCACCGGGACGAAATCGTCGCTGCCATGTTCGTCGACAACATGGGCCGATTTCTCGCCGGAGAGCCGCTGGCCGCGCTGGTCGACCGCGTCCGCGGGTATTGAATCGACCGCCTGCGCATGATGCGCGCCGGGGTATGAAGGACCTGCGCTTCGACGACATGTTGCGTTCGCGCATATCGCGCAATCTCGGCCTGCGCGCCGCGGCGACCTTGCCGCTGCGCGATCTCAAACGCGCGTCCGTGTGCGTGATCGTCGCTGACGATGGCGCGGGCGGTGCTGCACTGGTTGTGACGCTGCGGGCCAAGCATTTGAACGCGCATTCCGGGCAGTACGCACTGCCCGGCGGACGCGTCGACGCGGGCGAGTCCGCCGTCGAAGCCGCACTGCGCGAAGCACGCGAGGAGATCGGCCTGGAACTCCCGCCCGAGGCCGTACTCGGATTCCTGGACGACTACCCCACGCGCTCGGGCTATCTGATTACACCTGTCGTGGTGTGGGCACCGGAGGGCGCGCAGATGCATGCGAATCCGGGGGAGGTGGAAGCGATTTACCGGGTGCGACTGGCCGAGTTCGGACGCCCCGGCTCGCCCGAATTCGTCGCGATTCCGGAAAGTAATCAGCCGGTAATACGCTATCCCATACTCGGGACTTTGGTCCACGCGCCGACTGCGGCCGTGCTCTACCAGTTCATCGAAGTCGCTGTGCACGGCCGAGCGACCCGCGTCGCGCATCTGGAGCAGCCGGTCTGGGCCTGGCGCTAAGCGCGGCGCAGGCGGGTCCTTTGGAATCCGTAACAAAAGTCTTTTTGTTACGGACCGTATTTGGGGAGCACGAGGGGAGGTGTCCCCTCGTTTCGTTCAGATTCTTAGTCGACCACGAACAGCATGGCGCCCACCGCCGTGGAGGAGCGATGCGGCTCGGCGTTGTCGGCGACCTGATAGCTCATGCCCGGTTGCAGCACGAACTGCCGGCCGTCCTGGAGTTCAGTGTGCAGTTCGCCTTCGAGGCAGAATAGTATGTGGCCCTTTGAACACCAATGGTCGGCCAGATAGCCGGGCGAATATTCGACCAGGCGCACGCGTATGGCGCCGAACTCGCGCGTGCGCCAGTAAGCGACGCCGCTTTCGCCTTTGTGTTCGGTTCGCTCGACCTTGGACCAATCGGTGGTCGCGAACGGAATTCCATTGATCTGCATGATTGGGAGGGCGCCAGGCGCCGAGCTAAGCGTCGCGTGCCAAGCGCAGGCCGGAATACTGCCAGCGGGCGTTCGCCGGAAAGAAATTGCGATAGCTCGCGCGGATGTGGTCGCGCGGGGTGGCGCAGGATCCGCCGCGCAACACATACTGGTTCACCATGAATTTTCCGTTGTATTCGCCGATCGCCCCCTCGGCGTGGCGGAATCCCGGATAGGGCGCGTAGCTCGACTGCGTCCATTCCCAGACGTCGCCGAGCATTTGCCGCAGCCCCGGCCCGGAGGCAGCGGCCGGGTGCAGCCGGCCTTGATCGGCGAATTGGCCTTCGATCAGGCAGTGCTGCGATGCATGCTCCCATTCGGCTTCGGTCGGAAGCCGCGCGTCGGCCCAGCGCGCATAGGCGTCGGCTTCGAAATAGGACAGGTGCGTGACGGGTTGCTCCGGCGCCAACGGCCGCAGGCCGGACAGGGTGAATTCCGCCCAGGCATCGTCGCCGCGCTGCCAGTATAGAGGGTGTTGCAGCGCATTCGAACGCACCCAGTCCCAGCCCTCGGACAGCCACAACTCGGGCGCGGCATATCCCCCCTGGTCTACGAACTGCGCGTACTCCTTGTTTATCACCGGGCGTGACGCGAGCCGGTAGGGTTGCAGGTAGACCTGATGCCGCGGCAGTTCATTGTCGAAACCGAAGCCGTTCCCGTCATGGCCGATCGAAACGAGCCCGCCGTCGAAGCCGATCCACTCGAGCGGGCCGGATACCGCGTCCAGGCCCGCGCGCGCCCTGTGGTAGGCCGGGTGCAGGGGGTTCATGAATAACAGGTGTTTAACGTCGGTGAGCATCAGTTCCTGGTGCTGCTGCTCGTGGTGCAGGCCAAGTTCGACCAACGCGCCCAGCCTGGGGCCGGCGCCGTGCGCGCAGAGCAGGGAACGCAGGTGCGTGTCGACATGTTCGCGATAGGCGCGCACCTCATCCAGGGACGGACGCGTGAGCAGGCCGCGCCGCGGCCGCGGATGCTTGTCGCCGACGCCGTTGTAGTACGAATTGAACAGCACGCGGAATTCCGGCCGGAACGGCTGGAAGTTCCGCTCGTGGAGTTCAAGCACAAAGACGTCGAAGAACCATGATGTATGGGCCAGGTGCCACTTGATCGGGCTCGCGTCCGGCATCGACTGTACGCAGCAGTCTTCGGCCGACAATGGCGCGGCCAGGGCCAGACTGCGCTCGCGCACGGCGTCGAAGCGCTGCTCGAGCGGGATTGCGCTTCGGACGGGTTGTGCAGCGCGCACGCTCACGCCGGATTCACCTCCGGAAGGTACATTGCGAACCGCTTTGTCCCGTCAGTGCGAATGTCCATTTCGTTCACCTCGATTCGGTGACCGCAGCAGTGACCCGCTGAGCAAATCCTTGGACAGATACTGCTGACGGTAGGTTTCGAAAGGCACGCTGTCCGCGGCCTCGATTCTTTGCTGCGCCGCGAGCGACTCCTCCGCCATGCGAGCATAGCGCGCCTCCCCTTCTTTTGACAAGGGCAGGTCCTGCAGGGTTTGCTTGTGGCGTCTGGATTGAGCCAGGGCGAAGGCGACATAGGAATTGTCCTCGGTCTGGCGAATCTCAGCAATGACGCGGGCCGAGCGCGTGATCGAGGGATCTGCAATGGCGGCGCTGGCAGCCGCGAGAGCATCCCGGTATGCGCTGCAGCGGTGCGCGTCGTCCAGGGCCGCCGCGATCGGTGCGCACTCGTCGAGGAGGCCGCTGGCCCATTCGGCCAAGCCGATTTCCTCCGCACCTCTGATCAGGCGCAGATTCGGTTCCCGGCCGCGCTCGGCGACGTCGTGCTGGTTGCGCGACATCGCCGCGATTTCATCGGGCGTGTCCGGGGGGCTGTCGTGGAGCAGGCAGTGCAGCAGAAAAACATCCAGGAAACGCATCGTGTCCGCGGCGATGCCTATGGGGCAGAAAGGATCGTTGTCCAGGCAGCGCACCTCGATATATTCGACGCCGCGCTCGCCCAGCCCGTACAAAGGGCGCTCGCCGGAGCGAAAACGCGGTTTAGGCCTGATGGTCCCGTAGAATTCGTTTTCGATCTGCAGCAGCGTCGTGCCCAATTGCCGGTAGCGCTCGCCGTCGCGCAGGCCGATGGCCTCGTACGGCGGATAGGGTTTGGTCAGCGCGGCGTTGAGCGATTCCGCATAGCTCCTGAGGCTGTTGAAGCTCACCGCAAGGGATGACTGCGCATCGCTCTGATAGCCCAGCGGCCCCATGCGCAATGAGGTGGCGCCGGGAAGGAACAGTGTGCCGGCGGTGAATTCCTGCAAGCCGTGCGTGCGGCCGGCGACAAAGCTGTGGCACACCGTGGGCGAGGCGCCGAACAGATAGAGCAGCAGCCAGGAGTGGCGCCTGAAGTTGCGAATCAGGTGGAAATACGCGTCGGTCTTGTAGGCGATGGTCGAGCCGCCGCGCGCATCGGCCTGCTGCAGTATCGGCCAGGCCGCATCCGGCATGGAGAAATTGTAGTGCACGCCGGAAATGGTCTGCATGCGTCTGCCGTAACGATGCGCGAGGCCGTTGCGGTACACCGTTTTGGCCCGGCCGAGGTTGGATTTGCCGTATCGTCCCAGAGGGATATCGTCGTCTGCCGGCAGGCCGCAAGGCATGCTCGTGCACCACAGCAGCTCGTCGCCGACATGCCGGTAGACAATCTGGTGGATTTCGGTGAGTTCGGCGACGCAGGCTTGTGCGTCCGTGTGCACGCTGGTGATCAGCTCGAGTTGAGACTCGCTGAAATCGGTGGTGATGTGCGGGTGCGTAAGCGCCGATCCGAGCGCGGGCGGATGCGGCGTGTCGGCGAGCATGCCGTCGGGCCTGACGCGCAGGCTTTCTTTTTCAACGCCGCGGCGCAGGCTCACGAGCACCTCGCGCGGAAGTATGCGTAACCGATCATGAATGCGGTTCATGCCTGTTCCCTGGACCTGAATACCCGCTAGGGTAGCAGAACCGCGTTGCCTGTTGCTCCGATGTGCGCTTCTTTACGTTACCATTGCAGGGCAATACGCCGGGTGCGGATAAAGGCTGCGAGCGTGGCTGTCGACGCGCTCGTCGGCACAAGCAACATCAACGACGAACGGGGCAGCATCCCCGGGGGGGCAAAGCGATGGCGCAGTACGACTACGATCTTTTCACCATCGGTGCCGGCTCGGGCGGTGTGCGCGCAAGCCGCTACGCCGCCGGCCTCGGGGCGCGCGTGGCCGCAGCCGAGGAGCGCTATCTCGGGGGCACTTGCGTCAATGTCGGCTGCATTCCGAAAAAGCTGTTTTCCTATGCGGCGCACTATGGCGAGGACATCGCGCAGGCGGCGGGCTACGGCTGGCGCGTCGCGGCGCCCGCATTCGATTGGCGCACCCTGGTCGCCAACAAGGATCGCGAGATCGAGCGCTTGAATGGCGTGTACGCGAAGCTGCTTGCCGGCGCCGGCGTCACGCTGCTGCGCGGCCGCGCCGCGCTGATCGACGCGCATACCGTGGAAATCGACGGCCGGCGCGTCAGCGCGCGTTACATTCTCGTCGCCACCGGCGGCTGGCCGGTGGTGCCGCCCATTCCCGGCTCGGAGCTGGCGATCAGCTCGAATGAAGCGTTCCACCTGAAGGAACTGCCGCGGCGCGTGCTGGTGGTGGGCGGCGGCTATATCGCGGTCGAATTCGCTTCCATCTTCCACGGACTCGGCGTGGACACGACACTCGTCTATCGCGGCGAGCGCCTGCTGCGGGAGTTCGATGCCGACCTCGGCGGGTTTCTCGCCGCACAGATGCAGAAGAAGGGCTTGCACATCCGCTTTCGCAGCAATATCGAGCGCATCGCGCGCACCGCGGACGGCGGCGCGCTGCGCGCTACGCTGGCTGATGGTTCCGCACTTGAAACCGATTGCGTGATGTACGCAACAGGCCGCGCACCCAATACGCACGGCTTGGGTCTCGCGAACGCCGGGGTGAAGCTGGCGGCAAATGGCGCGGTCGTGGTCGACGAACGATTTCAGTCCAGCGTGCCGTCTATCTACGCAGTGGGTGATGTCATCGATCGCGTCCTGCTGACGCCGGTTGCTCTGGCCGAAGGCATGGTCGTGGCCGAGAGCCTGTTCGGTACGGCTGGACGCAGCCTCGATTACGAGAACATTCCGACTGCGATATTCAGCAACCCCAACGTCGGCACCGTCGGTCTGTCAGAGGCAAAGGCGCGCGAGCGCCATGGCGACATCGACGTGTACCGCACGAATTTCGGCCCACTGCGCCACCAATTGACCGGCAGCGGCGAGCAGGTGCTGATGAAACTGGTGGTGGATAGAAAGTCCGAACGCGTGCTCGGGGTACACATGGTGGGGCCAGATGCGGGCGAGATCATCCAGGGCTTCGCCGTAGCGCTCAAGTGCGGGGCGACCAAGCGCCAGTTCGACGCCACCATCGGCATCCATCCGACCATAGCCGAGGAGTTCGTGACCATGCGCGAGGCGGCGGGGTGAGCTTGGCCCGCAGCACGGGCGCGATGCGGGTTCGCGTTCGTCAGGGCGCCGCGGCGCACCGGCTTGAACGGAGACGGGGTTTGCAGCAAAAAACGGTAAAATTGCGCATGACAATACAACGCCCGGACGAGTCGCGGGGAAAGGAAATTCAAATGAACTTCACAGAGGGCGCGAAAAGCGCGGCCACAACCGGCGCGGTCGGCAAGCGGACTAGCCGCTCGGGTGCGGCGCTGCTGTGCGCCGTTTCCATTAGCTTATATGCTGTGGGCGCCCAGGCCGGCGCCGCGTCGGAGGAGTCCTGGCCGCAGGTCTGGCTCAACCCCGGTATCTACTCCCAGCACTTCGACTCGGGCAAAGGGCTGCGCAACAACAACATCGGCTTCGGTGGCGAAGTCATGCTGAGCAACGATCACGTATTGTTGGCAGGCAGCTTTATCAACAGCAATCGCGCCAGGACCCACTACGCGGGCTATGAGTGGCGTCCTCTGCACTGGAAGTTTTCCGGGGTCGACGTGGGCGCCGGGATCGTCCTCGGCGCGTTCGACGGCTATCCGAATTATCGCGAAGGTGCCTGGTTTGTGGCGCCGCTGCCGATGCTGTCGATCGAAGGCAGAAGACTCGGCGTCAATCTCGGCATCATCCCGACCATCAAGAACCGCTTCGACGGCGCCTTGGCGGTTCAGGTCAAGCTGCGGGTATGGTGACATGCAGGGCATGACCGCTGCTCCCGGCCGGCTGTGTGCGTGCAGGCGTTGCGCCTGCAGCGGCCTCGCTCGGGCAAGTGATGGTGCGCGGGAGGGCAAGCAGCGGTACTAGTTCCTGTTCCGGCCAGTCTGTTTGGGGTACAGTTTTAAGCATAATCCCGCTGATCGCAGCGCATGCGGGCAGGTCCCCGGATCGGATAGGTTCGGGATGGGTACGCAAACCGATTACCTGAAGACGGTCATGCTTCATATTGAATGCAACGCGGGGATCATGCCCGCGGTTATTTGTGTGAAGCACCGAGTTTCCCATGCAAATCGGCCCTGAAGCGATACGCGCCATCGTCGAGCGACCACTGAACCAGTCCGAGATCGGAGGACTGCTGTGGGGGCTGGATGAAACCGAGAAGGTGCAGCTGTTTTTCCACATGGCGGAGGTCGTGCGCCGCAGCTCGGCGATAGCCGACATTGCCAACCGCGTCTCCGACAGCCTTTCGCTGGACGTGCTGTTCCCGCGCCTGATGGACGTGGTCAGCTCGATGTTGAAGGCAGATCGCAGTTCGCTCTTCCTGTACGACGCCGAGACCGGGGAGTTGTATTCGCGCGTGACCCAGGGCGATGCGATGGAGGAAATCCGCTTTCCCAGCAATCTGGGCATCGCCGGATCGGTATTCACAACGGGGGAGGCGGAGATCATTACGGCGGACGCGTATTCCAACGTCCGCTTCAACCAGGAAATCGATCGGCACACCGGCTATCGCACCAGGAACATCCTGTGCGTGCCGATCCGCAACAAAAGCGGCCAAGTGATAGGGGTTACGCAGGTGCTGAACAAGCACGGCGGGGACTTCGACGCCGAGGATCAGCGTCTGCTCGAGGGCATGACGCAGCAGGCCGCAGCCGCGTTGGAAAACGCGCGCCTGTTCGAAAAAGTCGAGCGCCAGCAGCACGAGGAGGCAACGCTGCTCGAAGTGGTCAGCTCGATTGCGTCGGAAATTCGCCTTGGGCCATTGCTTGCGAAGATACTGGCGGCGGCCACGCAGCTTCTCGATTCGGACCGTGGAACATTGTTTTTGCACGATCCGGAGCGGGCTGAGTTGTTTTCCCACATCGCCGACGGCATCGACAGCTCGGAAATCCGCTTTCCCGCGGATTCGGGCATCGCCGGGGAATGCTTCACCTCCGGCCGCGTCATCAATATTCTGGACGCGTATGCGGACGCGCGCTTCAACCCGGAATTTGACCGGCGCACGGGCTACAGGACCAGCAGCATGCTGTGCATGCCCATCGTGGCCAAGGGGGCGCGCGTCATCGGTGTGATGGAGATACTCAATCGCAGGGTCGGCGCGTTCGGCCCCGCAGACGAGCGGCGGCTGCGGGCATTTTGCGCCGAAGCGGCGATGGCGATCCAGAACGCGCAGCTGTTCGAGGAGATCAGCGCCGAGCGCAATTACAACGAATCGATCCTGCGCAGCATGAGCAATGCCGTGCTCACGCTCGATGCCGATGGAATCGTGCGCAAGGTAAACGAATCTGCGGTGCGCATCCTGCGCCGCGGGGAGGGCGATCTGGTCGGACACCCGCTCGGCGAGCTTTTCGGCGGCCCCAATACTTGGGTGGCGAGAAGCCTGGACAAGGTGCGCGCCGCAGGCAAAACGGACATTACGGTGGATACCGAACTCTTCGTCGACGGTGCGCAAGCAGTTTCGGTCGATCTCACGACCGTGCCGCTCGTGAGCATGAAGGACGAATCGATCGGCTACATGCTGATGATGGAGGACATCACGCGCGAGAAGCGCCTGCGCAGCACCATGTCCCGCTATATGAGCAAGGCGGTGGTGGACCGGCTGCTCGAGAGCGGGGAGGCGGTGCTCGGCGGCATAGGCCGCGAGGTGAGCGTGCTGTTCTCGGACATCCGCGGTTTCACCTCGATTTCCGAGCGCCTTGGTCCCCAGGGAACGGTGGCCCTGCTCAACGAGTACTTCACCGACATGGTGGACATCGTTTTCGCCCATCATGGCGTGCTCGACAAATACATGGGCGACATGATCATGGCGGTATTCGGTTCAGTGCTGCAGAACGCAGACGATGCCGACAACGCGGTCAATGTCGGCAACAGGATGATGGCCGGGCTGCGTCTGTTGAACGACCGGCTGGTTGCACGCGGGCGCGAGCCGATCCGAATCGGCGTGGGCATCAGCACCGGCGACGTGGTGGCGGGCAACATCGGCTCGCCGAAACGGCTGGAGTACACGGTGATCGGCAACCGCGTGAACATAGCGCACCGTTTGGAGGACGCGAACAAGTTCTATGGAACCTCGGTGCTGATTTGCAATCAGACCTACGTGCGAATGAAGGACAGGTCCCAGGTTCGCGAGATCGACCTGATTCGCGTGCGTGGCATGGAGATGCCGGTCGCCATTTACGAGGCGATTGGACACCATACCGACGAATCGTTCCCGCACCGGGAAGCCGCGGTGGCGGCGTTCAACGAGGGCCTGTCGCGATACCGCAGGCGCGAATGGCAGGATGCGGCGCGCTGTTTTCGAGAGGCGCTCGCCGCCAATCCGAACGATAGCCCGTCGCAGATCTACGTCGAGCGCTGCGATTTTTTTCGCAAGCTGCCGCCGGACCCGGATTGGGACGGCGTGTGGACAGTGCAGAGCAGATACTGATATGGAACTGAAGGAAATTTCGGTCGACGAACTGAAGCTTGGCATGTACGTGTCGAAGCTCGATCGACCGTGGACGGAAACCCCGTTCGTGTTTCAGGGCTTTATCCTGAGGAGCGAGAAGCAGATAGAAGTGATGAAGAAGTTTTGCCGTCACGTGTTCGTCGATCCAGAAAAGGAGGATCTGTCCGAATCGGAGGCGCACGCAGGCGGCTCGGTAGCCAGCATTCGCGGCACCACGGTGTACAAGGACAGCGCGAGCCTCGACGTCGAATTACCCCGAGCGCGCACCGCCATCGTCGAGACGACCAACGTGTTGAGGCAGATCAGCCGCGATGTGCAGGTCGGGGGCAACGTCGACGGCGTCAAGGTGCGCCGGGCGGCAGCGGACATAACCGAAAGCGTGGTGCGCAACCCGGATGCAGCGACGTTGCTGGCGCAGTTGCAGGAGAAGAGCGGAGAATCCTTCAACCGGGCGATTCACATATCGGTGATGATGAGCATCTTCGGCCGCTTTCTGCAGCTATCGCATGAGAGTGTCGAGCAGCTCGGGTTGCTCGGCCTGCTGCAGGACGCCGGCAAGATCAAGCTGCCGCGGGCGCTGCTGGAAAAGCGCGAGCCGTTTACCCCGGAAGAACTTGCGTTGTATCAGACGCATGTCGACCACTCGGTCGAGATTCTGAACAATACATCGGGCCTGCCGAACGATCTGCCCGGGCTGGCTTCGCTGCACCATGAACATTTCGACGGGTCCGGGTATCCGCGCGGATTGCGTGGCGGGGCGATCGCGCTTCCCGGGATGATTGCCGCGATCGCCGATGCATTCGATACGCTGGTCGCGCCGCCGCCGCAGGGGAAGCACATGTCGCCTTCGAATGCGCTCAACGTCATCTTCAAGGGGCGCGGCAAGCAGTTCCAGCCTGCCCTGGTCGAGCAGTTCATTCAATGCATCGGCGTGTATCCCGTCGGTGGCGCGGTCGAGCTGAACACAGGTGAAGTCGGGATCGTAATTGCCCAAAACCCGTTGCGCCGCTTGCAACCGCGCGTCATGGTAGTCAAGGACGCGAAAGGGAACGAGAACCGGCCTTACAAGATGCTCGATCTGGCCAAAGAGCCCAAGGCTACGCCGGACGAAATTTACCGGATCCGCCGCACGCTGGAATATGACGCGATAAAGGTCGATCTCAGGGAATTGTTCCTTTGAGTTCGACCGATCCGGCAGGCGTGGATAAGGATTCTGCAGCGCCGCTTTCCCCGGCAGAAGCCACGTTTCTCGAGCGTTTGCACCGCTGTATTGAACAACGCCAGGCAGACAAGCAAAGTCTGGCGGTACTTCTGGTGGATTGCGGTGTGATCGGCCGTATCGATGCTCTGTGGGGCTATCAGACCGGTGATGCGGTTCGCGCCCGGATTGCCGCCGGCCTGCGTGCGGAGGTGCTGCGGCCCGACGATTTTGTCGGTGAACTGGGGCGCGATGACATTGCCTGCGTGCTTTCCGTGGTCGAAGGGCCGGAACTGGCCCTGCTCGCTGCGGAAAAGTCGCTGCGCACGGTGAGCGGGCCCCTGTGGCTGGGGGAAGCGGAGGTGTATGCGTCGCCGTCGGTCGGAATCGCCCTGTTCCCCGGGCCGGCGGACAGCGCCGAGTCGCTCCTGCAGCAGGCAAGGTGCGCCTGTAGTGTGGCCGCCGACCTGACCAACCACATTGCGCTCTATAACGAGGCGCAGGTGTCCAGGGCAGCGTCGCTGCTCGAGGAAGGCAGACTGCGTTCGGCGATTGCAGAGGACGCGCTCGACTTGGTGTTTCAACCGCAATTCGATTTGCGCTTCGGGCAGATAATGGGCGTGGAAGCCATGCTGCGCTGGGGCGACGGCAAGCGCGAGTTGGTCTCGATGCGCGATGCGATTCGCGCGGCGGAAGCGGGCGGGATGGTCACCAAGATGATCTCCGCGCTGTTGAACCGGGCGCTGCGCAATTGTTCCGAGTTCCGGCAGCGGGCGGGGCTGGATTTGCGCATCGCCATCAATCTGCCGGCGCGCGGTTTGCTGGAGCCGGAGCTTTTCAACCTGGTCGAGCGCGCGTTGCGTACCTGGTCGTTGCGTCCGGGCAGGCTGATGATCGAGATCGAGGATATCGCGGTGCTCGAAGCGCATGCGCAAGCACAGCTCGCGATTCGGCGCCTGCACGAGATCGGGGTGAAGCTGTCGGTCGACGATGCGCGCGCGAAGCTGTCGTCCTTGTTTTGGCTTGCCAACATGCCGTTTCAGGAACTGAAGATCGACCTGTCCATCGCGCACGACTGGGCAAAGCAGGCCCGCTCCGAGCGCGTACTGAATTCGTTTGTCGAACTGCTCCACCATCTGAAGCTGGATGCCGTCGCCATCGACGTTGCTGACGAAGCGGCGGCTACGCGGCTGGCGGAGCTGGGCTTCGATTTCATGCAGGCCGATTTCAAAGGTCCGCCTGTCGAAGCGGAAGAGTTTGTCGCCCGTTTTGCCGATCTGTAGCTGATTTGCAGGCCGGAGCAGGGCGGCGGCGCGGGCGGCGATTCCCGGCGGCGCTGCATCATCGTGTCGTTTCTTCTCCCACTTTGCTTCCTTTGACCAAAATCAAATAGCGCGCGCGTCTAGCGCGTAGCTTAACTATTGATGCGGCAGGCGCGCTAAGCGCGATGCTGAGGGCGTGAATTGGGCCCCGGCAGTCGCGGTTGACCTGGCATGCGCCAGGCCGGGAAGGGAATGTGCCCATGCATGAGATGGCGTTAGCCGAAGAAGTGCTGCAGATCGTACAGGATGCGGCGCGGCGCGAGGGTTTGCGGCGCGTTGTTGCGCTGTGGCTGGAGATCGGACAACTGTCCTGCGTCGAGCCCGAGGCCTTGCGTTTTTGCTTCGAAGCCGTTGCTTGCGACAGCGTTGCCGCGGGCGCGCGGGTGGAGATCGTTGCGGCCGCGGGGGCCGCCTGGTGCAATGAGTGCGCCGCTCCGGTTGCGCTGGCGGCGCTGGGCGATCCCTGTCCGCTATGCGGCGGCTACCGGTTGCGGGTAACCGGAGGGACGCAGATGCGGGTGCAGCAACTGGAAGCCGTTTAACGCGCCTTGGGACCAGGCGTACGAGGAGATAGAGATGTGCATTTCTTGCGGATGCGGATCAGAGGAAGCCGGAATCGGGCGCGAGGCGGATGATCACGCGCGGATGCACGCTGCAGGTGCAATCCACCGCCACGATCACGCTGCCGCGCAGGATTTGCCGCACGATCATGGACACGAGCACCAGCATGAGTCCGTGCCGGAACACGCGCACGCGCCGGGGCTCGCGCCAGCGCGCATGCTCCGGATCGAGCAAGACATACTGGCCAAGAACGACAGCTATGCCGCGCAAAACCGCAGGATATTGGCCGAGCGCGGGATCCTTGCGCTCAATCTCGTATCCAGTCCCGGCGCGGGCAAGACGGCGCTGCTGGTGAAGACCATAGAGGCGCTGGGCGATCGCTGCCGCATCGGCGTGATCGAAGGCGATCAGCAGACCAGCCATGACGCCGACCGCATCCGTGCGACCGGCGCGCGTGCGGTGCAGATCAACACCGGCCGCGGCTGCCATCTGGACGCGCATATGGTCGGGCATGCAATCGCGCAGCTGGATCCGCCGCACCACGGCATGCTGATGATAGAGAATGTCGGCAATCTCGTCTGTCCGGCCGCGTTCGACCTGGGCGAGGCGCACAAGGTGGTGGTGCTCTCGGTGACCGAAGGCGAGGACAAGCCGCTCAAATATCCGGACATGTTCCGGCGCGCCTCCCTCATGCTGCTAAACAAGATCGACCTGCTGCCGTACCTGGAGTTCGACCTCGCGCTTTGCATAGACTATGCGCACCGGACCAATCCGGACCTCGCCGTCATCTGCGTGTCCGCGCTTACCGGCGAAGGCATTCCGCAGTGGCTGGCCTGGCTCGATCAAGGCGCGGAAAGTGCGCGAGCAGCCTGCCGCGATATTGCGGCTTTGTCCGGCTGTGGGCCGGACGAGCCGAGATTGCTGGTCGAACGGGGCCTCATCGGATGAGCATCGCGCCCGTCCCGTCATCAAGCGTGGTCGCGCGACATGCAATCCGGGTGC
The DNA here is from genome assembly GCA_014860395.1 of Burkholderiales bacterium. Lineage (GTDB taxonomy): Bacteria > Pseudomonadota > Gammaproteobacteria > Burkholderiales > SG8-39 > 2-12-FULL-64-23. The sequence goes on along the minus strand of JACZJU010000233.1, from coordinate 20,839 downwards.
GCGGCGCGGTGCAAGGGGTGGGGTTTCGCCCGTTCGTGTGGCGGCTCGCGCAGGAACTGTCGCTTTCGGGCTGGGTGCGCAACGACTCGTCCGGGGTCGCGATCGAGGTGCAGGGACACAGCGACGTCCTGGATCGATTCGTCGCGCGGTTGGCGCGCGATGCGCCGCCGCTTGCGCGCATAGACGCCATCGAGAGGCGCGAGCTGGGGACGGCCCTGCGACGCGACTTCGATATCCTGCCCAGCAGCGCCGGCCGGGCGAGCACCCGCATCGCCGCCGATACCGCCGTGTGCGCGGACTGCCTGACCGAACTTTTCGATCCGCGCGACCGGCGCTACCGCTACGCCTTCATCAATTGCACCAATTGCGGGCCGCGCTACACCATCAGTCAGGCGTTGCCGTATGACCGCGCCAACACCAGCATGGCACCGTTCGCCTTGTGCCGGCCCTGCCGCAGCGAGTACGGCGATCCCGATTCAAGGCGCTTGCATGCCCAGCCTAACGCCTGTCCCGACTGCGGCCCGACGCTCACACTGGTCGATGCCGATGGAATGCAGGTGCATGAAGGCGACGTGGTCGCGGCAGCGCTGGCGCGTCTTTACCGGGGCGAAATCGTAGCGCTCAAAGGATTGGGCGGATTTCACCTTGCGTGCGACGCGCGCAACGCCGCTGCGGTGGCGCGGTTGCGCGCCAGAAAAGGGCGCGAGGAAAAGCCGTTTGCGGTGATGATTGCCGGCGCCGCTTCGTTGGGGCAGTTGGCGGAGATCGGCGACGGGGAGCACGGCCTGCTCGACGCGCGCGAGCGTCCTATCGTACTGCTGCGGAAGAAAGCCGGTTGCGACGCGTTGCTGGCTGGCGTTGCGCCGGGCATCGCCTGGCTGGGGGCGATGCTCCCATACACGCCGCTGCAATACCTGTTGTTTCACCAGGCGGCGGGTTGCCCGGAAGGTTGCGCCTGGCTGGACCGGGTACAGTCCCTGGTGCTGGTGATGACCAGCGCGAATCCGGGCGGCGAACCGCTGCTTGCGGCAAACGCCGAAGCACTGGAGAGGCTCGCGGGGATTGCGGACGCGTTCGTGCTGCACGATCGCGACATAGTAGTGCGTTGCGACGATAGCGTGGTGTTCGCCGGTGTTGGCGCTCCCGCATTCGTGCGACGGGCGCGCGGCTACACGCCGGCGCCGATACGCCTCGCGCGAACCGGACCATCGGTGCTCGCGCTTGGCGGCCATCTAAAGAGCACCATTTGCATCACGCGCGGAGATGAAGCATTCGTGTCGCAGCACCTGGGGGACCTAGACAATGTACAAAGTTGCAAGGCGCTGGACGAAGCGGTAATACACCTGTTGCGCACGCTCGAAATCGAACCGGAGCTGGTGGCGCACGATCTGCATCCGGACTACTACAGCAGTCGCTACGCCGCGGACTTTGCCGCGCGGCGGGCACTGCCTGCGGTGGCGGTGCAGCACCATCACGCGCATATCGCTGCAGTCGCGGCCGAGCACGGGCTGCGCACACCGGTGCTCGGGCTGGCGCTCGATGGCGTGGGCCTGGGCGCGGACGGCGGCATCTGGGGTGGAGAATTGCTGCACGTGGAAGCAGGGATGGCGCAACGCCTTGGCCATCTGCGCGAACTGCGCCTGCCTGGCGGGGATCGCGCCGCGCGCGAGCCCTGGCGCATGGCTGCATCGGTCCTGTTCGAACTGGGGCGCGCCGGTGAAATCGAGCGGCGCTACGCTTCGCGCGGCGGCGCAATCCTGGCGCAGATGCTCGCGCGCGCCGTGAATTCGGCGCCGACCAGCAGCGCCGGGCGCTGGTTCGATGCGGCTGCGGGCTTACTCGGCGTGAGCGAGGTGTGCTCGTACGAAGGGCAGGCTGCGATGCTGCTGGAGGGTTTGGCCGAAGCGCATGGGCCGGCAGCGCCGCTGCCGGGCGGCTACCGAATCGAAGCGGATGGCACACTTGATCTGCTGCCCTTGCTCGCGCATCTGGCCGGACAAAAGGACCAGGCCTGCGGTGCTGCGGTGTTTCACGCGACTTTCGCAGCCGCCCTCGCCGACTGGGTAGGCGAAGCCAGCGCGCGCAGCGGCGTGCGCAATGTTGCCCTGGGCGGCGGCTGTTTCGTGAACCGGATACTTGCCATGAGCCTGCGCCGGCATCTCCAGGCCGCAGGGCTGGCGGTATTCGAGGCGAGATTGGTGCCGCCGAACGACGGGGGACTCGCACTGGGACAAGCGGCGGTGGCCATGGCAGCAGCGGCAGACTGAATATGTGTCTTGCGATTCCCGCGTTGGTGGTGAGGGAGCTCGAGGCCGAGGAAGCGATCATCGATGCCGGCGGTGTGGAGAAGCGCGTGTCGCTCGCGCTGGTGCCTGAAGCCGCGGTGGGCGACTACGTGATCGTGCATGCCGGGTATGCGATCAGCCGTCTCGATCCGGAGGAAGCACTGCGCACCCTGGCGCTGTTTGCCGAAATGCAGGGCGATGGGCAGGCGGCGGCGGCATGAAGCATGCAGATGAATACCGCGATCCCGCGCTGGCACTGTTGCTGGCGGACAAGATCGCCCGCGCGGCCTATGCGCGGCCGCAGTACAGGCTGATGGAATTCTGCGGCGGCCACACCCATGCGATTTCGCGCTACGGCATCGCCGATTTGCTGCCGGCAAATGTGAACATGATTCACGGACCTGGCTGCCCGGTATGCGTACTGCCGATCGGGCGCATCGACAACGCGATCGAGCTTGTGCTGCAACACCCGCTGACGCTGTGCACCTATGCCGATACGCTGCGCGTGCCCGCGTCCGATCGTTTGAGCCTGATGCAGGCGAAGGCGCGCGGCGCCGACGTGCGCATGGTGTATTCGGCGGCCGACGCGCTCAGACTGGCGCAGGAAGACCCCGCGCGCGAGATCGTGTTCTTCGCGATCGGCTTCGAGACCACTGCGCCCTCTACTGCGCTCGCGATCCGCGCGGCCGACCGTTTGCGGCTGCCGAACTTCAGCGTGTTCTGCAACCATGTGCTCACGCCGCCTGCGATGTCCGCCATCCTCGGCTCGACGCAGGCGCAAGGCAGCGGCGGCGCCGGCATCGACGGCGTTGTCGGGCCAGGGCATGTCTCTTGCGTCATCGGCAGCAGGGCTTACGAACCGGTCGCCGAAGAATACTGCCGGCCGGTGGTGATCGCCGGGTTCGAGCCGCTCGACCTGATGCAGACGGTGCTGATGCTCATTCACCAGATCAACCGGAATAGGCATGAAGTGGAAAACGAATATACGCGCGCGGTGACGCGCGAGGGCAACGCCATGGCGCAGGAATTGATGGAGGAAGTGTTCGTCTTGCGCGACTCGTTCGAGTGGCGCGGCCTGGGGGAGATTGCGGACAGCGCGTATGGAATCAGGCAGAAATACGCGCGCTTCGATGCCGAACGACGCTATGGCATTGCGCGTCGCCGCGCCAGCGACAACAAAGCTTGCGAGTGCGGCGCGATACTGCGCGGAGAAAAGAAGCCCGCCGACTGCCGGGTGTTCGGCACTGCCTGCACGCCGGATAATCCGCTGGGCGCCTGCATGGTGTCGAGCGAAGGTGCATGCGCCGCGCATTACAGCTATGGGCGCTTCCGCGCGAGTGCGGCGGCGCAAACGGCGGGGCTTGCCTTATGAGGCAAGCCTGGGCGCAAGCGCTGGACTATGGCAAGGGCTGCGTCGACATGAGCCATGGCGCCGGCGGTCGCGCCATGGCGCAGCTGATCGAGGAACTGTTCGTGCAGGCTTTCGATAACGAGTGGCTGCGGCAGATGAACGACCAGGCCTGCTTCGCGGTGCCGGCCGGTCGCATGGTCATGTCGACCGACAGCCATGTGGTGTCGCCGCTGTTCTTCCCCGGTGGGGACATCGGCAGCCTCGCCGTGCATGGCACCATCAACGACGTGGCAATGGCCGGCGCGCGCCCGCTGTACCTCGCGGCGGGATTTATCCTGGAGGAAGGCTTTCCGCTGGCCGAACTCAAGCGCGTAGTCGAATCGATGGCCGGTGCGGCGCAGGAAGCGGGCGTTTGCGTGATCACCGGGGACACGAAGGTGGTGGAGCGCGGCAAAGGCGACGGCGTGTTCATCACCACCACCGGCGTCGGGGTGGTCCCGCCCGGGGTCGATATCTCCGGCGACCGGGCGCGACCGGGCGACCGGGTGATCGTATCCGGCACCATGGGCGACCACGGCGTTGCCATCATGTCGTTTCGCGAAAACCTTTCCTTCGAGACCGCAATCCGCTCCGACACCGCGGCGCTGCACGGCCTGGTGGCGGACATGGTGCGGGCGGTGCCGGGGATGCGCTGCCTGCGCGACCCGACCCGCGGCGGGCTGGCGACGACGCTGAACGAGTTCGCGCGGCAATCCGGGGTGGGAATCCGCATTTTCGAACGCGCGATTCCGGTGCGATCGCAGGTGAGCGCGGCGTGCGAACTCCTCGGCCTGGATCCGCTGTACGTAGCCAACGAAGGCAAGCTGGTCGCCGTATGCGCGCCGCAGGACGCCGAACCGCTGCTAGCTGCGATGCGGGCGCATCCCCTCGGGCGCAACGCGGCCGAGATCGGCGAGGTGATCGCCGATGCGCATCATTTCGTGCAGATGCAGACCACTTTCGGCGGATCTCGCACGGTCGATTGGCTCAGCGGCGAGCAATTGCCCAGGATCTGTTGATGAAAGGACAGAGGCCATCATGACTGCAACTCCGGACCCGGTCGCCGCGGCCGTTGCGGCGGCGGTCGAGCATTATCGAGGCGATCCAAATTACATCCTGCAAATGCTGCGGGAGATTCAGGAGGCCTGCGACTGGATTACGCCGGAGGCGATCGATGGTTTGCAGCGAGCGCTGCTGCTGCCTCGAACCAAGATCGAAGGCGTCGCCGGCTTTTATGCGCATCTCTACACCCGGCCGCACGGCCGCTACCGGGTGCTGTTCAGCGACAACATCACCGATCGCATGCTCGGCAATCTGGAATTGCTCGAATACATGTGCAAGCAGCTTTGGGTCGAACGCGGCAAGACCTCGGAGGAGGGCCTGGTGAGCATCGATACCGCCTCCTGCACCGGCATGTGCGACCAGGGACCGGCGCTGCTGGTGAACAACTACGCCATCACCCATGTGACCAGGCAACGCGTGGACGAAATGTGCGAACTGATCCGGAACAAGGTGGCGCTTGCCGACTGGCCGGGCGAATATTTCCGCGTCGAGGACAACGTGCGGCGCAAGGACATACTGCTCGGCAGCGATTGCGCGCCAGGCGCTGCGCTGAGAGCGGCGCTCCCGCGCGGGCCGGAGGCACTGCTGCAGGAAATCAAGGCATCGAAGCTGCGCGGGCGCGGCGGCGCCGGCTTCGCCACCGGCCTGAAATGGGAGGCCTGCCGCAACGCCGAGGGCAGGGCGCACTACGTGGTCTGCAACGCCGATGAAGGCGAGCCCGGCACGTTCAAGGATCGTGTGCTGCTGGCGTCCTACGCCGACCTGGTGTTCGAAGGCATGACGCTGTGCGCGTTCGTGATCGGCGCGGGCAGGGGCATGCTGTACCTGCGCGGCGAGTACCGCCACCTGCTCGATCGGCTCAACGCCGTGCTGGAGCGCCGGCGTCGGGACCATCTTCTCGGTGCAAACATACTCGGGCGGCCAGGATTCGATTTCGACATCGAAATCCATCTGGGCGCAGGCGCCTACATCTGCGGCGAGGAATCGGCGCTGATCGAGTCGCTCGAAGGCAAGCGCGGCACGCCGCGCAACCGCCCGCCGTTTCCGGTGACCCACGGTTATCTCGACCAGCCGACGGTGGTGAACAATGTCGAAACCTTCGCCGCGTCCTGCCTGGTTGCGCAAGGCGGCGGCGCCCGCTACGCGGGAATCGGCACGGCCGAGTCGACTGGCACCAAGATTCTGAGCGTTTCCGGCGACTGCGCGCGGCCGGGACTGTACGAGTACGCCTATGGCGTGAGCGTGGGCGAGGTGCTGGCGGCATGCGGCGCAAGCGAGGTGCAGGCGGTGCAGGTCAGCGGACCCTCCGGCGTCTGCCTGGCCGCAGCGGAATTCGGCCGCCGCATCGCCTTCGAGGACGTTCCGACCGCCGGCGCCTTGATGGTGTTCGACCACAGCCGCGACATGTTCGAGGTGGCGCGCAATTTCGTGCATTTCTTTGCGCACGAAAGCTGCGGCTTTTGCACGCCCTGCCGCGTCGGCACGTCGCTTTTGCGCAACCTGATGGACAAGCTCAGGAACGGCCACGGCTCGCCCTACGATTTCGCCGAAATCGAAAGACTGAACGGCATTCTGCAGTCCATGAGCCACTGCGGTCTGGGGCATACGGCCTGCAATCCGGTGCTCGATACCATCGCCAAGTTCCGTCCTGCCTACGAGCGGCGCCTGCAGCAGAAGGAATTCGTGCCGGCGTTCGACCTCGATTGGGCGCTGGAGCCGGCGCGGCAGATGACTGGGCGCGACGATGCCGGGGCGCACTTTGACACCGCACCCGGGGAGGAGAGATGAGCGGGCGCTTCACCATCGATGGCAAGATCGTCGCTTTCACCGAAGGGCAAACCATCATTCAGGCTGCGCTCGCCGCGGGTGTGTATATCCCGCACCTGTGCTACCACCCGGAATTCAAGCCGCACGGCTCGTGCAAGCTGTGCACGGTCAAGGTGGACGGACGGCACACCGCTTCCTGCACCATGTTGGCGCAGGCAGACATGGTGGTCGAAAGCAACACGCCGGCGCTAAACGACGAGCGCCGCACGCTGACGCAGATGCTGTTCGTCGAAGGCAATCATTTCTGCCCGTCGTGCGAGAAAAGCGGCGACTGCAAGCTGCAGGCTACCGCCTATGAGCTGGGTATGATGTCGGCGCATTACGACCATTTTTTTCCGAAGCGGCCGGTCGATGCTTCGCACCCGGACGTGCTGCTCGATTTCAACCGCTGCATCCTTTGCTCGCTGTGCGTGCGCGCGAGCCGCGACGTGGACAGGAAGAATGCGTTCGCGCTCTGCGGGCGCGGCATCCATACGCATCTGATCGTCAACGCGAAATCGGGTCGCCTTGCCGATACCGACGTGACGTTGCAGGACAAGGCGGTACACGTATGTCCGGTGGGCGTGTTTCTGCGCAAGGACAAGGGTTTCAATGTTCCGATAGGCCGGCGGGTGTTCGACCTGAAACCGATATCGGCCTATGTCGACGCCTCCGCCGCGATCGAGAAAGAATGAGAGCGCCTAACGCAATCGGCGTTGGGCGGGTGATGCAGCGGAGCTCGAGGGGACGTGTCCCCTCGTTTTGTTAGGAAAATTGACGGTGAATACGGTCATTGGGAAAAAGCTTAAAGTTGCCACGACTTCGCTCGCCGGCTGCTTTGGCTGCCACATGTCCCTGCTCGACATCGACGAGCGGCTGTTCGACCTGATCGAACTGATCGAATTCGATCGCTCGCCGCTGACCGACATAAAGGAGCTGGGCAGCTGCGACATCGGCATTATCGAGGGCGGCCTGTGCAATGCTGAAAATGTGCACGTACTGCGCGAATTTCGCAGGCAGTGCAAGATCCTGATCGCGATCGGCGCCTGCGCCATCAACGGCGGCCTGCCGGCGCAGCGCAACCAGCTGAGTCTGGCGCTGATTCTGCAGGAGGTGTATCACACCAGCGTGGGGCTGGCCAACGGGTTGATTCCGAACGACCCTGAACTGCCTTTGCCGCTCGCGAAGGTGCGCGCGCTGCACGAGGTGGTGAATATCGACTATTTCATACCCGGCTGCCCGCCTTCGGCCGACACCATCTGGAAAGCGCTCAACGATATCCTCGGCGGGCGCGAGCCGGAGCTGGGGCATGGGCTGATCCAATATGATTAAGAGCTGACGCCATGAGCCACCAACTCGAAACCGCACTGCATCCTTCAGGCTTGCGCCGCGTCGCCATCGACACCGTGTCGCGCGTCGAGGGCCACGGCAAGGTGACCATCCTGCTCGATGAACGCAACCAGGTGCAGCAAGTGAGGCTGCACATCGTCGAATTCCGCGGCTTCGAGCGCTTCATTCAGGGCCGCCCCTACTGGGAAGTGCCGGTGATGGTGCAGCGCCTGTGCGGGATCTGTCCGGTGAGCCATCACCTGGCGGCGTCCAAGGCGCTCGACCAGGTGGTCGGCGCGACGCGGCTCACGCCTACGGCCGAAAAGATACGCCGGCTGATGCACTACGGCCAGATTCTGCAGTCGCACGCACTGCATTTTTTCTATCTTTGCTCGCCCGACCTGCTGTTCGGTTTCGACAGCGAGGTCTCGCGCCGCAATATCGTCGGCATCGCGGCTGCGCACCCGGAAATCGCGAAGCGCGGCGTGCTGCTGAGAAAGTTCGGGCAGGAGGTAATACGCGTCACGGCCGGCAAGAGGATACACGGCACCGGCTCCGTTCCCGGCGGCGTAAACAAGTCCGTGACGCTGGAGGAGCGCGAACTGCTGCTGGCCGACATCTACCAGACCGTCGGCTGGTGCCGCGATGCGGTGCGTCTGATCAAGGAACTGCACGCGCAGAACCCGGCGCTGTACAAGGAATTCGGCGTCTGCAGGTCAAATACGATGTCGCTGGTCGGTGCCGAAGGGGAACTTGATTTCTATCACGGCAGCCTGCGCGCCCGCGACGGCAACGGCGGTATCCTCTTCGACGCTGTCGATTACTGCGACTATGCGCAGTACATACAGGAAGAGGTGAAGCCCTGGAGCTACATGAAATTCCCGTTTTTCACCGCCTTCGGCAAACGGAACGGCTGGTACAAGGTGGGGCCGCTCGCGCGAGTGCAGAACTGCGACCGCATTCCGACGCCGCTGGCCGAAATCGAGCGGCGCGAGTTCATCGACTATTGCGGCGGCCTGCCCACGCACGCGCCGCTGGCCTATCACTGGGCGCGCATGATTGAACTGCTGCACGCAGCCGAAACGATCAAGGATCTGCTGCACGACGACGATATCCTCGGCGACGACCTGGTGCGCACGGGGGAGCGGGCAACCGAGGGCGTGGGCGTGATCGAGGCGCCGCGCGGCACGCTGATCCATCACTATCGCGTGGATGAAGACGATCTGGTGACCATGTGCAACCTGATCGTGTCGACGACGCACAACAATCAGGCGATGAACGAGGCGATCAGGCAGGTGGCCCGACGTTACCTCGACGGGTGCGAGATCACCGAGGGCCTGCTGAATCACATCGAGGTGGCGATCCGCTGCTTCGACCCCTGCCTGTCCTGCGCGACGCACGCGCTGGGGCAGATGCCGCTGGCGGTGGAACTGGTCGACGCGGCGGGGGTGCGCCTGCACGCATTGAGCCGGAACGGCGATGGCGCGGTCTGCCAGCCGTGCGCCTGATGCCGACCGAGATCGTCGTGCTTGCGGTGGGCAACCGCAGCCGCGGCGACGACGCCATAGGGCCGCTGCTGCTCGAACGCCTTGGCTCGGAGCTCACTGCGAAGGCGCGCAGCGGCGAGTTCTCGCTGATCGAGGACTATCAGCTTCAGATCGAACATGCACTGGACCTGCAGGACAAGCGGCTTGCCTTGTTCATCGATGCCGGCAGCGGCACGCCGACGCCGCTTGATTTTTACGCGCTTGGTCCGGAGCGCGGGCCGGTCGCAAGCAGCACGCACGCGCTGTCACCACAGGGCGTACTTGAAGTTTACCGGCAGTTCGCGCTTGCCGAACCGCCGCCAGCGTTCGTGCTATGCGTGCGCGGCGAGTGCTTCGACCTGGGCGAAGGGTTGAGCCAGCCCGGCCAGGCGCATTTTGAAGCGGCTTGGCGGCAATTGGCGCTGCTGTGCGCACGGCCCGACGCCGGGCTGTGGCGCGCGATGGCCGCCACAAGAGGTCATTAATGTTTCCCGGCCGAGGTTGGGCACGGCATAATTGCGGTCTATGAAGAACATATCCAGAATTTTCAGTCGGCGTATGCAATTTGGCGGACTCGCCGTCGGTCTCGCGCTCACGCTTCTCGTCATCGCATCACTCGCGGCCGCCGCCTGGTACTTGACCCGGCCCAAGCCGGTGCTGGTGACGGTCGCATTGGCCGACGTCGGGCGCGTGGAAAATACCGTGGCGAATACGCGCGCAGGTTCGGTCCTGCCTTGCCGGCGCGCCAAGCTTGCGCCGCCCGCCGGCGGACGCATCGAAAAGCTCAACGTGAAGGAAGGCGACCGGGTGCGCCCGGGACAGGTGCTGCTTACTTTATGGGATGACGATGTCGCCGCACGCGAGCGCATGGCGCGCGAGCAGCTGCAGACGGCAAAGGCGCACGTGCGCGAAGTGTGCGAGCTGGCCAAGGCATCGGCGCGCGACGCGAAGCGCGCGCACGAACTGAGGCAGCGCGGTTTCGTCTCGCAGGAGTCGGTGGAGCGCGCCAATTCCGACGCGGCGGCGAAGCAGGCAAGCTGCGACTCGGCCGGCGCCCAGGTGGCCGAAGCCGAGGCGCGCATCCAGGCCTCGCGCGCGGACGTCGACCGCACCGTGCTGCGCGCGCCTTTCGCCGGCATCGTCGCCGAAGTCAACGGCGAGGTTGGCGAATACCTGACGCCGTCGCCCCCGGGGATTCCGACGCTGCCCGCGGTGGACCTGATCGACGACTCCTGCCTCTATGTTTCGGCGCCGATAGACGAAGTGGACGCCGCGCAGATCAAAGTGGGCATGCCGGCGCGCGTTACCCTGGACGCCTATCGCGGCCAGCACTTCCCGGGGCGGGTGCGCCGCATTGCGCCTTATGTGCTCGCGGTGGAGAAGCAGGCGCGCACGGTCGAAGTGGAGGTCGAATTCGACAGCCCCGCCGAGGCCAGGAATTTGCTGGTGGGCTATAGCGCGGATATCGAAATCGTGCTCGGCGGTCACGACCAGGTGGTGCGCATACCGACCCCGGCACTGATGCCGGGCAACCGAGCGCTGGTGCTGGGCGCGGACGGGCTGCTGCAGGAGCGCAAGATCGAAGCGGGCTTGTCCAACTGGGAGCATACCGAAGTGATATCCGGCCTCAGCCGCGGCGACCGCGTCGTCACCTCGCTCGAGCGCGAAGGGGTCAAGGCCGGCGCGCACGCGGCGACGGAGAAATCCATGGCGGAGAAGAAGGAGGCCGCCAAGGCCACCGCCCAATGATCCGCCTCAGCGGCATCGCGCGCACTTTTCTGGTGGGGGGCGAGGCGGTCCACGCCTTGCGCGCCGTGGACCTCAGCATCACGCCCGGCGAATACCTTTCGATCATGGGTCCCTCTGGATCGGGCAAATCGACGCTGCTCAACATCATCGGCCTGCTCGATCGTCCCGACGCGGGCACCTACGAGCTGGACGAGCGCAACGTCACAGCCTTGAGCGACAACGAACTGGCGCGGGTGCGACGCGAGAAGATCGGTTTCGTGTTCCAGTTCTTCCACCTGGTGCCGCGCCTGACCGCGTTGCAGAACATCGAGCTGCCCATGGTGCTGGCGGGCATCGACCCGGCGGAGCGCAAGTCGAGGCTGGCGCGCCTGCTCGCCGAATACGGACTGGAAGACCGCGCCGGCCATCGTCCCGACCAGCTCTCCGGCGGCCAGTGCCAGCGCGTCGCGATCGCGCGCGCCATGTCCATGGGGCCGACGGTGATACTCGCCGACGAGCCCACCGGCAACCTCGACCGGCATACCGGGCAGGAAGTGCTCGCCGTGCTCGAGCGCGTGCATGAGAACGGCGGAACCCTGGTGATCGTGACCCACGATCCGGAGATAGGCGGCCGCGCGCAGCGGCGGCTGCGCATGCTCGACGGCGCCGTCGTCGCCGACGAAAAGGGCTGATATGCGCCTCGCCGATCTGCTCGATTTCGCCTGGCAGGTGCTGCGCGGCTCGGTCTCGCGCACACTGCTGATCCTGCTTGCGATGGGCATAGGCGTGGCTGCCGTGGTGATGGTGACGGCGCTCGGCGAAGGGGCGCGCCTGTACGTGGCGAACCAATTCGGCTCCCTCGGGAGCAACCTGGTCATCGTCTTGCCGGGCCGCAGCGAAACCTCCGGCGCCATGCCCGGGATACTGATAGGCAAGACGCCGCGCGACTTGACTCTGGAGGACGCGCTTGCGTTGAAGCGCAGCCACGCGATCCGGCGCTTTGCGCCACTGATCATCGGCGCGGGCGACGTGCAGGCCGGCGCGCGCAGCCGCGAGACGCCGGTGCTGGGATCCACGTCGGAGTTGATGGATATCCGGCACATGGAAATGGCGCAGGGCAAATTCCTGCCGCCAGGCGATCCGCGCCACAGCCAGCCGGTCTGCGTCGTCGGCAGCAAGGTGGCGAGCGAGTTGTTCGGATCGCGCCCGGCCCTGGGCGAATGGGTGCGCATCGGCGACCGCCGCTTTCGCGTGATCGGCATCATGGCGAAGCAGGGGCAGTCGATGGGGTCGAATACCGACGAAATCGTCATCGTGCCGCTTGCCGCGGCGCAGGCGCTGTTCAATACCGAGTCGCTGTTCCGCATCCTGGTCGAAGCCAAGAGCCGGGAGCAGATTCCCTATGCACAGGCCGATGTCGAGGAGATTATTCGTCTGCGCCATGAAGGCGAGCGCGATATCACCGTGATCACCCAGGACGCGGTGCTGGCGACGTTCGACCGCATACTCAACGCGCTGACCCTGACCGTGGGCAGCATCGCGGCCATCAGCCTGGGGGTGGCCGGCATCCTGATCATGAACGTGATGCTGATCGCGGTGACGCAGCGGCGGCGCGAAATCGGGCTGCTCAAGGCGCTCGGCGCCACCGGCGGACAGATCCGGCTGGTGTTCTTCACCGAAGCCCTGCTGCTCGCGCTCGGGGGCGCGGCGGCCGGACTCGTGGTGGGCGAACTCGGCCGCAACTTCGCCGTGCAGATGTATCCGGAGATACCGTTCCAGGCGCCCTGGTGGGCGCTGATCGCGGCCCCGGCGACGGCGATCATCACGGCGGTGCTGTTTACCGTGGCGCCGGCGCGGCGCGCCGCCAAGCTCGATCCGGTACAGGCTCTGTCGCGACGCTGATCATGCGCTACGCCGATTTCGTCAGCTTTACTTATATCTCTCTGCGGGCGCAGCGGCTGCGCACCGCGCTCACGGCGCTCGGCATCGCCGTCGGCATCGCGGCGGTCATTTTGCTTACCTCCATCGGCGAAGGCCTGCATCGGTTCATTGTCGATGAATTCACCCAGTTCGGCACCAATATCATCGCCATCAATCCGGGACGCATACAGACGCATGGCGCGGCGCTGGGCGCGGTCAACACCGTGCGGCCGCTCACCATCGACGACGCGCTGGCTTTGCGGCGCGCACCTTATGTGCAGGCGTCGGTGCCGGTGATCCAGGGCAATGCGGAAATAACGCATGCGGGCAGGGGCCGCCGCGTCACGCTCTACGGCGTCGGCGCCGAGTTTGCGAGTGCGTTTCGCATGCGCGTCGCGCTCGGGCAATTTCTGCCTGATGACGACCCGCGCACGCCGCGCGCTTTCGCCGTGCTCGGATCGAAGGCCGCGCTGGAGTTGTTCGGCAGCGACAATCCCCTGGGCGACCGTATCCGCGTTGGCGGCGAGCGCTATCGCGTCGTCGGCGTGATGCAGTCCAAAGGACAGGTGCTGGGCTTCGATCTGGACGACACGGTGTTCATCCCGGTCGGGCGGGCGCTCGAAATGTTCAACCGCGAGAGCCTGATGGAGATCGACTTCACTTACGAGCCGACCGCGCCGCTGGCGGAAGTGGAGGCGGGCATCAAGCACATTCTGGACGCGCGCCATGGCGCCGAGGATTACACCCTCACGCCGCAACAGAAGATGCTGGAGGTGTTCGGCACCGTGCTCGATGCCGTCACCTTCGCCGTTGCTGCGATCGGCGGCATTTCGCTGCTGGTCGGGGGCGTCGGCATACTCACCATACTTACCATCGCCGTGGCCGAGCGCACCTCGGAGATCGGCCTGTTGCGCGCCGTGGGCGCGACGCGGCAGGGTATCCTGCTGCTGTTTCTGGGCGAGGCGGTGCTGCTGGCGGTGCTGGGGGGCACGGCCGGGTTGCTGCTCGGCTGGGGCGCTGCACTGGCGCTGCACCTGGTGGTGCCGGCTTTGCCGGTGCATACGCCCTGGAGCTATGCAGTGCTGGCGGAACTGGTCGCCCTGGCCGTGGGTCTTGCCGCCGGTGTGCTGCCGGCAAGGCGGGCGGCGCGCCTTGATCCGCTGGAAGCGCTGCGCAGCGAGTAGGCGCAGGGCCCGCCGTCACGCCGCAAGAATCTTTTTGAAACGGGAAAAGGAACAAGAATAAATGCCTAGCTCTTCTCATGCGCTGCTGTCCGTGTTCCGGGATCATGGTATCGACCGGGTGTTTCTGGTTCCGGGCGAAAGCTACCTCGGCATCCTGGATGCGCTGTGCGATTTCCCCGGCATAGACGCGGTGACCTGCCGCCACGAGTCCGGCGCCGGTTTCATGGCCGTGGCCGACGCCAGGCTGTCCGGGCGGCCCGGGATCGCCCTGGTGAGCCGGGGTCCCGGTGCGACCAACGCGTCGATCGCGGTGCACACCGCGCAGCAGGATGCGATTCCGCTGATCCTGATTGTCGGGCAGGTGCCGCGTGCGGATCTGCGGCGCGAGGCATTCCAGGAGATCGACTATCGCCGCATGTTCGGCACCATCGCCAAATGGGTGTTCGAGGCGACCGAACCGGGCCAGCTCGCCGAGGCTGCGTTCAAGGCGATACGGATGGCCACCAGCGGCACGCCGGGGCCGGTGGTGCTGGTGATCCCGGAGGACATCCAGCAGCAGGCGGTGCCCGCGCCCAAGTGGCTTGCGCGCGAACACGCGAGCGCACGACCCGACGACGCGACGCTGGGCGAATTGCTGCAGCGGCTGCAGACGGCGGAGCGCCCCTTGATCGTCGCCGGAGGAAGTTTTGAAAAACCCGGGGGACGCGAGGCGCTCGCCGCGCTGGCCGAGGCCTGGCAGATCCCGGTCGCATTATCGTTCCGGCGCCATGATCTGTTCTCCAACCTGCATCCGCTTTTTGTCGGCGACCTCGGCCTGGCGAATCCGAAAGTACAGATCGACGCGTTTCGCCAAAGCGACTTGATACTGGCGCTGGGCACGCGCTTTGGCGACATCACCAGTCAGGGATACACGTTTCCCGACCTGCCCCGGCCGGCGCAGACTTTCGTGCACGCCTATCCCGACGATCATATCGTCGGGCTGCACTTTGCGGCCGACTACGGCCTGGTGTGCGATCCGGTCGAACTCGCGCGCGCGCTGACTCCTGCGTCGAAGCCCGCCGTTCCCGCGGCTCGCGCGGCTTGGGCCGCTCGCCTCAGGCAGATCCATGTAGCCCATGCCGCCTGGCCGCAGCGCAAAGCCGACGACGGCATCGACTTCGCGCAGGTGGTCAGGATCGTGCGCGAACAGGCGAGCGCTGATGCGATCGTGTGCCTGGACGCAGGCACATTCGCAGCGCCGGTCTACCGCCATTTCGGTTTCCTGCCGACACAGCGGCTGATGTCGCCGCTCTCGGGCGCCATGAGTTACGGCACGCCCGCCGCGATCGCGGCGCAGTTGCGTTTTCCTGGCCGGCAGGTGATCTGCATGGTCGGCGACGGCGGATTCATGATGACCGGCAACGAGATGATCGCGGCGGTCGAGCGCAAGCTGCCCATTCTGTTCATTCTCGCCAACAACGCGAGCTACGCCTCGATCCGTATCCAGCAGGAGTTGCATTACCCGGGGCGCGTCCTCGGCACCAATCTGTTCAATCCGGACTTCGAGCAGATCGCGCGCGCTTTCGGCATGCGCGCGCAGCGTGTCGTGCGCGAAGAAGAAGTGGCGGCGGCGGTGGCAAGCGGTCTGGCCGCCGGCGAACCCTGTTTCATCGAAGTCAAGGCCAGCCTTGCAGTCACGCTGCCGCAGCGGCGCACGGATTAGCGGCGCGGGATTCAACACGGCAAGGCGAAACTGCCGCAGCGGCGTTGGCTCTTGTCTTGCGCAAAGCTAGACTGAGTCTACGCAGAAATAGACGACGCGTTTGACCTTAATCAAATGGTCAGCGCGAATCCGGCGTTACATTGCGTTACCCCTTTTGCTGATTTCCTCCCATCCTTCTGGGCAAAAGGGATCTTTCGGACACTCAGTTCTTTCGAGTGTCCGTTTTCTTTTCCGGCTCCGCGTCTTCCAGCCAGCGCAGCAGCGCGGGTCGCCTTGACTTTCATCAACACCTGCAGTTCGACTCGGCGCTATGGTGAAACCATGGTGCCATGACGCACAAACTCATGCTTGAGCGCCATGGCAGTTTACGCTCGGCGGGGCGGTCGAATCGAGCGACAGGTGAGAGCCGAAGTTTGGCGCACCTCGACGCTTGGTGCCGGCCATGCAGATGAAAGGAATCACCATGAACTATAAGACGATTCTTGTTCACATTGACTCAGGAAAACGCTGTCCGGTACGCGTCGAAGTCGCAATCCGCCTGGCACAGCAGCATGACGCTCATCTGGTCGCGTTGAATGCGCTGCCCCCATTCGAGCCGCCGGGCTACGTGATGGCCGAAATGGGACCGGCGATTCTCGATACCCAAAAGCACGCGGCAGCGGCCGAGATGGCGCGCACCGAGCGTGAATTCAATAATCAGGCATCGGCGGCCGGTCTCAGGAATGTAGAATGGCGTACCGCCATCGATGACCCGGTGGACGCGATGACCTTGCACGCGCGCTACGCCGATCTGGTCGTGATCGGTCAGACCGATCGTGCGGACGGCTCGAATATGGCCGCGAATTTTCCGGAGCGGCTGGTGCTCTCTGCCGGTAGACCGGTGCTGATCCTGCCCAGCGTCGGCAGTTTCGCCACCATAGGCAAGCGCATCCTCGTCGCCTGGAATGCGACCCGCGAGGCAACGCGGGCGCTCACCGATGCAATTCCAATGCTTCGACTTGCGGAAACCGTGAACGTGATGGCCGTGAACCCGCGGCGCGGCGAGCACGGCAAGGTGCCGGGCGCCGATATCGGACTCTATCTTGCGCGCCATGGCGTGCGCGTGGAAGTCAAGACGGATCAAGGCGCCGAGATCGACGTGGGCAACGAGTTGCTGTCGCGCGCGGCGGATCTGGACTCCGATCTCATCGTGATGGGCGGCTACGGCCATTCGCGGTTGAAGGAATGGGTGCTGGGCGGCGCGACCCGTACCATACTGGAGTCGATGACGGCGCCCGTGTTGATGTCCCATTAGGACCTGGATGCAGTGCCGGCGCGCGGGCGGGACGAGCGCCGCGCGCCTTCCGCGCCGCTGGCAAAGCATGGGGTCGGCGCGTGTCCGCTGGTGTCCAGGGCAGTGCCTATCGCGTCGGGCTCATCCTGTGCGAAAATCGGGGGGAAATCACCGGTTGGGGAGCTTGTTTCGGTCGCTTGCCGGGGTAATGGACAATCCCAGTTTGGCTAATTTCTAGAGGCGTCATCATGACTACAAAAAAGTACATCTACGCGTTCGAAGAGGGGGACGGGAAGAACAAGATCCTGATGGGGGGCAAAGGCGCCGGCCTGTGCGAGATGACGCAAATCGGGCTGAACGTGCCGCCCGGCTTCACCGTGACTACCGAGGCCTGTCTTGCTTATCTCGCGTCGAACAAGCTGCCCGAGGGCCTGATGGACGAACTCAGGGCGCATATGACGGCGCTGGAGAAGAAGACAGGCAAGCAATTCGGCGGCAGCAAGAATCCGCTGCTGGTTTCGGTGCGCTCGGGCTCGTCGATATCCATGCCGGGGATGATGGACACCATACTCAACCTCGGCCTCAACGACGAGTCGCTGCAGGGCCTGATCAAGCAGACTGCGAACCCGCGCTTCGCCTACGACGCCTATCGCCGCTTCATCCAGCTGTTCGGGAAAATTGCGCTGGGCATAGACGACGAGCATTTCGACGGCAAGATGGCGGCGCTGAAGAAGAAACACGGCGCGCGCCTGGATCTGGACCTCAACGAAGAGCACCTGAAGGAACTGGCCGAGGAATTTCTCGCCATCGTCAAACGCCATACCGGCAAACCGTTTCCGCAGGACCCTTACGCGCAGCTCGAGGTTTCGGTAGGCGCGGTATTCCGCTCCTGGATGGGCAAGCGCGCAGTCGATTATCGCAAGCAGTTCAAAATCACCAAGGACAAGGCCAACGGCACCGCGGTCAGCGTCTGCACCATGGTGTTCGGCAACATGGGCAGCGATTCCGGCACCGGTGTGGGCTTCACGCGCAATCCGGGCACCGGCGAGAACGTGATCTACGGCGAGTATCTGGTCAATGCCCAGGGCGAGGACGTGGTGGCGGGGATACGCACGCCCAAGCCGATCGCCGAGATGGAACAGGAAATGCCGGAGATCTACCTGCAGCTGGTGGAATTGCACAACCGGCTGGAGTCGCATTACAAGGAAGTGCAGGATTTCGAGTTCACCATCGAAAAAGGCACGCTTTACTGCCTGCAGACCCGCAACGGCAAAATGAACGCCCGCGGCATGGTGCGCAGCTCGGTGGAGATGTTCCAGGAAGGGCTGATTTCCAAGGAGCGCGCGTTGCTGCGCATCGAGCCGCCGATGCTGGAGCAGTTGCTGGTGCCGCAGCTGTCGCCGAATTTCCGCGGCAAATCGCTGGCGCAAGGCCTGCCGGCGTCGCCGGGCGCGGCCTCGGGCAAGATCGTGTTCGACGCCAACACGGCCGAGACCCGCGGCAACGCGGGCGAGAAAGTCATCCTCGTGCGCGAGGAAACCAAGCCGGACGATATCCACGGATTTTTCAAGGCGCAGGGGATACTCACCAGCCGCGGCGGCAAGACCTCGCATGCCGCGGTGGTCGCACGCGGCATGGGCAAGCCCTGCGTGTCGGGCTGCGAACAGATCGTGATCGACGATAAGGCGCGTAAAGCCCTGATCGGCGAAACCACCCTGCACGAGGGCGACATGATCACCATCGACGGCGGCACCGGCCATGTCTACGCCGGCGAGGTGCCGACGGTGGAGGCCGAATTCTCCGAGGAGATGGCCACGCTGCTCGCCTGGGCGGACGAAGTCGCGACGCTGAAGGTGATGGCCAACGCGGACACTCCAGAGGACGCAACGCGCGCGCGCGAATTCGGCGCCAGGGGCATCGGCCTGGTCCGCACCGAGCGCATGTTCAACAGCACCGACCGCCTGCCTATCATGCAGGAGATGATCCTCGCAGAAACGGTGGAGGACCGCAAGGCGGCGCTCGACCGGCTGCTGCCGATCCAGCGCTCGGATTTCAAGGGGATATTCAAGGCGATGAAGGGGCTGCCGGTGACGATACGCCTGCTCGACCCGCCGATGCACGAATTCCTGCCGACCGCGTCGCAGCTCGAACTCGAGATCGCGCAGCTGCACCATCTGAGCGACACGATCAAGGGGCTGGAAGAGTTGCCGGACACGCTGAAACTGCTCAATCCCAGACTGTACCAGCAATACGCCGACGGCCTGACCAAGCTCATGGGCGGTCTGCATACGTTCAAGGAATCGCATCTGGAGGACGACGCGATCCACAAGAAGGAAGTGGTTTTGAGAAAGGTACGCGCGCTGGCCGAAGTCAATCCGATGCTGGGGCATCGCGGCGTACGTCTGGGCATCACCTATCCGGAAATTTACTCGATGCAGATCCAGGCGATACTCGAGGCTGGCGCCCTGTGCGCGCGCGAAGGCATCGAAATCTATCCGGAGATCATGGTGCCGCAGGTCGCCACGGTAGAGGAGATGATGCGCATCCACGGCATGGTGCAGCGCATCCACAAGGTGGTGGAACTGACACATGGCATCAGCGTGAAATTCAAGTTCGGCTCCATGCTGGAGGTGGTGCGCGGCTGCCTGCGCGCCGGGCGCATGGCGCAGGACGCGGAGTTCTTCTCCTTCGGCACCAACGACCTGACACAGGCCACGTTTTCGTTCAGCCGCGAGGATGCGGAAAACAAGTTCCTGCCGGCGTATAACGAGACCGGCATTCTGCAGGACAATCCGTTCGAGGTGCTGGACATCAAGGGCGTGGGGCAGTTGATGAAAATGGCGGTCGAAAGCGGCCGCCAGACCCGGCCGGATCTCAAGGTGGGCATCTGCGGCGAGCACGGCGGCGACCCGTCATCGATCCATTTTTGCCACAGCATCGCGATCGACTACGTATCCTGCTCCGGTCCGCGCGTGCCGATTGCGCGCCTGGCGGCGGCGCAGGCGAAGCTGACGGAGGATAGTTACGACAACGGCCTGAAGTGAGGGCCCGGGTTCGATAAGCGGGCATGGCCTGGTTCGTCTACCTTATCGAGTGCAAAGACGGAAGCATCTACACCGGCATCGCCGTGGACGTCGCTGCGCGCTACGCCGCGCATTTGAGCGGCAAAGGCGCGCGTTACACCCGCTCGCACCCGCCGCGACGCCTGCTCGCGGCGGTCGAATACGCCGATCGATCGGCGGCATCCAAGGCGGAATACAAAATCAAACGCTTGTCGCCCCGGGACAAACGCGCCTTCGGCCGGTTGCACCGGGTCCGATGACGGCCGGGCACGAGAACGACCATGCTGCACATCTCCAATAGTGTCGCGATCCCGGCAAGGGAGATCGAGATCAGCGCGATTCGTGCCCAGGGAGCCGGCGGGCAGAACGTCAACAAGGTTTCCAGCGCGATCCATTTGCGCTTCGACATCGGCGCTTCGTCGCTGCCGGATCTGTACAAGGAACGCCTGCTCAGCCTGAACGATCAGCGCATCACCAAGGAAGGCGTGGTCGTGATCAAGGCGCAGCAGCACCGCAGCCAGGAAAAGAACAAGGAAGAGGCGCTCGCGCGGCTGCAGGAACTCATCCGCAGC
>JACZJU010000232.1 GCA_014860395.1 Burkholderiales bacterium | reverse complement strand
TGCGGTCTGGTCACCCGGTCGGATACCGGGCACGAATGCGCCGCTCTTCTTCAGGTTGTCCGCCGTTTCCTTGGGGTTGTACTGCAGCGCGGTGTAGAAAAAACAGAAAAATATGATCGCCGCCGAATACAGCATGACGTAGATCGGTTGCCCCGGAGACAGCGTGGCCGAGATATCGCGCAGCCAACTCATGCGTTCGCTCTGGCCGAACCAGCCGGCCAAGGTGGCGGGAAACAGGATGATGCTGGATGCAAAAATCGGCGGGATAACGCCGGCCATGTTGAGTTTGAACGGCAGATGCGAGGCCTGGCCGCCGTAGATCTTGTTGCCGACCTGGCGCTTGGCGTAGTTGACCAGGATCTTGCGCTGGCCGCGCTCGACGAAACACACCGCCCAAGTAACCAGCACCACAGCCGTCGCGATCATCAGCGCCGTAAGCGGATGCATGGCACCGGTACGCACCAGTTCCAGGGTGCCGCCGACCGCATTGGGCAGCCCTGCAGCGATGCCCGCGAAAATGATGATCGAAATACCGTTGCCCAAACCCCGCTCGGTGATCTGTTCGCCCAGCCACATCAGGAACATGGTACCAGTCACCAGCGTGCTCACGGTGACGAAGCGGAACATCAGCCCGGGTTCCAGCACCAGCCCCGGCTGCGACTCCAGCGCAATGGAAATTCCGGTCGCCTGAAACAGCGCCAGCAACACCGTGCCGTAACGCGTGTACTGGGTGATCTTGCGCTGCCCCGCCTGGCCTTCCTTTTTTAACTGCTCGAGCTGCGGCGATACCGTCGTCATCAGCTGCATGATGATCGAGGACGAAATGTACGGCATGATCCCGAGGGCGAAGATGGTAAAGCGCGACAAAGCGCCGCCTGAGAACATGTTGAACATGCCCAGTATCCCGCCCTGCTGCGACTTGAACAAATCGGCGAGCACGTTCGGATCTATCCCGGGCACGGGAATGTGCGCGCCGGTGCGGAACACGACCAGCGCGCCAAGCAGGAACAGCAGCCGCTTTTTCAGGTCGCCGTACTTGCCGGTCTTGCCTACATTTTTTTGAGCTTGGGTCGCCATCTCGATAAGCGGCTATTTAGCCTTTTCGCCCTTTGCTTTGGGTTTTGCCTTAGCTTTGGCGTCGGACTGCGCATCGACCTTGGCTGCCTTCGGCACCTTGGGCTTTGCCTTCGCCTTGGCGGCCGGCTCGGCTGCGGCGCCTTTCGGCGCCTCGGCCCTGGCTTTGGCCTTGGCAATGGCTTCAACCCTGGCCTTGGCCTTCTTACCCTTGCCTACGGGCGCTTTTTCTTCGATCGCCGCGATGCTGCCGCCGGCCGCTTCGATTGCCACACGCGCGCCCTTGGTGACCCGCATGCCACTCAAGCTGACTTTGCGCTCGAGCTTGCCTGACAGGATGACCTTGACGACCTCGGTCGCCTCAGGCACCACGCCAGCCTCTTTCAGCGCTTTCAGATCGATGTCTGCAAGCTGCATTTTCTGCAGGTCTGACAGGCGCACCTCTGCGGTCAGCCCGCGTGCGAGCGAGTTGAAGCCGCGCTTGGGCAGGCGCCGCTGCAGCGGCATCTGGCCGCCCTCGAAACCGACTTTGTGAAAGCCGCCGGAGCGCGACTTCTGCCCTTTGTGGCCACGTCCCGCAGTCTTGCCCAGGCCGGAACCGATGCCACGGCCGACACGACGCCGACCGCGCTTCGAGCCTGCTGCGGGCTTTATTGTATTGAGCTGCATTTATGCCTCGCACTTCACCAAGTAGTAGACCTTGTTTATCATGCCGCGGACGGCAGGGGTATCCTGCAACTCCACGGTGTGATTGATGCGCTTCAAGCCCAGCCCACGCACCGTCGCGCGATGGGCGGCCTTGCAGCCGATCACGCTTTTCACCAGAGTAACTCTGAGTTTCTTTTCCGCCATGATCTGCCTCAACCGGTGATTTCTTCGACCGATTTGCCGCGTTTTGCGGCAATCTCGGACGGCGTGTTCATGGATTTCAATCCCTGCAGGGTAGCGCGCACCACGTTGTACGGACTGCCCGAGCCGATGCACTTGGCGAGCACGTTGGTGACGCCCATGACCTCGAATACAGCGCGCATCGCACCGCCGGCGATGATCCCGGTGCCTTCCGACGCCGGTTGCATATAGACCTTCGCTGCGCCGTGACACCCCATCACCGCATGGTGTAGCGTGCCGTTCTTCAGGCTGACCCGGAACATTTTCTTCCGCGCTTCTTCCATGGCTTTCTGCACCGCAACCGGAACTTCGCGCGATTTACCCTTGCCCATGCCGACTCCGCCATCCCCGTCGCCAACGACCGTGAGCGCGGCAAAGCTGAGAATCCGACCGCCCTTCACTACCTTGGTGACGCGGTTGATCGCGACCATTTTCTCGCGCATGCCGTCGCCGCGGTCATCCTGGCCCATCTTTCCCTGCATTCTGCCCTGCATCTTCGCCATATTCTTCCCCGATTAGAGGTCTACCTCTACGAGGGGAACCGGGAGGGAAAGGAAGGGTCCCTCCCCTTCCTTAGCCCCTCGTGCTCCCCTATTTCTGCCGCCTGACGATAAATCCGTCAGGCGTGCCTAAAACTTCAGCCCGGCTTCGCGGGCGGCATCCGCCAGCGCCTTGACGCGGCCGTGATACTGAAGGCCGCCGCGATCAAATGCGACAGTCTCGATGCCCAATTGTTTAGCCTTGGCTGCGATGCGCTTGCCGACGGCCTCGGCCGCCTTTACATTGCCGCCATTTGCCACTGTCGCGCGCACCTCTTTCTCCAGCGTGGAGGCCGCGGTCAACACCTTGGTGCCGCATGCGGAAATCACCTGGGCGTAGATGTGGCTGTTGGTTCGATGCACCGCGAGACGCACGGCCTTGAGTTCAGCAATCTTGGCACGGGATCTACGTGCTCGGCGCAACCGCGCCTGCTTTTTATCTATCATGGCTTTAGCTCCGCTTACTTCTTCTTGGTCTCTTTCAAGACCACCTTCTCACCCGTATAGCGCACACCCTTGCCTTTGTACGGCTCCGGGCTGCGATACGCACGCACCTCGGCGGCCACCTGGCCGACCTGCTGCTTGTCGTTGCCGCGAAGGACGATCTCCGTCTGGCTCGGCGTTTCTACCTTGACCCCTTTGGGCATCTGATGCACCACCGGATGCGAGAAACCTAGCGCAAGGTTAAGCTTGTCGCCCTGCGCCTGCGCGCGATAGCCCACGCCGACCAAGGTCAGCTTCCTTTCGAAACCCTTGGTCACGCCCTCGACCATGTTGGCCACCAGCGCCCGGATGGTGCCGGACATGGCGTTGGCCCGCTTCGAGTCGTTGTTTACAAGACACAACAGATTGTCGCCATCACGTTCAATCTTGATGTCACTGCTCAAGCGCTGCGTCAGCGTCCCCAGTGGTCCTTTCACCGCGACCTGTTCGGCCGACACGGTTACTTCGACACCCTTGGGCACAAGAACGGGGTATTTTCCGATTCGCGACATGATTTCGTCCCCTTAAGCCACGATGCACAGCACTTCGCCGCCGATACCGGTGGCTCGCGCTTTTCTGTCGGTCATCACGCCCTTCGAGGTCGACACGATGGCGATTCCCAAGCCGTTCATAATCTTCGGGATGTCGTCGCGACCTTTGTAGATGCGCAATCCAGGACGGCTGACCCGCTCAATCTTCTCGATCACCGGCTCGCCTGCGTAGTACTTGAGCGCTATCTCCAGGGTCGGCTTGCCGGCCTCTTCGCGCACCTTGAATTCCTCAATGTAGCCCTCGTCCTTCAGCACCTGGGCGATGGACGCCTTCACGCGCGACGAGGGCATCGCCACCGACAGCTTTTCCGCAAGTTGCGCATTGCGGATGCGGGTCAGCATATCGGCGATCGGATCACTCATACTCATGCTTTGTCTCCTCTCACCAGCTGGCTTTGGTCATGCCGGGGATTTCGCCGCGCATGGCGATTTCGCGCAGCTTGTTGCGCCCCAGGCCAAACTTGCGGTACACGCCGCGTGGGCGGCCCGTCAGCTTGCAGCGA
The DNA here is from genome assembly GCA_014860395.1 of Burkholderiales bacterium. GTDB lineage: Bacteria > Pseudomonadota > Gammaproteobacteria > Burkholderiales > SG8-39 > 2-12-FULL-64-23. The sequence goes on along the minus strand of JACZJU010000232.1, from coordinate 7,394 downwards.
TTGCGCACCCTCGTCGGGCTGGCGTTGCGCGGCAGTTTCTGCAACTGCATGCGCGCTGCCATGCGCTCGTCCTCGGGCTGCTTGAAATCGTTAATGATGGCGAGCAGCGCTGCGCGTTTGACCTCGAATTTCTTCACGGTCTTGCGACGCTTTTCGTTGCGGTTGATGACTGCGGTTTTTGCCATGGCGCAATCCTTCAGGTCTTGAACGGGAATTTGAAGGCGGCGAGCAGCGCTTTGGCTTCCTCGTCGGTCTTCGCAGTGGTGGTGATGCTGATGTTCATGCCGCGCAGGGCATCGATCTTGTCATATTCGACTTCGGGAAAAATGATCTGCTCTTTCACGCCCAGGTTGTAGTTGCCGCGGCCGTCGAACGCACGCTGCGGCAGGCCGCGAAAGTCGCGGATCCGCGGAATCGCGATGCTCACCAGGCGATCGAGAAACTCGTACATGCGCGTGCCGCGCAGGGTCACCATGCAACCGATCGGAAGATCCTTGCGGATCTTGAATCCGGCAATGGGTTTTTTCGACAACGTGACTACCGGCTTTTGCCCGGCGATCTTGGTCATGTCGCCAACGGCGTTGTCCATGATCTTCTTGTCGTTGACGGCCTCGCCCACGCCCATATTGAGCGTGATCTTTTCGATGCGCGGAACCTGCATCGTTGTCTTGTACCCGAACTTCTTGATCATATCGGGTACCACCGTCTCTTTGTAATAGCTGTATAAGCGTGCCATAGCGTTTTCTCTCTCAGGCGTCCACTACTTCGCCGTTGGACTTGAAAATACGCACCTTGCGTCCGTCTTCCAGCGTCTTGAAGCCGACGCGGTCGCCCTTCTGCGTCTGCGGGTTGAACAATGCGACATTGGAGATGTCGATCGGCATGTCCATGTCGACGATGCCCCCTGTCTGGCCCTTCATCGGGTTCGGTTTTTGATGCTTCTTCGCACGGTTGATGCCCTCGACCAGCAGGTGCTTGTCATCGACGCGGCGCAACACCGTACCGCGCTTGCCTTTGTCCTTGCCGGTGGTGACGATCACGTCGTCACCTTTTCGAATCTTTTGCATGGCCTTCGATTCCTATATTCCTGACTTTGGGCGTTACGAGGGGGGTTACCCCCGGCTCCATCAACCCGACTGTTACAACACTTCTGGCGCAAGCGAAACGATTTTCATGAAGCGCTCATTGCGCAGTTCACGCGTCACCGGCCCGAATATGCGCGTGCCGATCGGTTCCAGCTTGGCGTTGAGCAGCACCGCGGCATTGGAGTCAAACTTGATCAGCGAACCATCGGCGCGGCGTACACCCTTGGCCGTGCGCACGACCACGGCGCTGTAGATCTCGCCCTTTTTCACTCGGCCTCGCGGAGCGCAGTCCTTTACGCTCACTTTGATCACGTCGCCGATGCCCGCATAGCGCCGCTTCGAGCCACCCAATACCTTGATGCACATCACCGCGCGCGCACCAGTGTTGTCAGCCACGTCCAATACACTTTGCATCTGAATCATGATTTGTTTCCTCTCCAACTTGAACCGCTTGCGCCCGCACCTTGAAGAAGTGCGCGCGACGCGTTGCGGCCAGTCTTGGAACCCGTCTGGGTTGAACGCTTCAGCCTGGGGCGAAGCGGTAACGCGAAAAGCGGTGAATTATATCCGACCCCGACTACCGGGGCAAGGTCTTTATGCGACTTAAACGTTCTTGGCTTTCGCGACCAGCTTGGTGACTTTCCACGCCTTGGTCTTGGAAATCGGCCGCGTCTCTTCGATCATTACCAAGTCGCCGAGCTTGTACTCATTGTTTTCCGCGTGCGCGTGGTATTTCTTGGACTTTGTCACGATCTTGCCCACCAAGGGGTGACGCACGCGGCGTTCGATCAGCACCGTCACGGTCTTGTTCATCTTGTCGCTGACCACGCGGCCGGTGAGGGCGCGCACGACCTTGGTTGTCTTGACTGTCTGGGTGTCGTTCATTTGCTTGCCGCCTTCTGTGCAATGATGGTGCGTACCCGCGCAATGTCGCGCCGGGTCTTCTTCAACTGACTGTTGTTTGTCAGTTGCTGGGTCGCAACCTGCATGCGAAGGCTGAATTGCGCCTTCAACAGGTCGTTCAATTCCTGGTTCAGTTGTGTCATGTCCTTGGCGCGAAGCTCATTCGGTTTCATCGGTCTACCCCACTAAGCGGTGGACAAAGGCCGTGGCAATCGGCAGTTTGGCCGCAGCCAGACGGAACGCCTGCCGCGCCAGCGCTTCGTCCACGCCGTCCATTTCGTAAAGAACCTTTCCTGGAACGATTTCGGCCACGAAATACTCCGGATTGCCTTTACCGTTGCCCATGCGCACCTCGGCCGGCTTGTGCGAGATCGGCTTGTCCGGAAAAATCCGGATCCAGATGCGGCCGCCGCGCTTAATGTGACGGGTCATGGCACGGCGCGCGGCCTCGATTTGGCGCGCGGTCAGTCGGCCGCGGCCTATCGCCTTGAGTCCAAATTCGCCGAAAGCCACCTTGTTGCCGCGCGTAGCAATGCCCTTGTTACGGCCCTTCTGCTGCTTGCGGTATTTTGTCCTGGCTGGTTGAAGCATCTTACGCTCCTGTCTTCTTCGTCACGCGCTTGGCCGTGGTCTTGGCCTTGGTCGCGGGTTTGGCGGATTCGCCGGCAGATTCTTCAGCCTTGGTCGCTTCGCCGGCTTTGGCGGCGGCGCTCGCTGCAGGCTTCTTGCGCGCGCGCGGTGCGGCCTTGGGCTTTGCTTCGCCTTCGGGTTTGGCCACAGCAACCTCTGTCTTCGCCGCCGGCGTCGGGGCTTTTCTGGCTCTTTTCGGCGACGGCACTTCCTCCGGTGCAGACCCGGGTACGGCTACAGGCTGCTCGTTCTTGCCCACGGTCTCGCCCTTATATACCCACACCTTGATGCCGATCACACCGTAGGTGGTCTTGGCTTCGCCGAAACCGTAGTCGATATCGGCACGCAGTGTGTGCAGAGGCACGCGGCCCTCTCGGTACCACTCGTTGCGCGCGATCTCGATACCGTTCAGCCTGCCAGAACTCGCGATCTTGATCCCCTGCGCACCAAGGCGCATCGCGTTCTGCATGGCGCGCTTCATCGCGCGGCGGAACATTATGCGCTTCTCCAGCTGCTGCGCAATAGAATCGGCAATGAGCTGTGCATCGATCTCGGGCTTTCGGATCTCCTCGATATTGACGTGCACCATCTGCACGCCCAGAATTTTGCGCAGTTCGGCCTTCAGCACCTCGATGTCCTCGCCCTTCTTGCCGATGACCACGCCCGGGCGGGCGCTGTGGATGGTGATGCGGGCGTCCTTGGCCGGACGCTCGATCACGACGCGGCCGACCGAGGCGTGCGAAAGCTTCTTCTTCAGGTAGTCACGTACCTTCAGGTCTTCGTTGAGCATGCCACCGAAGTTCTTGCTGTTAGCATACCAGCGTGAGCCCCAGTTCTTGTTGACTGCGAGCCGAAATCCGATCGGGTGGATTTTCTGTCCCATGACTGTCCCTTAATTTTTGGCCGCGGCAGCCGCAGCACGTGCTTTGGCTACGGGTTTAGCCGTATTGCGTTTTGCTTTGACCTCGTCGCCCACCGTGATAAAGATATGGCAGGAGTGCTTGTTGACACGATTGCCGCGGCCCTTGGCGCGGGCGTGAAAGCGCTTGAGCATCGTGCCCTGCTCGACGTAGATGGTTTGCACCTTCAACTCGTCGATATCGGCGCCGTCGTTGTGCTCGGCATTGGCGATGGCCGATTCCAGCACTTTCTTGATGATCTTGGCCCCCTTCTTCGGGCTGAACGCAAGGACATTGAGCGCCTTGTCCACCGCAAGGCCGCGGATCAGGTCGGCGACGAGCCGCCCTTTCTGCGCCGACAGGTGGACACCGCGCAAGCTGGCTTTGGTTTGCATGGCAGTCACTCCTATTTCTTCGCCGCAGCCGGTGCGGGAGTCCCGCCGCCGGGCGCTGAGGATTTTCTATCGGCCGAGTGGCTCTTGAACGTGCGGGTGAGCGCAAACTCGCCCAGCTTGTGGCCCACCATGTTCTCGGAAATATAGACCGGGATATGCTGCTTGCCGTTATGTACCGCGATGGTCAGGCCGACGAAATCCGGCAGGATAGTGGAGCGACGCGACCAAGTCTTGATCGGGCGCTTGTCGCCGCTGCCGCGCACCTTCTCCACCTTGCCCACCAGGTGGTGGTCAACAAACGGGCCTTTCTTGACTGAACGTCCCATATCCTATCCTCTATTTCTTGTTACGGCGGTTGATGATCATGCCGCTGGTGCGCTTGTTCTTGCGCGTACGGTAACCCTTGGTAAGCGTACCCCAGGGGCTGACCGGATGCCGGCCGGCGGCGGTCTTGCCTTCGCCGCCCCCGTGCGGGTGATCGACCGGGTTCATTGCCACGCCACGCACCGTCGGGCGTACGCCACGCCAGCGCATGCGGCCCGCCTTGCCCACCGACTCCAGCGAATGCTCTTCGTTGCCGACTTCGCCGATGGTGGCGCGGCATTCGACGTGCACTTTGCGCACTTCGCCCGAGCGCAGCCGCAACTGCGCGTAACTACCCTCACGCGCGAGCAACTGCACCGAAGTGCCGGCCGCACGCGCTATCTGCGCACCTTTGCCGGGCAGCATCTCGACGCAATGTACAGTGGTGCCCACCGGGATGTTGCGCAGCGGCAGGGCATTGCCCGGCTTGATCGGCGCTTCCGCGCCGGACATGAGTTGCGCGCCGACCGCCACGCCCTTGGGCGCAATGATGTAGCGGCGCTCGCCGTCCATGTAGCACAACAAAGCCAAGTTGGCGCTGCGGTTTGGATCGTATTCCAGCCGCTCGACCTTGGCCGTTACTCCGTCCTTGGCGCGCTTGAAATCGACGATACGATAATGCTGCTTGTGCCCACCACCCTGGTGGCGCATGGTGATGTGGCCGCTGTTATTGCGGCCAGCGCGCCTCGATTGCGGTTCCAGCAGGGGAGCGTGGGGCTTGCCCTTGTGCAGATCGGGGTTGACTACCTTGACCAGGGAACGGCGCCCGGGCGAAGTGGGTTTTACCTTGACGAGTGCCATGTTCTACTCCACCGCGTGAAAGTTGATTTCCTGGCCGGGTTTCAGGCACACATATGCCTTTTTCCAGTCCTTACGCCGGCCGGTCAGCTTGCCGAAGCGCTTTTGCTTGCCCTTGACGTTGGCGACTTGCACGCTCTCGACCTCTACCTTGAACAGCAGTTCGACCGCGGCCTTGATCTCCGGCTTGGTCGCATTTCCGACGACGCGGAATACCACCTGCTCATTCTTCTCGGCGACATAAGTGCTCTTCTCCGACACCTGCGGAGCGAGCAACACCTGCATCAAGCGTTGCGGATTTTTCGCAGCGGCTTTCACCGGGGATTTCGCCGGGGTTTTTGTCTGTGTCGCGCTCATCCCAGCATCTCCTCGAATTTACTGACCGCCTTGCGGGTCAGGATCACGTTCTGATAGCGGATCAGCGACACCGGGTCGGCTTCGGCCACTTCCAGCACCAGCACGTTGGGCAGGTTTCTCGACGACAGAACCAGGTTGTCATCGAGCTGGTCGGTAATGAGCAGGAGTGAATCGGCGACGCCCATTTCGGTCACCTTCTGCAGGAACAGCTTGGTCTTCGGCGCATCCAGAACGAAATTCTCGACCACCTTGAGTCGGTCCTCGCGCGCGAGCTGCGAAAGAATCGAAGCCAGGCCGGCACGGTACATCTTCTTGTTCAGCTTTTGCGTGAAATTCTCATCTGTGCTCGACGGGAAAATCCTGCCGCCGCCGCGCCACAGCGGACTGGAGGCCATGCCGGCGCGAGCGCGGCCGGTACCCTTCTGGCGCCACGGCTTGCGCGTGGATTTGGCAATCTCGGCGCGCCCCTTCTGCGCGCGCGTGCCCTGGCGTGCGTTAGCCTGATAGGCCGTGACCACCTGATGAATCAGCGGTTCGTTGTAGTCGCGGCCGAACAAGGCGTCCGATGCGGCCATGGTCGAGGCCGCCTGGCCTTTGGCGTCGATCAGTTTCAGATCCATTATTTCTTACCTCCCTTGGCCGGAGCGGCGGCGGCCTTTTTCACGCGCGCCTTAGTCGCCGGGTGCACCAGCAAATCGCCGCCCTTGCTGCCGGGAACCGAGCCCTTGATCAGCAACAACTGGCGTTCCGCATCGATGCGCACGATTTCCAGGCTCTGTGTGGTGCGCTTGACGTTGCCGAGCTGGCCCGCCATGCGCTTGCCCGGGAACACGCGGCCGGGATCCTGTGCCATCCCGGTTGATCCCGGGGCGTTATGCGATCTGGAATTGCCGTGGCTCGCCCGTTGGGAGGAAAAATGGTGGCGTTTGATGGCGCCGGAGAAACCCTTGCCCTGCGAGGTGCCGGTTACATCCACCATCTGCCCCACCTGGAACAGATCCACTCCAAGCTTGCCGCCGACCTTGAGGTTGGCGAGCTGCTCTTCGGTAACGCGGAATTCCTTCAGCGTGTGCCCGGCCTCGACGGCGGCTTTGGCGAAATGGCCAGCAGCTGCCTTGTTGACCCGCGAGGGGCGGCGCTTGCCGAAAGTCACCTGAACGGCAACATAGCCATCGGTCTGGGCGTTCTTTATCTGGGTCACGCGGTTGTCGGACACGTCCACCACGGTCACCGGAACGGAGTCGCCTTCGTCCGTGAATACGCGGGTCATGCCGACCTTGCGGCCGACTAATCCTAAGCTCATCTTCTTTCCCTTTGTTAAAAGGCGCCGACTACAATTGGCCGGCAATCATCAATTCGTGCCCCGAGTTGCGCTCGGGTGCGCGAGGTACCGCAATTGCTACAACTTGATCTCCACATCCACGCCGGCAGGCAGATCGAGCTTCATCAGCGCGTCCACGGTCTTGTCGGTGGGGTCGATGATGTCCATCAGCCGCAGGTGGGTACGAATCTCGAACTGGTCGCGCGAGGTCTTGTTGACGTGCGGGGAGCGCAACACATCGAAGCGCTCGATACGCGTAGGCAGGGGAACGGGACCCTTGACCACGGCACCCGTGCGCTTCGCTGTGTCAACGATCTCCAGCGCCGACTGATCGATCAGACGGTAGTCAAACGCCTTGAGACGAATTCTGATTTTCGTGCTTTGCATGTTTTTCCTTTGAGACTCCAGTCTCTAAGAGCTCATTTCGATGCGAGGGAATACCTCCCCTCGTGCTCCCCTAAGTCAGGGGTCATTTCGATGATTCTGAAATGCCCTCTAAGCCTTACTCCATCACCTTGGCAACGACCCCGGCACCCACGGTGCGCCCGCCCTCGCGGATGGCAAAGCGCAGCCCCTGCTCCATCGCGATCGGCGCAATCAGCGTCACCACCATCTTCACGTTGTCCCCAGGCATCACCATCTC
>JACZJU010000231.1 GCA_014860395.1 Burkholderiales bacterium | reverse complement strand
ACCATCTGCCCACCCGCCTTGACGAATCGCGCGAGCACCTCGCGCGCGGCCGCCAGGCCCGCGGCGTCGCCGCTGACATCGAAGGTCTGCCAGGTGCCCAGGCCGACCGCGTGCAGCAATTCGCCCGTCTTCGGGATAGGGCGTTTGAGCGGCGCCCCGGTCGCATGTGCAGGTGGAATCTGGGCCATGATAGGCACTCCGGCAATCAGTTTCAGAATGGTGCGGCGCGAGTACACAGGTGCATTTTACTCAAACAGCCTCGGAAGAACTCAGACGCCGTCCAGGGGAAACCCTGTCTGCCGAGGTATAATTACGCCATTCTGACAAAAAAGCCCACCATGGAAGCCGAAAAAATCAATCTCCTCGCCAGCAGCCTCACCGACCTGGTAGAGCGCGCCAGGGAAATGCGGAGGTATCTTTGACTTCGAGACCAAACACGCACGCCTGATCGAAGTCGGGAGGCAGCTCGAAGAGCCCGACGTCTGGAGCGACGCCAAGCGCGCGCAGGAGCTCGGCCGGGAAAAGAAGGCCCTGGACGGCGTCGTCGGCACGCTGACGCTGTTGGACAGCCAACTGCGCGACGCGGGCGAGCTGTTCGAGATGGCGCGCGCCGAGTCCGATGACGCCACGCTCTTGAGCGTGGCCGAGGACCTTGCCGCAGCGGAGAAGCTGGTCGCGAGCATGGAGTTCCGCCGCATGTTCTCCGGCGCGCTGGATCCGAACAACTGCTTCCTCGACATCCAGTCAGGTTCCGGTGGCACGGAAGCGCAGGACTGGGCGGCGATGCTCGAGCGCATGTATCTAAAGTACTGCGAGAAAAGCGGCTTCAACATCGAAGTGCTGGAGGAGTCCGAAGGCGAAGTCGCGGGGATCAAAAGCGCGACCCTCAAGATCACCGGCGAGTACGCCTACGGGCGGCTGCGCACCGAGACCGGAATCCACCGCCTGGTGCGCAAGTCGCCGTTCGATTCTGGCAACCGGCGCCACACCTCGTTCGCCAGCGTGTTCGCCTACCCCGAGGTGGACGACACCATCGAGGTCGAAATCAATCCGGCGGACCTGCGCATCGACACCTACCGCGCATCGGGCGCCGGCGGCCAGCACATCAACAAAACGGACTCTGCGGTTCGCATCACCCACCTGCCGACGAATATCGTGGTGCAATGCCAGAACGACCGCTCGCAGCACCGCAACCGCGCCGAAGCCATGGCCATGCTGAAATCGCGCCTGTACGAGCAGGAGATGCGCAAGCGCCAGGACGAGCAGCAAAAGCTCGAGGATTCGAAGACCGACATAGGCTGGGGCCACCAGATCCGCTCCTACGTACTCGACCAGTCGCGCATCAAGGACTTACGCACCAACGTCGAGACCGGCAACACCCAGGCGGTGCTGGACGGCGACTTGGATTTGTTCATCGAAGCAAGCTTGAAGAAAGGCGTGTAATCAGGAGACGCTCTAAAAAGATGTCATTTCGAGCGTCCCCCAAGGGGACTTCCTTCGGGGCGTAGCGAGAAATCTGCTTTTTGATCGCCAATGAGTGAAAGGACGTACTACGTATATTTGTTGGCAAGTAAATCCAGGCGCCTTTACGTCGGTGTGACGAATAACCTGGAACGTCGCCTGTTCGAGCACAAATCAAAACAGGTAGATGGATTCACGAAGCAGTACAACATTGATCGTCTAGTATATTTTGAGCAAACAACAGATGTTCTGAGTGCCATCGGCAGAGAAAAGCAGATCAAGCACTGGAGTCGAAGCAAGAAGATCGGTTTGATTGAGACCGTCAATCCCACGTGGGAAGACTTGAGTTCCGAATGGAAAAAAGCAGATTCCTCGCTACGCCCCGAAGGAAGTCCCCTTGGGGGACGCTCGGAATGACAATTGAAAAGGAAGTCGTGTATGGCTGAGCAACAACCCACCCAAGTCCCTGTGGACGAGAACCAGATCATTGCCGAGCGCCGCGCCAAGCTGGCAGAACTGCGCAAGCTCGGCAACGCCTTTCCCAATGACTTCGGCCGCAAGGATCTGGCCGCCGATCTGCACGCGGCGCACGGCGCCAAATCGAATGAACAACTCGAGGCCGAGGCGGTGAATGTAGCGATTGCCGGGCGCATGCTGTTCAAGCGCGTCATGGGCAAGGCGAGCTTCGCCAGCCTGCAGGACATGAGCGGACGCATCCAGCTCTACATCAGCAACGACCGCAGCGGCGCCGACACGCACGACGCGTTCAAGCACTGGGATCTGGGCGACATCCTCGCCGCCGAGGGCACGCTGTTCAAGACCAGGACCGGCGAGCTGTCGGTGCAGGTAGTCAAACTGCGCCTGCTGACCAAGTCGCTGCGCCCGCTGCCGGAGAAATTCCACGGCCTCACCGACCAGGAGCAGCGCTACCGCCAGCGTTATGTAGACCTGATCACCAACCCCGAAGCGCGCAAGGTGTTCAGCGTGCGCAGCCGGATGATCCAGGCGATCCGCGCCTTCATGGTGGACAGGGGCTACCTCGAAGTGGAGACGCCGATGATGCACCCGATTCCGGGCGGCGCGGCGGCCAAGCCGTTTACCACGCACCACAATGCCCTGGACATGCAGCTGTTCCTGCGCATCGCGCCCGAGTTGTACCTGAAGCGCCTGGTGGTGGGCGGCTACGAGAAAGTGTTCGAGATCAACCGCAATTTCAGGAACGAAGGCATTTCGACCCGGCACAACCCTGAATTCACCATGATCGAGTTCTACGAGGCGTATCGCGATTACCGCTACCTCATGGACTACACGGAAGAGCTGTTGCGCGCGGTGGCGCTGGAGGTGCTGGGCAGCACATCCCTGCCCTATGGCGAGCACACGGTCGAGCTGGGCAAACCGTTCGAGCGTCTGACCGTGGTCCAGGCGATATGCAAATACCACCCGCAGATCAGCGCGGCCCAGCTGGCCGACCGGGAATATCTCACCAACGCGCTGAAAAAACTGGGCGTCGACGTGTCGCGCGCGCACGGCCTGGGTTCGCTTCAGCTCATGCTGTTCGACGAAACCACGGAGACCAAGCTGATCCAGCCGACTTTCATCATCGACTATCCGGCCGAGGTGTCGCCCCTGGCCCGCCGCAACGACGCGAACCCCGAGATCACCGATCGCTTCGAGCTGTACATTACCGGGCGCGAGATGGCCAACGGCTTTTCCGAGCTGAACGATCCCGAGGACCAGGCGGCGCGCTTCACCGAGCAGGCAAAGCAAAAGGAGGCGGGCGACGAAGAGGCAATGTATTACGACGCCGATTACATCCGCGCCCTGGAGTACGGCCTGCCGCCCACTGCTGGCGAGGGTATAGGCGTAGACCGGCTGGTGATGCTGTTCACCAACAGCGCGAGCATTCGCGACGTCATCCTGTTCCCGCATATGCGGCCGGAATAAGCGGCTCCGGCCGTCGCGCCGCTTACAATTAGTCACAATTTCTCACAATCGCGGCGGTGCTTTGCTGTCAGCATTAGTTCCGTAGATGCGCGCCAGACGATGCGCATTGCCAACGGAGACAGACATGGAAACCACCACGAAAAAGAGCATGCATCCGCTGACCGCGATCGCCGCGGTGTCAGTCATTCTATTCAGTCTGGCAGGTATAGGCGCCATCACCGGCCTGATCCCTATTAGCCACAGCCAGAATACCGAGGTACAACAGACCAAGGCAGCGGAAGAGCCGGCGAAGTCCGCTCAAGCCCTTGAATTGGCAGCTCCGAACACAACTCAGGCGAGCGCGCCCGAGCCCGCCAAGCACAAAGTTGCAGCAAAGCGCACCACGCCGGTAGTGCATGCCAAGCGTCCAGCCGAAGCGCCGGTGAAAGTAGCCATGGCCGATGCACCCGTCATGGCGGCGCAAACGCCTCCCCCGCCGCCAAACCAGCCGGCACCCATGATCGAGCCGCCAAAGGCGGTTTGCCACGACTGCGGCGTGATCGAGTCGGTGCGTGAAGTCGAGAAAAAGGGCGATGCCACCGGCTCGGGTGCGGCCATCGGCGGCATCGCCGGCGGCCTGCTCGGGCGCCAGACAGGCAATGGTCGCGGCCGCGACGTGATGACGGTGCTCGGCGCAATCGGCGGCGCAGTTGCCGGACACGAAATCGAGAAAAACGCGAAAAAGGTCAAGAGCTACGAAATCGACATCCGCTTCGACGACGGCACCAGCCGGCTGATCACTCAAGACAATCCGCCCGCATGGCGTCCGGGCGATCGGGTGAAAGTCGTCAACAGCGTCATCACGGCGAATAACGGCTATTGAGTGTTCATTGCGACATGAGGGAACGCCTCCTCTCATCTCCCCCCTGATACCGGCGCGAACTTATGCGGCGATCGCGCCCCGCGGCCCAGTGCTTCAACTCTGATAGACTCCGAGGAAAAGGCCGCGATGCAAGACGCTCACCAAGACCTGAGAATCGCGCTCGAGCGCATGGGGCTGCTGCGCCCGGGCGAAACCTTTAGCGCCGAAACCCTGGCCGGCGGCGTGTCTTCGGACATCCTGCGCATCGCCCTGTCCGGACGCTCCCCGGAGTCTTCTTTTTGTTTCAAGCGCGCGCTGGCCAAGCTCAAGGTGGCGGCCGACTGGCGCGCCCCGATAGAGCGAAACCACGCCGAAGTCGAGTGGATGCGCGTGGCCGAAGAGCTGGCGCCGGGGTCCGTGCCGGGTATCCTCGGCGAGGACACGCAAGCGGGCGCCTTCGCGATGGAATACCTGGACCCGACGGCGCACCCGGTGTGGAAGGACGAGTTGCGCGACGGCAACATCCGCACCGAAACCGCCGCCGCAGTCGCGCGAGTGATCGCCGCCATCCACGCCGGAACAGCAAAGCGCGCGGACATGGCGCAGCGCTTTGCCAATGATCACATTTTCTATCCCATCCGGCTGGAGCCCTATTTGCTCGCCACCGCCGCGCGTCATCCGGATTGCGCGGCGCGGTTGGGCGAACTCGCCGAAACCACCGCGCGCAACAAAATCGCTTTGGTTCATGGCGATCTCAGCCCGAAAAACATCCTGGTCGCGGCGCGCGGTCCCATCCTGCTCGACGCCGAATGCGCCTGGTATGGCGACCCCGCCTTCGACCTCGCCTTCTGCCTCAACCATATGTTGCTGAAATGCCTGTGGCGACCGCAGTGGCGCGAGCAGTATCTAGCCTGCTACGACGCGCTGGCATCGACCTATCTTGCACGCGTAGACTGGGAGCCGCGCGCAGCGATCGAGGCGCGCGTGGCGCATTTGCTTCCTGGCCTGTTCCTCGGGCGCGTGGATGGAAAATCCCCGGCCGAATACCTTACCGACGAGCGCGACAAGGAACGCGTGCGCCGCGTAGCGCGGCGCTTGTTGCTCGACCCCGCGGACCGGCTTGCGGCGATACGCGAGGCGTGGAACGCAGAACTCTAGTAACCGTTGCGAAATGATTTTCGCAATGGTCCGTTATAGGGAAGTATGAGGGGAGCTATCCCCTCATTTCGATTAGACCCTAAAGGAGCTTGAATGCTGGACACGACGATAAGCAGCATCAGGGGCCGCAGAGTATGGGA
>JACZJU010000230.1 GCA_014860395.1 Burkholderiales bacterium | reverse complement strand
TTTCACCGAAATGAGCTTGGTGGTGCCGTCCGCGCGCTTGGCGGTGAGCACGCCCGAGAGGTGCGTGACCGTCCCCACCGCGCCCGCCGCGTACGCGACGCTGCTAGTGATCCACGCCTCAAGGAGCAGCCCGGCCAGGATGAGTGCGGATTGACGCATGATCGTGTCTCCGGTTAGCTGCAGGTCGAGAGCTTCTTCGTGGTCCGTTTTTCGACTTCTTCTTCAGCCCGGTTTGGGCGTCGGTCTGGTTTTCGTCTTCTTCGTCGCCGTTGGCGCCGAACGTGCCCTCATCACCGCCGGTCTCGTCAGCGCCTGGGCCTGCGCCGGTCGCCGGCAGATCGTTCAGATCGGGCGTGGACGCTGGTGCGAGCCCTGTGGTTTGCGTCGCAGGGGTGATCGCGTTGATGGCGGCCAGCACCGCATCGATGACCGTCGGTTCGGCGCCGCTGCCAGAGCCGCCGCCAGGGGCGACTGTGCCGTCGGCGTAGGTCAGCTCGAGGCCGGCGCCGATACTGGCCGGATTCTTCGCCGCACCGTAGTACAGGCCGCTGCCGCCTGCCTTGGTGACATACGTGGAGGGATCCACCGCCACGCCGTCGACCACCAGGCCGCCCGAAGTGCGCGCCGCGTAATCAAGATGGATGGTGCTGGGTGCCTTCGCCCACAGGAACGATTGCGGCAACCCTGCCACATCATTGAGATACAGCGTCGAGAGCGCGCCGAGCATGTTGACGATGATGTCGTTGCCGGCGGTGAAGCTGGAGCCGTTCAGGCGCAGGTCGCCCGTGACCGCACCCGAGATGTCGTGGTCTGCCTCAACGCTCGCATTGGTGGCCAGCACGTTTGCCGCACCGAAGATCACGTCGTGGCCCGCGTGGGTGCTGGATCCGGCGCCGAAGTTGATCGTGTCGGCGATGATGCCGACATCGTCGGCCGCGTCGACCGAGCCGTTGATGACCACGCTCGATGCGGTGAACGAGGCCGTGCCCGTCCCCTGTGTCCTCACGCTGCCGCTGCCGTTGACGTTGATCGCGCTGCCCGAGGACAGGGCCAGATCGACCGGCGAGGACAGGGCGCCGGTTACGTCGAGGGTGCCATCGGCGCTGATCAGCGCGCTGCCGCTGGGGGTGGCCAATGTGCCGCCGTCCCAGGTGATGTTGCCGTTCGAGAGCAGCCCAAGATCGCCGCCGGTAAGCGTTTGCAGTGTGTAGCCGGCGGTGCTGGTGATGTTGCCGGTGTTGAGGAAGCTGACACTGGCGCCGGCAAGGGCGTTGTCGACGAGCGTCAGGGTCGCAGGCGCGGCGCCGGTGTTCTGGATGCGGATGCCGCCGAAGTCGGCTTCGGCGCCTACCGTTGCAGTGAGCGCACCGCTGAGCTGCGTGTTGGTGCTGATGGCAAGACCGCCCGAGGCGCCGCCGAAGACGCTGGTGAGGTTCGCCAGGCTGGCGATGACGTTGGTGGCCGCTTCCGTTCCGGCTGCCTGCAGTATCGCGCCGCCCGCCTTGATCTCGACTTCGTTCGCGCCGGCGTCGATGACGCCCAGGGCGAGGTCGCCTGAGGCCCACAGTTTGATCGGCCCGCCTGCTTTCATGTCGACGCGCTCGGAGATCTGGTTGTCGGGGTTGGTCAGTGTCGTCGCACCCTGCGAGCTGGTCTTGAGCGTCAACACGGCGAGCGGACCGCTTTGGGTGATCGCGCCTGCCGGGGCGTTGAGGCTCAGGTCGGCTACGGTGATCTTCGGCAGGATCAGGTTGCCGCTCGCCTGGGTGATGCTCGCGCTGGAGCCCGCTGCGAAGTCGCCGAGCGTGCCGCCGCTCTGGTTGAAGCTCGAACTCACGGTCAGGCTGTCGGCGATGTTCAGGGTGCCCCCGGTGATGGCAAGGCCGCCGGCCGTCAGCGTCGACAGGTTCGTGGTCCCCGCCGCCGCGTTGTAAGTCACTGTGGTGCCCGTGGGCGCGGTCACTGCCAGCACGTTGGACAGATCGGGCAGCGCATCCCAGTTCGATGCGACCGACCAGTTGCCGCTCGTACCGCCCTTCCAGATGGAGAGCGGGCGTTGATTGATCACGCTGGCAATGTTATCGACATAGCTGATGTCGTAGTTCGCCGTCACGTCGGCGCTATCGCTGTCCTTGATCGTCAGCCCGGAGGCCTTGACGGTCTTGTCCGTGCCGGCATTCTTGTCGGCATAGGCAAGGCTCGCCGCCGTATTGACCGCTTCGCCTGCCGCGGCGCCGGCGAGACTCCCTACCGCCGCCGTGCCGCTCGCGCTGGTCGTGCCGTCGTAGGTCTTGGTCACCGTCGGCGCCGTCACCGTCAACGCCGCCTTGTTGATCACGCTGGCAATGTTATCGACATAGCTGATGTCGTAGTTCGCCGTCACGTCGGCGCTATCGCTGTCCTTGATCGTCAGCCCGGAGGCTTTGACGGTCTTGTCCGTGCCGGCATTCTTGTCGGTATAGGCAAGGCTCGCCGCCGTATTGACCGCTTCGCCTGCCGCGGCGCCGGCGAGACTCCCTACCGCCGCCGTGCCGCTGGCACTGGTGGTGCCGTCGTAGGTCTTGGTCACCGTCGGCGCCGTCACCGTCAACGCCGCCTTGTCGATGACGCCGATATTCCCGCTGGCTCCGGTAGGCAGGAAGTAGTTGGACAGGCTCGTGGAGCCGGCCGGGCTGAAGTCGCTGGAAGCCAGCGAAACGTTGACTTCGATGTCGCTGCCGACGTTCTTGTCGGCGTAAGTGCCCGTGGTCTTGGTGACGCTGGCCGAATCGCCGTTGACGAAGCCGGCGAGCAGGAAGTTGCCCGAAGTCAGCGTGGCTGTGAGAGTGCCGTCGTAGGTCCTGCTCGCCGTGCCGGTCAGCGATGCACTGAGTAGCGCCTGCTCTACCGCGAGCGAACCGCTGTTGCCAAAGGCATAGCCGGTCAGCGAGGTGATGCCGTCTGGGGCGATGGCGTAAGCGCCGACGCCGTGCAATGCACCTGCGCCTTCTGAGGTAAAACTGACCGTCCCGGAATACACAGTTTCCAGCGTGTCCTGCACGAAGGCGTTGCTGTAGGGCGCACCACCACTGTCGAGCGTATCGGCATCCACCAGGCCGCTGGTGCCCGTGGAACTCAGCGCAGCCACCGCCGCGGTATTGTCGGCGCCGTAGGTCTTGCTCAGGTCGCCGCTGTCAAATGTAAGCACCGGCTGGAAGGCGAACAGGTAGCGGTTGCCGGCCTCGGTGATGCTGTCTGGCGGCGCGCTGTCATAGGTCGCGTTCCATAGCGCCTGCTCGCCGCTGTAGAGGCCATTGAAAACATTGTGCGCAGGATTCTCCGAATAGACCAGCCAGCGGCCATCCGCGTCGATGGCCTCGGCACCGTAGCCGTTGAGGAAATTTCCCGCCGCCGCCAGCACCACGCGAGATGTCGCTGCGTCTCCACGGCTGTAAACATAGCCGTCCAGCGCGATGTCCCCGGACGTCGAGACCGCTTCTACGCGAGCCGTGCCTTGGCCTTCTTCGCCGGAGCCTCCGGTCGCTTCAAGCGTCGCGTTTTCTTCGACGCTGCCGAGGGTAACGCCGGCCTCGCCTTTGAGCGAAATCTCCGCTGCGCCCGCGTCGGGGAAATTTTCAGTGTCGCCGTCGTTCCAGCCGTCGCCGCCGACCGCGTTGATGTAACTTCCGCTTTGCAGGGCAACAGTCGCGGCAGTGGTCAGCGAAACCTTGGCGCTGCCACCGCTGTAGTCGGAGGAGTAGCCGCCGCCTGCGAGTATCGACGCCCCGTCCAGCAGGATGGTACCCATGCCACCGTCCAGCTCGACCCTGGCCGCGCCGCCAGTCCCGGAGAACACGAGATTGCCGTCTGGGTCGTAATAGCTGTCGGACCCGTTGCCTTCGCCGCCGTCGGCGCCCATGCCGCTTCCACCCGAGACGCTGATTCCGCCGCCGGCGCTCAGCTTGACTGTGGCCTTGCCGCCGTCACCGAGATCAAACCAGCCTTCGTCGTAATCGTTGTCGATGTAGTAGCCGCCATAACTGTACCCCTGACCGCCATGGGCTTCGACCGAGCTACCGTCATCCAGCGTAATTGTCCCGGAGGCGGCGAGTTTGACCTTTGCAGCGCCGCCATTGTAATAGTCGGAGTCCCCTCCCTCCGCAGAAAGCGAAGCCCCGCCCAGCAGCGACAAGCTTCCCGCGCCGCCATCCAGCTTGATCTCGGCCTTCCCGCCTGCGCCGGGATAAACGTAGCGATCGTTTGCGTAATCGAAATAGCTTTGGTTTCCGTACCCGTATCCGCCAGACGCATCGATCTCCCTTGCGTTCACGCTGATGCCGCCATCGAGCGTGGTCAGCTTGACCTTGGCGGCGCCGCCGTTGCCCTTGCCTTCGCCGCCGTCGCCGCCATCCCCGCCCTGAGCATGAATCGGCGCATTATCGAGCAGTATCGGGCCGCTTCCGCCGTCCAGGGTGACGCTGGCTTTTCCTCCATGGCTTAGATAAGCGTCGAATTCGCTGTCATCATCGTAATACGCAGTGTAAGACCCGTAACCGAGTCCATGACCGCCCTGCGCCCCGATCGAACTGTCGGACTGAATGGTGACACCGCCGGTGCCGGTGGTCGTCAGCGTTACCGTGGCTTCGCCGCCCTGGTTGTACTCGGAATCGCCGCCCGTAGCGGATATCCATGAACTGTCGCTCAGGGAAATCTGACCGCCGTCCAGCGCGATCGTCGCCTTGCCGCCCGCGCCCTCGGGATAGGTGTAGCATCCGCAGC
>JACZJU010000034.1 GCA_014860395.1 Burkholderiales bacterium | reverse complement strand
CTCGTGGGAACTGCTGGGCATGTGGGCGTGGATGCCGACCTACCTCGGCGTGGTGCTCGCGCATGGCCGCGAAAGCAGCGCCGGCATGGCCAGCCTGGGCATCGCATTCGCCGCGCTGAGCTATCTCATCAGTACTGCGGGCAGCATCGGCGGCGGATTGCTTTCCGATCGCTGGGGACGCACCGCGGTGATCCTGCTGATGTCGATTGCCAGCCTCGTCTGCTCGTTTACGTTCGGCTGGCTGATCGCGGCGCCCGTGTGGATCGTGGTCGCCGTGGCCATCGCCTACAATTTGACCGCGATCGGCGACTCCTCGGTGTATTCCACCGCATTGACCGAACTCGTGCCCGGCCATCGCCTTGGCGCGGCCTGGGCGCTGCGTTCATTGCTCGGTTTCGGCGCCGGTGCAGTCAGCCCCTGGCTGTTCGGCCTGGTGCTCGACCTGGCGGGCGGCGTGCGCACGGACGCGGCCTGGGGCTGGGCTTGGACCGCGCTCGGTGTCGGCGCCGTGCTCGGTCCGGTTGCCACGCTCAAACTGCGCGCGCTACGCGAGAGCGCGCAGATGGCGGGCGGGAAACGCTAGGCGAGCGTCACTTCAGGAACGTGACCAGCGCGTCCAGCACTTCGTCGGGCTTCTCGCCCATCATGTTGTGGCCGCTGCCTTCGATCCCGACAATGCGCGCGCCCTTGACTGTCTGCGCGAAGGCCTGGGCCGAGCGCGCCGGGGTCATGGCGTCGCGCCGCGCGATCACGAACAGCGCCGGGCAGGCGACTTTCGCCGCGGCCTCGGCGCCGCCGGCGTAGGCGTTGCAGGCGGCGAAGTCGGTGTGCATCACGCCGGGCTTCTGCCGCTGCATCAGGCGCAGATTTTCGCCTATGACCCAGAAGCCGGGACCCGGGTTGTTCGGGTATTGGGCGTAGGCGAGGTGCGACCAGATGTTCACCATGTCCTGCGCGACGGGCTCGTCGTTCTCGGTCGCGTCGAGCAACTCGGCCGACACTTTCATCGGGTAGGCGCTGGCGAGCAGGGCGATTTTCGCCACGTGCGCGGGATGACGCGCGGCGCATTCGAGCGCGATTAGCGAGCCCATGCTGTGGCCGACGAGCGCGCCCTGCTTCGCGCCTGCGGCGTCGATCAGCCCGGCGATCCAGTCGGCCAGGTCCTCGATGCGCGCGAGCGCCGGCCCGTCCGAGCGGCCATGGCCGGGGAGATCGACGGCAAGCACGCCGTAGCCGTGATGCGCGAGATAGCGGCTTTGCAGTATCCACACGCTGTGGTCGCATTGCGCGCCATGGACGAAGACCACCGTCGGCAGGGTCGCATCGAAGGTTTTGCCGCCGGTGTAGGCGTAGGCTTTCTTGTCGTTGACTATGAATTCCATGGCGGTGCCCTATTTGGCCTTCTGCGATGCGCGCAGGCCCGCGCCCAGGTCTTCGATCAGGTCGTCGGCATCTTCCAGGCCGATAGATAGCCGCATCGTGCCTTCGCCGATGCCGGCCGCCTGGAGCGCCGCAGCGTCCATGCGGAAATGCGTGGTGCTCGCCGGGTGGATCACCAGCGACTTGGCGTCGCCGACGTTGGCCAGATGCGAGAAGATTTTCAGGGTCTCGACGAAGCGCCGGCCGGCGGCGCGATCGCCTTTGATGGAAAAGCTGAACACCGCGCCGCAGCCCTTAGGCAGCAGCAGCTTCGCCAGTTCGTAATCCGGATGTTCGGGCAGTTCCGGATAGGACACCGATTCGACCGCAGGATGCTTCACCAGGAACGCCACCACCTTGCGTGTGTTCTCCACGTGGCGCGCCATGCGCAGCGGCAGGGTCTCTACTCCCTGCAGGATCTGGAACGCGCTGGCCGGGCTCATGCAGGCGCCGAAGTCGCGCAGGCCCTCGCGCCGCGCGCGCAGCGCGAACGGCGCGACCGTGGACTCCTCGGAGAAATTCATGCCGTGGAAGCCTTCGTACCCTTCGGTGATTTCAGGAAACTTGCCCGAGGCGACCCAGTCGAAATTGCCGCCGTCGACGAGGATGCCGCCTATGGCCACGCCGTGTCCGCCGAGGAACTTGGTGGCCGAGTGATACAGCAGGTTGGCGCCGTAATCGAAGGGTTTCAGCAGATACGGCGTGGTGAAGGTCGAATCGACCATCAGCGGCAGGCCGTGCTCGTGCGCGATCTCGGCCACCTTCGGGATGTCGAGCACGTCAAGACCCTGGGCAACCCGGGCCTTGACGTGCTCGACATCCCGAAGGTGGCCGAGATCGCGCACGAGCACGGCCTGCCGCTGATGGTCGATTCGACCTTCACCACGCCGTATCTGC
>JACZJU010000229.1 GCA_014860395.1 Burkholderiales bacterium | reverse complement strand
CCTGGGACCTCAACGAAATGTCGTCCAACGCCGGCGGCCTCACCGTCTGGCCGGCACGTCTGATGGTCCAGTCGGGTTTTTCCTGCTGATCCTGCAAGGGATTTCTGAATTGATCAAGCGCGTCGCATTCCTGCTCGGATTGATTCCCGACCCGTCTGAAAAGGAAGAAGGCCCGAGCCCGGAAGAGCAGCTAGCCGAGGCGCTGCGCAAAGAACGTGGAGAAGCGGCATGATCGAACTGCTGACCCACAACATGGCGCCGGTGATGTTCGCGGCGCTGGTATTCTTCCTGCTGCTCGGCTATCCGGTCGCGTTTGCACTCGCCGCCAACGGCGTGCTGTTCGGCCTCATCGGCATCGAACTTGGATTGCTGCATCCCGCGCTGTTTCAGGCGCTGCCGCAGCGCGTCTGGGCGGTGATGTCCAACGACACCCTGCTCGCGGTGCCGTTTTTCACCTTCATGGGCCTGGTGCTGGAGCGCAGCGGCATGGCCGAGGATCTGCTCGACACCATCGGCCAGCTTTTCGGGCCCCTGCGCGGCGGCCTCGCCTTCGCCGTGATATTCGTCGGCGCACTGCTTGCGGCGACCACCGGCGTGGTGGCGGCTTCGGTTATTTCCATGGGCCTGATTTCCCTGCCGATCATGCTGCGCTATGGCTATGACCGGCGTTTCGCCACCGGCGTGATCGCCGCTTCGGGCACGCTGGCGCAGATCATCCCGCCCTCGCTGGTACTGATCGTCATGGCCGACCAGCTGGGAAAGTCCGTGGGCGATATGTACGCCGGCGCCTTCCTTCCCGGGATGGTCCTCACCGGTTTGTACGTCGCTTTCGCCGTGGGTGTCGCGGTATTCAAACCTGGCTGGGCGCCGGCCCTGCCCAAGGATGCGCGCACCTTCCGCGAACCCAGCGGCAGCAGCGGCATCCCTTCGCTGATAGTTCTCGTGATCATCGCCGTAGCCGTTTCAGTCGGATTTTCAAAATATCACTACGCGGCCGATGCACCACTGGACGAATTGCTGGTGGTATCGTCCTCAGTGGGAGTCGGCGTCGCGTTCGTCGCCGCGGTGCTCAACCATGTGCTGAAGCTGGGCCTGCTGTCCAAGATCGCGATGCGCGTGACCTTCGTCCTGATCCCGCCGCTGGCACTGATCTTTCTCGTGCTGGGCACCATATTCCTCGGTGTCGCAACGCCGACCGAGGGCGGCGCCATGGGCGCCACCGGCGCGCTGGCCATGGCGCTGGCGCGACGCAAGCTGTCATTCCCGCTGCTGCGCCAGGCGATGGACGCGACGGCGAAGCTGACATCCTTCGTTGTGTTCATCCTGGTCGGGTCGCGAGTATTCAGTCTGACGTTCTATGGCGTCGATGGCCACATCTGGGTGGAGCACCTGCTTCTGGGACTGCCAGGCGGCCAGCTCGGCTTTCTCATCGTGGTCAACATCCTGGTGTTCATCCTGGCGTTCTTCCTCGATTTTTTCGAGCTGGCCTTCATCATCATTCCGCTGCTCGGGCCGGTGGCCGAAAAGCTGGGCATAGACCTCATCTGGTTCGGCGTGCTACTAGCCATCAATATGCAGACCTCGTTCATGCATCCGCCTTTCGGTTTCTCCTTGTTCTATCTGCGCAGCGTGGCCCCGGCGAAGGATTACCTCGACCGGGTCAGCGGCAAGCTGATTGCGAAAGTGACTACGATGCAGATCTACTGGGGCGTGGTGCCTTTCGTGCTGATCCAGGTGCTGATGGTCGGGCTGGTGATTGCGGTGCCGGATATCGTCGGTGGTGGCATGGTGAAGCAGAAGGTCATAGATACCGACAATATTCAAATCATGGTGCCCGACGCGACTTTTGGGCCCGCCTCCAAGAATCAGGAGGATTTGGATAATGCGCTCGAACGCGAACTTAGCAAGGACAACGCGGACGAGCCGCCTGCCGATGCGCAAGACGAGTCGCCCGGGGCCGCTGAAAAGCCGGACGCTGCTGCAGGCGACGCTTCCGCGAAGCCGCCTGCAGGGAAGAAGAAATAGCGCTGCTGCCTGGTGTTTTGCGCAGGCAAAAAAACCCCGCGTAAGCGGGGTTTTTTTGATCCAGTCGCAAGCGGCGCCCCGACAGGGCTCCGCCTGCAGACCTTACTTCTTCTTCTTCGACGCCTTTTGCGACATACGTTGGGCCGCGGACATGAAGTTGCTATAGCGATCTTCAGCGATCGAGAACCATTGCACCTGGTCGTCGCGGAACTTGACCATGGCCTCGTAGACTTTCTTGAACTCGGGATTCTTGGCCGAGATTTCTTCGGCGACCTCGTTCGAAGCCTTGTAGCAGGCAGCCATGATTTCATTCGAGAACGGCCGCAGCTTGACGCCGTTTGCGATCAGCCGTTTCAGCGCCTGCGGGTTGAGCGTATCGTACTTTGCCATCATCTTCACGTTCGCTTCGTCGCATGCCG
The DNA here is from genome assembly GCA_014860395.1 of Burkholderiales bacterium. GTDB lineage: Bacteria > Pseudomonadota > Gammaproteobacteria > Burkholderiales > SG8-39 > 2-12-FULL-64-23. The sequence goes on along the minus strand of JACZJU010000229.1, from coordinate 10,349 downwards.
CTTCCAGGACGGACTGGTACTCCTTGGGCAGCGCTTCCCACGCCTTAATGTTGACCAGCAGGTCGAGCTCGGGGCCGCCTTCCCACCAGCCCGGATAGTAGTAGTACTTCGCCACCTTGTAGAAGCCGAGCTTCTCGTCGTCATACGGCCCGACCCACTCCGCGCCGTCGATCGTGCCTTTTTCCAGCGCCGGGTACACGTCGCCGCCGGCGATCGTTTGCGGAACCACGCCGAGTTTGGTCAGCGCCAGGCCGGCAAAGCTGCTGATGCGGAATTTCAAGCCCTTGAGATCGGCCAGCGTCTTTATTTCCTTCCGGAACCAGCCGCCCATCTGCGTGCCGGTATTGCCCGCGGCGAACTGCATGACGTTGTATTTCTTGAACGCCTCGCGCAGCAGTTCCCTGCCGCCGCCGTAATACATCCAGGCGTTCTGCTGGCGATTATTCATTGCAAACGGGACGGCGCAGGACAGCGAAAGCGTGGGGTCTTTGCCGAAGTAGTAATAGGCCGCGGTATGGCCGCATTCCACGGTGCCGTTCTGCACCGCGTCCAAGACCTGCAAGCCGCCCACGATTTCGCCGGCTGCGAACACTTTGATCGTGAACTTGCCGCCGGTCGAGTCCGATACGCGCTTGGCGATCTCCTCCATGCCGCCGAACAGGGTGTCCAGGCTCTTGGGCCAGCTCCCGGTCATGCGCCACGATACGGTAGGCAGTCCGGCCGCCTGTGCGTTGACTAAGCCCGGCGCGGCGGCCGCGCCTGCGGCCAAACCCAGGCCGGCTTTTTTCAGAAAGGAACGACGTTGCACTGTTATCTCCTCATTTGGTTTTGGATAGGTTTCTGCTCCTGACGCTCGCTGTCTGTGTACGTCCGGCAGTGCGCGCTATCATATTGTAGCTGGATTATGAGGTAAACCGCCATATCCCACGGGCGCTGCCGCCTGTACCGGTATTGCCGGCATGGTTGGAACAAATTGGCGAGTTCGTTCGCCAAGTTGCATAATGCTTGTCATCGCAAACTGAAACGGGGAGTCAGCATGGGACGCAAGGCAAAGGCCGTCATTTGCCGCCAGACCAATGGACCGGTGGTAGTGGAGCAAATCGAAGTCGATTCGCCGCAGCGCGACGAGGTGATGGTCAAGCTGGGCGCCTGCGGCGTATGTCACAGCGACCTGTCGGCCGTCAACGGCACCATCGGCATGCCGCTGCCCCTGATTCTCGGGCATGAAGGCGCGGGCACGGTGGTCGAGGTGGGCGAGGGCGTGACCGAGTTCGCCGTGGGCGACACGGTGATCAGCTCCTTCGTCAACATGTGCGGCAAATGCCGCTACTGCGTCACCGGCCGGCCGCATCTGTGCGACGTCGGCGCCAAGGCGATCATCGCGCTGCCCGACGGCAGCCTGCGCACGCGCGACGCCGCGGGCAAGCCGCTCAACATCTTTTCCGCCTGCGGCGTGATGGCCGAGTACGCCACTCTGCACGTGAACAACGTGGTGAAGATCGCGCCCGGCATGCCGCTTGCTCAGGCCGCACTGATCAGTTGCGGGGTGATGACCGGGGTCGGTGCCGCGATCAATACTGCCAAAGTGGAGGCGGGCGCCAGCGTGCTGGTAATAGGCGCGGGTGGGGTCGGGCTCAACGTAATTCAAGGCTGCGCGATTTCCGGTGCGGGCGTGATCATTGCAGTAGACATGGCCGACAACAAGCTGGAACTGGCAAAGCAGTTCGGCGCCACGCACACCCTCAACGCGGGCAAGGAAGAAAACCTGGTCAAGGCTGTGAAAAAACTCACCGGCGGCGGCGCCGACTACGCCTTCGAATGCATAGGCCTGGGCAAGATGGTGGAGCAGGCTTTCCGCGCCGTGCGCAAGGGCGGCACCGCCCTGGTGGTGGGCGTGGCGCGCGGCGACGACAATACCTCGCTGAAAACGGCTTCGATCACTTTCGAAGAAAAAACCCTGACTGGCAGCTACTACGGCTCGGCACGCCCGCGCGAGGACTTTCCGCGGCTGATCGCGCTGTACCAGGCGAAGAAGCTCAAGCTGGACGAGCTCATTACCCGCACCTACAACATCGACGAGGCGGCGCAGGCGTTCGCGGACCTGGAGGCTGGCCGCAATGCGCGCGGCGTGATTGTGTTCTAAGGGTCTGCAACAAGAAAAGGGGATGCATCCCCTCTAGGAGATATTACGGGCGTCGTGCGTCGCTTGCGGGCGGTGCGCGATTTGGATGGAGTCGACAAATGGGAGGACTCGGCATGATATCGCTCAGCGTCAATGGCAAGACCATCACGGTCAAGGACAGTCCTGACACGCCGCTACTGTGGGTGTTGCGCGACACCCTGGGCATGACCGGCACCAAGTTCGGCTGCGGCGTGGCGCTTTGCGGCGCCTGCACGGTTCATCTGGACGGCGAGCCGGTGCGTTCCTGTACGACGCCGGTTTCCGCGGCGGCGGGGAAGAAAGTGGTAACGATAGAGGCCATGGCTGCCAATCCCGTGGGCAGGGCGGTGCAGGCTGCCTGGATCAAGCACGACGTGCCGCAGTGCGGCTATTGTCAGAGCGGCCAGATCATGGGCGCGAGCGCTCTGCTTTCGACCAACAAAAAGCCCAGCGACGCGGACATCGACGCGGCTATGAGCGGTATCGTCTGCCGCTGCGGCACTTACAACCAGATACGCGCCGCGATCAAGGATGCGGCGCATGCTATGGCCAAGGGAGGTTGATATGAGCGCCATATATAACGCATCGCGCCGCGACTTCCTCAAGACTTCTGCGCTGGCCGGCGGCGGGCTGGTGATCGGCTTCACCCTGCCTGGTGCCGCGCGCCTGGCGCAGGCCGCCGCAATGTTCAAGCCGAACGCCTATCTGCGCATAGCATCCGACGGCCATGTCACGGTAATCTGCGGCCTGTCGGAAATGGGCCAGGGCGTGCACACGGCGATTCCGATGCTCATCGCCGAGGAACTCGACGCCGATTGGTCGAAAATCAGCGTGAAGCAGGCGCCCGCCGATCCGGCGTTCAACAACCCGATATTCGGCATGCAGGCGACGGGCGGCTCGACCTCGGTGCGCGGACACTGGGAGCCGATGCGCAAGGCCGGCGCCGCCGCGCGCGCGATGCTGGTCGCGGCAGCTGCCGACAAATGGAAGGCGGATCAGGCGGATTGCCGCACCGAGCGCGGCATGGTCGTGCACAAGAGCGGCAAGAAACTCTCCTATGGTCAACTTGCCGACGCCGCGGCCAGACAAGCCGTGCCCAAAGAGATAAAACTGAAGAGCGCGAAGGAATTCAGGATACTCGGCACGCCGGCGAAACGCCTCGATACGCCGGTCAAGGTGAACGGCGCCGCCAACTTCGGACTGGACGTGCACCTGCCCGGCATGCTCACCGCCTTGATGGCGCGCCCACCCGTGCCCGGCGGCAAGCTCGTTTCGGTGGACGACAGCAAGGCCAAGGCCATTTCCGGCGTAAAGCAGGTGGTGCAGATTCCGGGCGGGGTGGCTGTGCTCGCCGAGGGCTTTTGGGCGGCCAAGCAGGGACGCGACGCGCTCGAGATCAAATGGGACGACGGTGCCAACGCCGCGCTGTCCTCGGAGGGCGTATCGAAAATGCTGGCCGAGGGCGCAGCCAAAGGCGGCGCGCTGGCGCGCAACGAGGGCGATGCCGCTGCACCCGCATCAAAGCGGTTGGAAGCCGTGTACGAAGCTCCCTATCTGGCGCATGCCTGCATGGAGCCGATGAACGCGACGGTTTGGGTCAAGCCGGACGAAATAGAAGTCTGGGCCGGCACGCAGTCGCAGGGACCGTCGCAGGGCATACTCGGCAAGGTAGGCGGCGTCGCGCCGGGCAAGGTCAAGGTGAACACCATGTATCTGGGTGGCGGCTTCGGCCGGCGCTTTGCGCCGGATTTCACCGTCGACGCGACTCTGCTGTCGAAGATTTCGGGCAAGCCGGTGAAACTGGTGTACACCCGCGAAGACGACATGAAGGCGTACTTCTATCGTCCGGCCTCGGTGACGCGCTTCGTCGGCGGCCTGGATGCCGGCGGCAATGCGCTCTCGTTTTCCGCCAGCGTCGCCTCGCCCTCGATCATGGAGGCCTCGGGCTTCATGAAGCTTCCCGCCAACGGTGTGGATGACATGGCGGTGGAAGGCATCCGCGACTGCCCCTACGATTTTCCCAACCTGCGCGTCGAGTACGCGCGGGTCGAGCCCGGCGTCCAGGTCTGGTTCTGGCGCTCGGTCGGGCATTCGCAAAATCTCTTTTTCATCGAGAGCTTCGTCGACGAGATGGCGGCAACTGCGGGCAAGGATCCCTACGAGTTCCGCCGTGCGCTGCTCGTCAAGCAGCCGCGCTACAAGGGCGTGCTGGAACTTGCCGCGCAAAAGGCCGGCTGGGGCCAGCCGCTGCCGGCCGGTGTGCATCGCGGCATCGCCGTGGCGCAATCCTTCGGCAGCTATGTCGCCGAAGTCGCCGAAGTTTCGGTGGGTAAGGACGGCAAGGTGAAGGTGCACCGCGTGGTCGGCGCGGTCGACTGCGGCATGACCGTCAACCCCGAGATCGTCAGGCGCCAGGTCGAGAGCGCTATCGTCTACGGCTTGAGCGCGGCGCTCTACGGCAAGATCACCTTTAAGGACGGCAGGGTCGAGCAGTCGAATTTTCACGACTATCCGGTGCTGCGCATCGACGAAATGCCCGATGTGGAAGTGCATATCGTGGCCAGCGGCGAGCCGCCCGGCGGCATGGGCGAGCCGGGTCTTCCGCCCATTGCGCCCGCGGTCACCAACGCGATATTCGCCGCGACCGGCAAGCGCGTGCGCAAGCTGCCGATCGATCCCGAGGAGCTGAAACAAGCCTGAGCGGCTGCGGCGCCTGCAGGTCGCCGTGGCGTGAAGCAGCTTAACCGCCGATGCAGCTGCCTTTCCTTTCCGCCGAGCAGGTTCACGCCGCGCTCGATTACAGGCTTCTTGCCGAGTCGCTGCGCGAGGCGTTTCTCGAAGGTTGCGTGGCGCCCCTGCGCCATGTGCACGATGTCACCGGCGAAGGCGACCGGCTGCTGCTGATGCCGGCCTGGCGCCGGGGCTTGGATCTGGGCGTGAAGCTGGTGACGGTGTTCCCGCACAACCGCGAGCGCGGTGCCGCCACGGTGTCGGCGTTGTATGCCCTGCTTGACGGCGCCACCGGGCATCCGCGCGCGCTTATCGACGGTGAAGCGCTCACGCTGCGACGCACCGCCGCCGCATCGGCCCTCGCGTCGACCTATCTGTCGCGAAAAGACAGTTCCAGGCTGCTGGTCATCGGAACCGGAGCGCTTGCGCCGCACATGGCGCGCGCGCACTGCGCGCTGCGGACCGTAGAAAAGCTGCTGCTCTGGGGCCGCAATCCGGCGAGCGCGCAAGCGCTGGCGGGGCAACTGCGCGGCGAGGGCCTGCCGGCCGAGGCGCTCGCCGACCTGGCGCAGGGGCTGGCGCAGGCGGACATTGTCAGCTGCGCCACCACCGCCACCAAACCCGTGGTGCGCGGCGCACTGCTGCGCTCCGGGATGCACGTGGACCTGGTCGGCGGCTTCACGCCGCAGATGCGCGAAGCAGACGACGAGCTGATTGCGCGCGCCGAGATCTTTGTCGATACCTACGCCGGCGCGCTGAAGGAGGCGGGCGACCTGGTGCAGCCGCTCGCAAGCGGGGTGCTCGCGCGCGAACGCGTGCGCGCCGAACTGGCGGAATTGGTCGCGGGCGCACATCCGGGCCGGCAGAGCCGGGACGAGATCACGCTGTTCAAATCGGTGGGCACCGCGCTGGAGGATCTGTGCGCGGCTCGGCTGGTGCTCGAGCGGGCGCAGCTGCCCTGACGCAGGCTCTCAGGCGGCGATGCTGCCGGAATGGCGCTGCCACTTGCCGTGTTCGAGTTCGCGCGCGAGATCGACCAGGCTTTCGATGTTATGTACCGGCATGAAGGCGTCCACGTGCGGCAGCATCGCGCGCACTCCCAGAGGTCGCGGCTGGAAGCCCTGGTAGCGCAACAGCGGGTTGAGCCAGATGAGCTTGCGGCAGGATTTGTGCAGGCGCTCCATTTCCGCGCCGAGGCCTGCGCCGATGTCGCGATCGAGGCCGTCCGAGATCAGCAGCACCACCGCGTTCTGGCCGAGCAGGCGCCGCGACCACTTGCGGTTGAATTGCGCGAGACATGCGCCGATGCGCGTGCCGCCGGCCCAGTCCTGGATCGCCGCCGTCACCCGGTTCATCGCGATGTCGACGTCGCGGTTGCGCAGGTGGCGCGTGATATTGGTAAGCCGCGTGCCGAACACCAGGGTATGCACGCGGTCGCGGTCGTTGGTGATGGCGTGAAGAAAATGCAGGAACATGCGCGAATAACGGCTCATCGACCCCGAGATATCGCACAGCACCACCAGCGGCGGATGCCGGGTGATGCGCGAACGGCGCTTGAGGGCGATGATCTGCGCGCCGCCCCTGAGGCTCGCGCGCAGGGTAGCCGGCAGGTCGATGCCCGTGCCGCGGGCATCGGGGTGAAAGCGGCGCGTCTGCGCTTTCGGAATGGGCAGGCGCAGGCGCGCGATCAGCTTTTTTGCCTGCGCCAGCTCGGCGCCGCTCATGCTTTCGAAGTCCGCGTACTGCAGCAGCTCGCTTTGCGAAGAACTGAGGCCGGCGTCGATTTCGATTTCCTGCTGCTGCTCTTCGCCCTGCGGTTCCTGTCTCGAGCGCAGCGCGTCCGCCAGACGATTGCTCAACTGCGATTGCTCGGCCAGACCGGTGCTGCCGTACGCCTGGGGCAGCAGCAGGCTCATGACGCGCTCGAGCATCTGTGGGTCGCGCCAGAAAATGTGGAAGGCCTGATCGAACAATTCCCGCTGCTCGCGCTTTGACAGGAACACCGCGGCCAGCGTCCAGTAAAAATCCTCGCGCCGCGCTATGCCCTCGATTTCCAGCGCCCGCAGCGCATCGACGACCCGGTCCGGGCCGATGGGCAGCCCCGCCGCGCGCAGCACGCGGGCGAAGTGCATGATGTTTTCAGCCAGCTTGCCTGCAGCCATCGCCATTACGGCAGTGCGACTGGCGCTGCGCTCATTCCTTGCGCGCGGCCTTCAGGCGCGCAAGCAGGCTCCCGCGCGCGAGCAGCGACAGTCCTGGCGAGGCCACGACCAGGTGTTCCTTTGTATACGCTTCGTGATTGTGCTCTACGTCCTTCAGCCGGTAAGCGTAGTTGACCATCATGCCGGCCGAGCGCGCCATGCCTGTCTTGGATGTATCGGCGAGCCAGTTGAGGCGCTCCATGCGCGCGCCATTGCCCAGATGAAAACGCGCGACGGCGTCCGCCGGCTCCTTGCCGTGTTTGGCGTGCTTCAGGTAGTAGGCGCACAGGCGCATCAATTCGGTCCGCACCCGTGTGCCCGACCCGGCGCGCCGGAACCAGTCATCCTCCGCCAACGTGCCGACCAGCCCGGCCAGTTCGGTGTGCGCGGCGGCGGTTTCGGTGAGCCAGTTGCGGAATCCCGGTATCGGCGACAGGGTGGCGAAAGTCTTGAGCCGCGGGAACTCGCGCCCCAGGTCTTCTGCCACCTGCTTGATCAGAAAATTGCCGAAGGAGATGCCGCGCAGGCCTTCCTGGCAGTTGGTGATGGAGTAGAAGATGGCGGTATCGGCCCCGGCCGGATCGACCACCGGCGAGTCCGGGTCGAGCAGGGGCTGCACCTGATCGCTCATGCCTTTGGTGAGCGCAACCTCGATGAAAATAATCGGCTCGTCGGGCAGGGCCGGATGGAAGAAAGCAAAGCAGCGGCGGTCCGATTCCAGCCGGCGATGCAGGTCGTGCCAGCCCTGGATCTCGTGCACGGCCTCGTATCGCATGAGCTTTTCCAGCACCAGCGCCGGGGTGCGCCAGTCGATGCGCTGCAGCGTAAGAAAGCCGCGGTTAAACCAGGAGCCGAGCAGGTGGGCGAGATCGGCATCGATGCCCGCCCAGTGCGGTTGCGTGCGCTGGTCGTGCAACACGCGCCGGCGCATTTCGACCAGCGCCGCCGTTCCGCCGGCGGCGAGGTTGATGCGGCGAAACAGCTCTTGCCGCGGCGACTCGACAACGTGCTGCAGCCGGATCAGGTTGGCCTGCGAGGCCTCCTGCCTGTAGGCGCCGGCGGCGTCCTCCACCGCTTCCGGGTCCGGCGAAAACTCCTGCGCGAGGACATCGAAAAACGCCACCAGCGCCGGGCCGGAGAGCTGGCGGTAGGCTGCGAGCGCTTCGCGCGCGAGCGCGGCGCCGGAAGCTTCGCCGCGCTCCGACAGCAGCGCGTGGCACAGGGCCACGGTCTTGCGTGTGTGCCGGTCGGCCCTGCTGCCCGCTATCGTGGCCGGGGCGAAAAAGCGCTTGAGGAAGGCGGGAGATTCCATGACTTTGGCGCAGGACCGCCTCAGGCGGTCGCTATCTCCGCCTTTACCTCGGACAGCAGCCGCTCGGCTTCGCTGCCGCGCACGCGGCCGATGTCGTCCTGGTACTTGAGCAGCGCGCCCAGCGTGTCGTTGACGGTATGCGCGTCGAGGCTTAGTTGGTCCAGCGCCATCAGCGCATTGGTCCAATCTATGGTTTCGGCGACGCCGGGGAGTTTGAACAGATCCATTTTGCGCAGCCGCTGCACGAAGGCGACGATCTCCAGCGACAGGCGTTCCGCCGCACCGGGCGCCTTGCGCCGCAGGATGTCGAGCTCGCGCGCGGCGTCAGGATAATCCACCCAGTGATACAGGCAGCGGCGCTTGACCGCGTCGTGGATTTCACGCGTACGGTTGGAGGTAATGATCACGATGGGCGGCTTATCCGCCTTGATCGTGCCGAGTTCGGGGATGCTCACCTGGTAGTCCGACAACACCTCCAGCAGGTAGGCCTCGAAGGGCTCGTCGGTGCGGTCGAGTTCGTCGATCAGCAGTACCGGCGCCGCTCCGTCCGCGCTGGCTTCGAGCGCCTGCAGCAGTGGCCGCTTGATCAGGAACTCGGCGGAAAAAATGTCCTGCCCGAGCTTTTTGCGGTCTGCCTTGCCGGCGGCCTCGGCGAGGCGGATTTCTATCATCTGCCGCGGATAATTCCACTCGTACACGGCCGAGGAGATGTCCAGCCCTTCGTAGCACTGCAGCCGCACCAGCCGGCGCTTCAGCGTGCTCGCGAGCACTTTCGCGATCTCGGTTTTGCCGACTCCGGCTTCGCCTTCGAGAAACAGCGGCCGCTCCATCTTCAGGGCGAGGAACAGCGCGGTGGCGAGGCTGCGCTCGGCGACATAGTCGGCGCTTGCCAACAGTGCTGCAGTGTCGTCGATCGACTTCGGCAGTTTGACCATTTCCATGCTTACGATGGAGCTTTAAAACAGGAGGACACGCCGAGATTCTATACCTTTGCGCATTCCCTGGCCCCGGCAATTTTCGCGCGTTTTGCCGCAAGTCCTTGATGCAGGCGGCAGTCCAAGCCACCGGGGCGTACATTGAAGTGCGAGTCGAAGCGGCGTAAAATATAGGCTAATTGCGCCACTGCTGAACCGAGTGCGGAAGCGGCGCCCACGCCTGATTGCCAATTTCCACGCGGAGTACGCAAATGAGCGACGATATCACCGGGCGCGAAACCCCCGCGCAGGAACCCTCCGGGTACGAAACCCCGGGTTGCGCTTACTGTCCCAGCACGGTGCGCGCCTGCCGCCAGGGAGAAGGGGAAGAACGCGGTCCCGCATTTTGCCCCTCCAAGGTGGATCCCGACGGTATCGCCTCTGCCTGGGAACCTTACACGGATCCTTTCACCATGCGCGTCGCGTATACGGCGGCCGTAGTCGAAAGCGAAGGCTACTGCAAATGGACGCGGGTGGAGGAGATTTGCCAGTTTGCGAAGAAAATGGGCTTTCGCAAAGTCGGTGTCGCCATGTGCATCAGCTTCGTCGATCTCGCCCGGGTGTTCAGCGCCATCCTGGAAAGCCACGGCCTGGAAGTGACCTCGGTGGCTTGCAAGAACGGCGGCCTTCCGAAAGAGGACCTCGGCCTGAAGGAGGAAGAGAAAATCCGGCCGGGAAATTTCGAAGCCATGTGCAACCCGATATCGCAGGCGGAGCTGCTCAATCGCGCAGGTTGCGAGCTCAATGTCATCATCGGCCTTTGCGTCGGGCATGACAGCCTGTTCATCCGCCAGTCAAAGGCGCTGGTGACCACGCTGGTGACCAAGGATCGGGTGCTCGCGCATAATCCAGTGGGCGCGCTGCATCTGGCGGACACTTATTTCAGCCGCGTCTGGGGCCCGGAGAAGCCGGCCAAGCTGCCGAGCAAGCCGGCCAGGCGCCGCCGCGGGGCGACAGAGAAAGCCTGATCG
>JACZJU010000228.1 GCA_014860395.1 Burkholderiales bacterium | reverse complement strand
GCGCACGGAAGTGCTTTTCATCCGCGCAATCGAGGATCCGCGCGGACGGGGCACCGTCCGCGCAACTCAAATCGTAAATGCCTATTTTCCGGGATTGAGAATCTTGTCTACGCGATTCGAGCGCAGGCGATAGGCGTCGGGCATGCCCGAGCCCAGAAGCGGACGCAGATAGAGCCGGTACGCGTCGGTGACATCGGTTCCGCTGGCGGCGATGAATTCATCTTCCATGACGCGCGTTTTCCCCGCCACGGACTCCAGGGGAACCAACTGGTAGTCAACCGAGTAAAAGCCGGTGCGCATGATCGCCACCGAGCCGTCATGACCGCCCCACATGGCGAACTGCACTGCCTTTTCACCCACCTCGCGCGCCTCGCGCTGGTCCACGTCCGAGACGCAGCCCATGAACGAACGCTGCACATAGCCGAAGGTATCGCCGCGCACGCGCTTGATGCCGAGCTTGCGCTTGATTTCGTCGCATAGCAGGTCGGTCAGGGCGCCGGTACCCGAAAGTTGCACGTTGCCGTGCGCATCACGTTCCACCTTGCGCGTAAGCTGGGTGATGATGGGATTACCCTGGCTGTCATGAATGCCCTCCGAAGCGGCGATCACGCAACGCCCGTGCTTTTCATACGTGACTTTAACGTCGGCCAAGAATTTGTCCAGGCTGAATGTGCGCTCGGGAATATAGATCAGGTGCGGTCCGTCGTCGGGGAACTTTTTTCCCAGCGCCGAGGCCGCCGTCAAGAAGCCGGCGTGCCTGCCCATTACCACAGCCAGGTAGACCCCTGGCAGCGCCGCATTGTCCAGGTTGGCGCCCATGAACGCCTGCACGACAAAGCGCGCAGCCGACGGGAATCCCGGCGTATGGTCGTTGCCGACCAGGTCGTTGTCTATGGTCTTCGGTATGTGGATGCAGCGCAGCGGGTAGTCCGCGCGCTTGGCTTCTTCGTTGACGATCCGGACCGTGTCGGAGGAGTCGTTGCCGCCGATGTAGAAGAAGTAGCCTATGCCGTGCGCCTTCAGGACCTTGAAAATCTCCTGGCAGTAGCGCAGATCGGGCTTGTCGCGCGTCGAACCGAGCGCGGACGAGGGCGTGTCGGCCACCATTTCGATGTTGTGGCTGGTTTCCTGGGTGAGGTCGAGAAACTCCTCGTTGACGATTCCGGATACCCCATGATAGGCGCCGTACACCAACTCGACGTTGCGAAACTTGCGCGCTTCCAGGACGACGCCAGCCATCGACTGGTTGATGACGGCGGTCGGCCCGCCACCCTGAGCGACTAAAACCTTCCCGTACGGCATGATCTGGCGGCTCCCTTTCTTGGTTTGGTAAGATCGCATCAATGACTCCGGACGTGCACAGCTATGTCTGGGTCATCTCGCGCGAAACAGCGAGAAACCTGCAACCGTCCGCAAGCTTGTCTGCATTATATTCGCCATCATGCGTGCCCGTCTTGCACGGATCCGGGTGCGCCTGAAATTGACAGGCGGCTACGGCGACGGATGAGTACGGGAACGATCAAAATAAAGAAACTTCCAATTCAAAAATTTAGCCCCGGCCGGCCCTGTTCGTGAGTGGGCACGGCCTGTTACAATTCGGCGTTTTCAAAAAAACTGACGGTCCGGCTGTCGCGGTCGGCTTTTCTCGGGGAGAAACTTCATGAATGCAGGACTCTGGTTTGCACTTGCGTGCGGCGTGTTCGCGCTGCTCTATGGCGGCTGGTCCATCAAATGGATACTGGCTCAGCCCACCGGCAATGAGCGCATGCGCGAAATCGCCGCCGCGATTCAGGAGGGCGCGTCCGCTTATCTGAACAAGCAATACACCGCCATCGCCATCGTCGGCGTGGTCCTTGCCGTGCTCATCGGAATTTTCCTGGGGGCGACGACGGCGACAGCGTTCGTCATCGGCGCGGTACTGTCCGGGGCGACCGGTTTCATCGGCATGAACGTGTCGGTGCGCGCCAATGTGCGCACCGCCGAAGCCGCGCGCACCGGCTTGAATGAAGCGCTCACCGTCGCCTTCCGCGGCGGCGCCATCACCGGCCTGCTGGTGGTCGGTCTGGGCCTGCTCGGCGTGACCGGCTTCTACGCCTTGCTTACCGCCAACGCCGCCGGCAGCGGCCAGCCCCTCAGCGAAGTGATCAAACCGCTAATCGGCCTGGGCTTCGGCGGTTCGCTGATCTCGATCTTTGCGCGACTTGGCGGCGGCATATTCACCAAGGGCGCCGACGTCGGCGCCGACCTGGTGGGCAAGGTGGAAGCCGGCATCCCCGAGGACGACCCGCGCAACCCGGCGGTGATCGCCGACAACGTCGGCGACAACGTCGGCGACTGCGCCGGCATGGCGGCCGACCTGTTCGAAACCTACGCCGTGACCATTATCGCAACCATGCTGCTGGGCGCGCTGATGATCAAGACTACCTCGGCCAACGCCGTCATCTACCCGCTGGTGATCGGCGGCTTTTCCATCATCGCCTCGGTCATCGGCTGCATGTTCGTCAAAGTCACCCCGGGCAAGAAAATCATGACCGCCCTGTACAAGGGCCTGATCGTCGCCGGCGTGCTGGCGCTGATCGCCTTCTATCCGCTCACCGACTGGATGATGGGTGATATCGTTAAAGAGGCGACATTTGACATCGGCGGTGCGGCGAAGAACATCACGGTTCTCGCGCTTTACGGCTGCGCCGTGATCGGCCTGGTGCTGACCGCGCTGATGGTGATCATCACCGAGTATTACACCGCTACCGAATTCTCCCCGGTGCGCCACATCGCGCAAGCCTCGACCACCGGCCACGGCACCAACATCATCGCCGGCCTGGGCGTGTCCATGCGCGCCACCGCGCTGCCCGTGCTCGCGGTATGCGCCGCGATCTACCTCGCTTACGCCTGGGCGGGTCTGTATGGCATCGCCATCGCCGCGACGTCGATGCTGTCCATGACCGGCATCATCGTCGCCCTGGACGCCTACGGCCCGATCACCGACAACGCCGGCGGCATCGCCGAAATGAGCAATCTGCCCGACTCGGTGCGCGCCATCACCGATCCGCTGGACGCGGTAGGCAACACCACCAAGGCAGTGACCAAGGGTTATGCCATCGGCTCGGCCGGCCTCGCCGCGCTGGTGCTGTTCGCCGACTACACCCACGCCCTGGAGCATTCCGGCAAGGTCGTCTCCTTCGACCTGTCCAACCACATGGTGATCATCGGCCTGTTCATCGGCGGTTTGGTGCCCTATCTCTTCGGCGCCATGGCGATGGAGGCGGTGGGCCGCGCCGCCGGTTCGGTGGTGGTGGAAGTGCGGCGCCAGTTCAAGGAAATCCCCGGCATCATGGAAGGCACGGCCAAGCCCGATTACTCCAAGGCGGTGGGCATGCTCACCACGGCCGCGATCAAGGAAATGATGGTGCCATCGCTCCTGCCCGTGCTGGTGCCCATTATCGTCGGCGTCGTGCTCGGACCGCAGGCACTGGGCGGCGTGCTCATGGGCTCCATCGTCACCGGCCTGTTCGTGGCGATCTCCATGACCACCGGCGGCGGCGCCTGGGACAACGCCAAGAAATATATCGAGGACGGCCACTACGGCGGCAAAGGATCGGACACGCACAAGGCCGCCGTGACCGGCGACACGGTGGGCGATCCCTACAAGGATACGGCGGGGCCGGCGATCAATCCGCTGATCAAGATCATCAACATCGTGGCACTGCTGGTGGTGCCGCTGCTGTAGTAGTCGACATGATGGTCGTCAAAAGGGCAGCCACCCGGCTGCCCTTTTTGTTTTCGCGGCTGGCGCTGGCCGCCGCGCTGCTCTGGGCCGGAGTTGCTGCCGCCCAGCCGGCGCCCGAGCCCGCTTCCGGCTTCAACCCGAAGAACGGAATCGATGCAAAGCATTTCCTGCTTGCGGCCGCGCATCCGCTGGCAGTCGAAGCGGGCTATGAAGTACTGCAGCACAGCGGAACGGCGATCGACGCAGCCGTGGCGGTGCAGATGGTGCTCAATCTGGTCGAGCCGCAGTCCTCAGGCATAGGCGGCGGCGCTTTCATCCTGCATTATTCGGCCGCCGAGGCGAAACTTCGCGCTTACGACGGACGCGAGACCGCGCCGGCGGCCGCGCGCGCGGATCGCTTTATCGGCGCCGACGGCCGGCCGCTCGAATTTCTTAATGCGGTGGTTGGCGGAAAATCAATCGGCACGCCGGGCGTGCTGCGCGCACTCGAACTCGCGCATGCGAAGTACGGCAAGCTGCCTTGGGCAGAATTGTTTCAGCCCGCCATCCGGCTCGCGGCTGAGGGTTTTCCGCTGTCGCCGCGGCTGCATAAGCTGCTCACCTTGGTGCGCCTGACTGGACGCGACCGGGCGATGCGGCGCATGTACTATCTAGATGACGACACGCCCAAGCCCGTAGGCACGCTGCTCAAGAATCCAGCGCTTGCCGACACTTTGCGCAAGATCGCTGCGCAAGGCGCAAAGGCATTTTACGAAGGCGAAACCGCACACGACATCGCAAGTACCGTAAGCAATGCGCCCAACCCCGGCGACCTGAGTACGGACGACCTGGCGCACTACCGCGCGCGGGAACGCGAGCCGGTGTGTGCACCCTACCGGCAATGGAAAGTCTGCGGCATGCCGCCGCCGAGTTCGGGCGGCGTCACCGTACTGCAGGTGCTGGGGATGCTCGAACGGCTTGCGCCGCAGAGCCTGACAAAGGATCCGGTCCGCGCCGCGCATCTCGTCACCGAGGCCGAACGGCTGGCTTTCGCCGACCGCGGGCGTTACCTCGCCGACGCCGATTTCGTGCCGGTGCCCGTGGCTGGACTGTTGGCCCCAGAGTATCTGGCCAGGCGTGCCGCCCTGGTCCGGCCGGATCATGCGCTGGGCCATGCGCTGCCCGGCACCCCGCCGGGGGCGCTCGCGCTCGCCGACGACGCATCGCCGGAACTGCCTTCCACCAGCCATATCTCCATCGTCGACGCCGCCGGCAACGCCGTGTCCATGACCAGCTCGATCGAGTTCGCCTTCGGCAGCCAGCAGATGGTGCACGGCTTCCTGCTGAATAACCAGCTCACCGATTTTTCCTTCGTCGCGGAGCAGGACGGCAAACCCGTAGCCAACCGCGTCGAGCCCGGCAAACGGCCACGCAGTTCCATGGCGCCGACCATGGTGTTCGATCGCGACGGCGCCCTGGTGCTGATGTTGGGTTCGGCCGGCGGCAGCGCCATCATCAACCACGTGGTCAAGACCCTGGTCGGCGTCCTCGACTGGAAACTGGACATACAGCAGGCGATAGACCTGCCGAATTTTGGCAACCGCAACGGTCCCACCGAGCTGGAACGGGACACGGCGGCAGAGGACTGGGCCGGACCGCTGCGGGCGATGGGCCACGAGGTGCGCATGATCGACATGACCAGTGGCGTGCACGCGATCCAGCGCACGCGCGATGGCTGGCGCGGCGGCGCCGATCCCAGGCGCGAGGGCGTGGCGATGGGGGATTGAGCGGAACCGATCCAGGATCAGATCCGGACTTGTTCCTCGAGATAACGCATTACCCGCTCGCCAAGGTTGGGCGCGAAGCAATCGAACACTTTCGGCTCATCCATCGCGCGCAGCCAGGTGAGCTGGCGCTTGGCGAGCTGGCGCGAGGCATAGATGCCGCGCTCACGCAGCGCGGCGCGATCGTAGGCGCCTTCGAGATGTTCCCAGGCCTGGCGGTAGCCGACGCAGCGCATGGCCGGAAGCCCGAGGTGTAGCGCGTATTTCGCTCGGAGGCCCGCGAGTTCTTCCACCAGACCGACAGCCAGCATGGCTTCAAAACGCGCCTCTATCCTCCGGTGCAGCAGCGCACGTTCGGCCGGCACCAGCGCCAACGACACGAAGCGGTATTGCGCCGCATCGACCACGCGCGCGCCCTGCAGCGCCGACAGCGGTTTGCCGGTGATGCGAAACACCTCGAGCGCGCGCTGGATGCGCTGCGCATCGCCGGGCTTGAGCCGTGCCACCACGGGCGGGTCGATACGAGCCAGTTCGGCATGCAAAGCTGGCCAGCCTCTTTCCCGCGCCTCGGCTTCGATCGCGGCGCGCACCGCAGCGTCGGCCTGCGGCAGGTTCGACAGGCCCTCGCGCAGCGCCTTGAAATAGAGCATGGTGCCGCCGGCAAGGAGCGGCACGCGGCCGCGCGCCGTGATCTCCCGCATCAGGCGGGTCGCGTCGCTATGGAACAGCGCGGCCGAATAACTCTGGTCGGGATCTATGACGTCGATCAGATGATGCGGCACTGCCGCGCGCTCGGCGGGCGTAGGCTTGGCCGTGCCTATGTCCATGTCGCGGTACACCTGTGCCGAATCCACGCTGACGATCTCGACCGGAAAACGCTGTGCGATTTCGAGTGCGAGCGCGGTCTTGCCGCTGGCCGTGGGCCCCATCAGCAGGATGACCGGAGGCAATCCGGCGGCCGTTGCGCGGGTCATGCGGGCGAAGGGCGATCCGGCGTCCGGCTGCCAGGATCACGCAGAGGCTGCGCGCGAGCGCCGCGCCTCGTAGGCCTGCAGATGGCAGTAAGCCGCGGCGAGCAGGCGTGCATCGATGCCGGCGGCGCGTGCACGCCGCAGCATGTCGCCGACGATGTGATCGGCTTCGACGCGTCCGCCGGCCTCGAGGTCGCGCAGCATCGACGCGGTGAAATCCGAACCGCGCGCGAACAGCATGCCCTCGGTGCGCTGCAGCGACTCGGCGCGCGGCGCATGCCCGGCCGCCGCTGCCGTGGCGACGCAGCACGACAGCGCCTCGCGCATCAGCGTCTCCCCGTCCGCGGCGGCGAGAATTTCGCCCACACTGGCCCGCATCAGGCAGGTCATCGCAGCCAGCGTCGCCAGCAGCACGAACTTCTCCCACATGTCCTGCTCAATGTCGGCGCTGACCTTGCATTCGAGCGGTGCGCGCGCATAAGCCTGCGCCAGTTCCGCGAGCAGGGCGCCCGCGTGCGCGTGGTTGCCTGCGCGCGGGCCGCAGGTGATGCCCTGGAACTTGCCCAAATGGCGGATGGTGCCATCCGCCTCCATGGTCGAAGCGATGTAGCAGGCGCCGCCGAGCACGCGCGCGCCGCCGTAAGCCTGCTCCAGCCGCGCAAGTTGCGCCATGCCGTTCAGTAACGGCAGCACCAGGGTATTCGACCCCATGGCGGGATCGATCGCCGCGATCGATGCATCGAGATCGTAGGCCTTGCACGACAGCATCACCAGGTCGTAGTCGGGCCGCACCGCGTCCTGCAGCACCGTTCGCACGGGAATCTGCGCGTCGCCCAGCGGACTCTTGATCACCAGGCCATTTTGCGCCAGCTTTTGCGCGCGCTGCGGCCGCACCAGGAAAGTCACGTCGGCCCCCGCCTGCACCAGGCGGCCTCCGAAATAGCCGCCGACCGCGCCGGCGCCGAGTATCAGTACTTTCATATCCGCTCCAGAATTAGGACGATTATCGTCCGCGCAAAAACAGTTTGTCCAGATCGGCCAGGCTCATCTGATACCAGGTCGGCCGGCCGTGATTGCACTGGCCGGAACGCTCGGTCACTTCCATTTCGCGCAGCAGCGCATTCATTTCGGTGACGGAGAGCGGCCGGTGCGCGCGCACCGCGCCATGGCAAGCCATGGTCGAGAGCAGCTCATGCTGGTGCTCGGTGAGGACGCGGCTGCCGCCGAATTCGCGCACGTC
>JACZJU010000227.1 GCA_014860395.1 Burkholderiales bacterium | reverse complement strand
GTCGCGCATGACGCGCGTATCGTCGGATTCGAGCAGGTCGTGCAGCCGCGTCTGCCCGGACGCCAGAGCCGAGAGCAGAAGCACGCGGTTGGAAATGCTTTTCGACCCCGGCAGCTTCACCGTGCCGGCCGCGCGGCGTATGGGTGCAAGATCGAGATAGTCCACGGCGCCAGACCTCGGACTCAAACAGCAGACGCCACGCGAACCGGCATCATTGCTGCTTCTTCAGCCATTTGTCGCGCGCTGCGCGCGCCCGGGCGAATACTTTTTCCAGGCCCGCCGCGTCCCCCTTCTGCAGCAACTGCTTTACCTCGGCCAGCTCGCGCTGATAGCCGGCCAGTTCCTGCAGCAAGGCCTTGCGGTTGGCGACGCAGATGTCGCGCCACATTTCCGGATGGCTGGAGGCGATGCGGGTGAAATCGCGAAATCCGCCGGCAGCATAGTCAAACAATTGCTTGCCGTTCGGATGGCGCGCGACCTGGTCCACCAAGGCGTAGGACAAGAGGTGCGGCAGATGGCTCACGGCGGCGAACACCCGGTCGTGCTCGGCCGGCTGCATTTCATACAGCCGCGCGCCGCACAGGCGCCATGCGGCGCGCACGCGGCGGATGCTGCGCTCGCTGTTTTCTGGCAGCGGGGTCAGCACCACCTTGCGCTGGCGATACAAATCGGCGCGGGCCGCCGCCACGCCGCTGTGCTCCGCCCCCGCGATCGGATGGCCTGGCACGAACTGCGCCGCGCGCCCCTTGAGCTTGCGGTAGGCGAGCGCGACCACGTCCTGCTTGGTGCTGCCGCCGTCGGTCAGGACCGTGCCCGGTCCGAGATGCGGCGCGATAGCGTCCATGACCGCACCCATCTGGCCCACCGGCGTGGCAAGGAGCACGAGGTCGGCGCCGGCTACCGCGGCCGGGTCGCTGGAGATTTCATCGATGACGCCGAGTTCGAGCGCGCGGGCGAGATTGGCTTGACTGCGGCCCAGTCCGATCACACGCTTGCCCGCACCGGCCGCCTTGAGTGCGAGCGCGAACGAACCGCCGATCAGGCCGACACCAAAAATGACTACCGTATCGAGACGGGACCCGGCCACGCCTTAGACCTTGAGCGCCGCTTCCAGCGCCTCGAGAAAGCGCGCATTCTCTTGCGGCAGACCTGTGGTCACGCGCAGATGGTCGGGCATGGCGTAGCCGGCCAGCGGCCGCACGATCACGCCCAGCTTCAACAGCTTCTGGAACACCGCGCCCGCCTGGCTCTGCGTGCCTGCGCGGGGGATTTCGACCGTGACGAAGTTGCCGTAGGAGGGAATCCAGGCGAGGCCCAGCCGCTTGCATCCGGCGAGCAGCTGCGCCATGCCGGCGACATTGAGTTCATAGCTCTCGCGCACGAAGTCCTCGTCCGTGAGCGCGGCGACTGCGGCGGCGATGGCGAGATTGTTGACATTGAACGGCTGGCGCACGCGGTTGAGCAAATCCGCCACCTGCGCATGGCAGACACCGTAACCGACGCGCAGGCCGGCCAGCCCGTAGACCTTGGAGAAGGTGCGCGTCACGATCAGGTTGGGAAAGCGCCCCACCCATTTTACGCTCGGGCAGCGCAGGGCCGGATCGAGATACTCGTTGTAGGCTTCATCAACCACGACGATGACATTCTTCGGCGCGCGGGAGAGAAAGGACTCGAGCTCCGCAGCGGTGAGCATGGTGCCCGTGGGATTGTTCGGATTGGCAATGAACACGACGTGGGTATCGGGCTGGATCGCCGCCAGCATAGCCTCCAGGTCGTGGCCGAAGTTTTTCGCCGGCACGACGATGCTGCGCGCGCCGCGCGCCTGCGTCGCCAGCGGATAGACCGCGAACGCGTGCTGCGAATAGACGGCGGAACAGCCGGGCGCGAGAAACGCCATGCCGGCGAGTTCGAGCACGTCGTTCGAGCCATTGCCGAGCACGATCTGCTGCATGGCCACGCCAAGCCGCTGCGACAACGCCTGCGTCAGCTCGAAGCCGTCGGGGTAGCGCGCGAGTTCCGGCAGCGCCGCCTTGACCGCGGCGAGCGCCTTCGGCGATATCCCGCGCGGGTTCTCGTTCGAAGCCAGCTTGACGATGGCACGTTCGTCCAGACCGAACTCGCGCGCGAGCTCGGTGATCGGTTTGCCCGGCTGATAGGGCGCGATCGCGCGCACGTAAGCGGGTGAAAGTTCGCAGAGATCCTTGATGTCAGACATGATATCCAGGGAGTAGTCGCCGGAGTGCCGGGTGCTAGAGCACAGCGGCGGGATAGGAACCGAGTATCTTCAGGAAAGGCGCGAGCTTTTCCAGCTCCGCCAGCGCCTTCGCCACCTTGGTATCCTGACGGTGGCCCTGCACATCTACGTAGAACATATATTCCCAGCGTCCGGTGCGCGCCGGGCGCGACTCCAGCCGGCTCATGCTGACGCCGTGCCTGGCAATCGGCGTCAACAGCGCGTGCACCGCGCCGGGCCGGTTGGGCGCGGACATCACGATCGAAGTCAGGTCCTTGCCAGAAGGCGCTGCGTCATGGTCGCCCAGCACCAGGAAACGCGTAGTGTTGTTGGGATCGTCTTCGATATTGCGCGCCACCAGCTTCAGGCCGTGGCGCTCGACGGCGATATCGCCGGCAATGGCAGCCGCGCCCGCGTCTTTCGCAGCCAGGCGCGCGGCCTCGGCATTGCTCGCCACCGGCACACGTTCGGCGTCGGGCAGCTTGCGGCTTAACCACTGGTTGCACTGCGCCAGCGATTGCGGATGCGAATAAACGCGCACGATTTTCTTCAGCACGCCGGATTTAGACATCAGGTTCTGGCGCACGCGCAGCACCGTCTCGGCGCAGATCTTGAGCGGCGTGCTGAGCAGAAGGTCGTGTGTTCTGTCGATCGCCCCTTCGCTTGAATTCTCCACCGGCACCACACCGAAATTGACGCTGCCGGTCTCGGCCTGGCGGAACACCTCGTCGATCGAGGCGCAGGGCAGCGCGCGCACGCCGCCGCCAAAGAGCTTGGTCACGGCCATCTCGCTGAAGGTGCCGGCGGGGCCCAGATAGGACACCGCCAGCGGCTGCTCCAGTGCGCGGCATGCGGAAATGATTTCAGCGTATACCCGGGCGATCGCAGCCTTGCCCAACGGTCCGGCGTTTTTTTCGAGAATCCGGCGCAGCACCTGGGCTTCGCGCTCCGGCCGATACACCTTCACCCCCTGTTTGAGCTTGCCCACTGCATGCGCGAGCCGCGCGCGCTCGTTCAGTGCGCCCAACAGGCGTTCGTCCAGCGCGTCGATGCGTGCGCGCAGCTTGGCCAGTTCCTTGTTCGTCGCCATCTCAGCCCCGCAGCGGCAGGTAACGCACCGCCAAGACGCCGTCGATCTTGGCCAATTGCGCCACCAGCTCGCGCGTCACAGCGCTGTCCACATCGACCAGGGTATATGCCATCTCGCCCTTGGACTTGTTCAGCATGTTATGGATGTTCAAGCCTGCCTTGGCGATGGTTGCGGAAATCTGCGCCACCATCGCGGGAACATTGGCGTTGGCGACGGCGATGCGGTAAGGCGACTCGCGCGGCATGCTCATGTCCGGAAAATTGACCGCGTTGGAAACATTGCCGTGCTCCAGGTATTCGCGTACTTGATCCGCAACCATCACCGCACAATTGTCCTCGGCTTCGCGCGTGGAAGCCCCGAGGTGCGGCAGCGCGATTATGCCGGGCTGGCCAGCCAACTGCTTGTCCGGAAAATCGGTCACGTAATACTTGAGCCGGTTCGCCGCGAGCGCCTGCACTACCGCCGCGCTGTCGACGATGCCTTCGCGCGAAAAATTGAGCAGGATCGCACCCGGGCGCACCAGCTCCAGGTTCTCCGCATTGACCAGGTTGCGCGTCTGCGCGACCAGCGGAACGTGCAGCGTGACAAAGTGGCTTGCCTTCAGCACTTCTTCGATCGAATGCGCCTTCTTCACCTGCGCCGGCAGGCTCCAGGCCGCGTCCACGGTGATCTCCGGATCGTAGCCGAGCACGTTCATGCCGAGCTTGATCGCCGCATCGGCCACCAGGCAACCAATCTTGCCCAGGCCGACGACACCCAGCGTATGCTGCGGCAACTCGAAGCCGGCGAACTGTTTCTTGCCCTGTTCGACCTGCTGCGCCAGCGCCGCATCCTCGCCTTTGATGGCGCGCACGAATTCCAGCGCCGGGGCGAGATTGCGCGCCGCGATCAGCATGCCCGCGAGCACCAGTTCCTTCACCGCATTGGCGTTGGCGCCCGGCGCATTGAACACCGGCACGCCGCGCTCGCTCATCGCCTTCACCGGGATGTTGTTGGTGCCGGCCCCGGCGCGGCCGATGGCTTTCACCGAAGCCGCGATTTCCATCGCGTGCAGATCCTGCGAACGCAGCAATATCGCGTCGGGATGCGCCGCATCCTTGTCGGTGCGATAGCGCTCGGGCGGCAGGCGCTTCAGCCCGACTTGGGCAATGTTGTTCAGCACCAGTATTTCGAACGGCTTGCGCTCAGGCATGCTTATTTTCCATGCTTGGCTTCGAACTCGCGCATATACGCGACCAGTTGCCGGACCCCTTCGATCGGCATGGCGTTGTAAATCGAAGCGCGCATGCCGCCGACCGAGCG
Organism: Burkholderiales bacterium; assembly: GCA_014860395.1. Lineage (GTDB taxonomy): Bacteria > Pseudomonadota > Gammaproteobacteria > Burkholderiales > SG8-39 > 2-12-FULL-64-23. Next base: position 7,602 of record JACZJU010000227.1, on the reverse strand, counting down.
GTGGCCCTTCAGCTGAATCATGCCGCGCGCTTTCGCCCCCTTCAGGAACTCCTCGTCCAGCAACTCGTCCTTGAGCTTGAACGGCACGTTCATGCGCGAGCGGTCACGCGGTTCGACCGGGCTGACGAAAAAACCGCTCTGGTCGAGGTAATCGTAGAGGAGCCCGGCCTTGGCGATGTTGCGCTTCTCGATCTCGACCAGCCCGCCCTGCTGTTTCAGCCACTTGAACACCAGCCCGGCGATATAGATCGCGTAGGTGGGCGGCGTATTCAGCATGGAATCCGCTTCGGCCTGCTGCTTGTAGTCGAAAGCCGATGGCGTGAACGGCAGCGCCTGGCCGATCAGATCGTCGCGCACGATCACCAGCGTCAGCCCCGCCGGCCCGAGGTTCTTCTGCGCGCCGCCGTAAATCAGTCCGTAGCGCGAGACGTCCACCGGGCGCGACAAGAGATGCGAGGACATGTCGGCCACCAGCGGCACCGCGCCGGTATCGGGCACCCAGTGGTACTCCAGACCGCCTATGGTCTCGTTGGAGCAGATGTGGACGTAACCTGCGTCCGCGGAGAGCTTCCAGCTCGATTGCGGCGGAATATAGGTGAACTTCTTGTCCTCGCTGGAGGCGGCTACGTTCACGGTGCAGTATTTCTTCGCCTCCTTGATCGACTTCTTCGACCATTCGCCGGTGTTGACGTAATCGGCCACGCTGCGCCCGCGCAGCAGGTTCATCGGCACGATGGCGTTCTCTGCGATCGCCCCGCCCTGGAGGAACAGCACCTTGTAGTTCGCCGGCACCGCCAGCAACTCGCGCAGGTCTTTTTCCGCCTCGGCGTGTATCGAAACAAATTCCTTGCCGCGGTGGCTCATTTCCATCACCGACATGCCGCTGCCATGCCAGTCGAGCATTTCGCCCGCCGCTTGCTGCAGGACCGATTCCGGCAGCACCGCCGGGCCCGCGCTGAAATTAAACACTCGTGCCACGATCATCCTTTCGCATGCATAACACCTGGTGGATAGTGCAGCGCCGCTATGGGATAGCGCTGCGCCCCTATGGGATAGTGCTGCGCCCTATGCGCCGTCGGTATCGCTCTCCCCTTCGGCAGGGCCGCCGTGATCGCCATTGTCATGGTCATGGCCATTGCCGTTGCCGCCGCCTTCGTCGTCCGACTCCAGCACCTTCTCTACCCCGGCGAGCCGCGTGCCGGCGTCGAGGTTGATCAGCGTCACACCCTGGGTCGAGCGCCCCTGCTCGCGGATCTGCGCGACCTTGGTGCGGATGACCACGCCGCCGGTGGAGACCAGCATCACCTCGTCCTTCTCTTCCACCAGCACCGCGCCTACCAGATTGCCGTTACGATCGCCCGTATGGATCGCGATCATGCCCTTGGTGCCGCGGCCGTGGCGAGTGTACTCGGAAATCGGCGTGCGCTTGCCGTAGCCGTTTTCGGTGGCGGTGAGCACGGTCTGGCTTTCGTTTTCCGCCACCAGCATGGAGATCACGCGCTGCCCCAGTTCCAGGTTCATGCCGCGCACGCCGCGCGTCGCGCGTCCCATCGGCCGCACATCGTCCTCGCCGAAGCGCACCGCCTTGCCCGCTTCGGAGAACAGCATGACATCGTGCGTTCCGTCGGTGATGGCGACGCCGATGAGGAAATCGCCCTCGTCCAATTCCACCGCGATGATGCCCTTGCCGCGCGGATTGGCGAAAGCCGAAAGCGGCGTCTTTTTCACCGTTCCCTGCGCCGTGGCCATGAATATGTAATGTCCGTCGTCAAACTGCTTCACCGGCAGGATGGCGGTAATCTTCTCGCCCTCCATCAGCGGGAACATGTTGACGACGGGCTTGCCGCGGCTGGTACGGCTGCCCTGCGGCACCTGGTAGACCTTCACCCAGTACACGCGGCCGCGACTGGAGAAACACAGAATGTAGTCGTGGGTGTTGGCGATGAACAGCCGCTCGATGAAATCGTCTTCCTTGGTCGCTGTCGCCTGCCTGCCGCGCCCGCCGCGACGCTGCGCAGCGTAGTCGGCGAGCGGCTGCGACTTGATGTAGCCCGTGTGCGACAGGGTCACCACCATGTCGGCCGGCGTGATCAGATCCTCGTCCTCGAGGTCCTGCGGATTGAGCTCGATCTCGCTTTTCCTCTTGTCGCCGTACTGCTGCTTGATCGCGTTCATTTCGCCTATGATGATCGCGGTAATGCGCGCGGGCTTCGCCAGGATGTCCAGGTAATCTTCGATCTGCAGCATCACGTCTTTGTACTCGGAGACGATCTTGTCCTGTTCCAAGCCGGTGAGGCGCTGCAGGCGCATTTCCAGGATCGCCTGCGCCTGCGCGTCGGACAGGTGGTAGCCGCCCTCGACCAGGCCGAAATTCGCCGCGAGGCCGTCGGGGCGCGAGGCGTCCGCCGCCGCACGCTCGAGCATCTCCGCCACCAGCGGCGAGCGCCAGGCCTTCGCCATCAGCGCCAGCTTGGCTTCGGGCGGCGTCTGCGACTGCTTGATCAGCGCGATGATTTCGTCGACGTTGGACAGCGCCACCGCCAGGCCTTCGAGGATATGGCCGCGCTCGCGCGCCTTGCGCAGTTCGAACACGGTACGGCGCGTCACCACCTCGCGCCGGTGCTGAAGGAACGCATCGAGCATCTGCTTCAGGTTCAGCAAGCGCGGCTGGCCGTCGACCAGCGCCACCATATTGATGCCGAAAGAGTCCTGCAGCTGGGTCTGTTTGTACAGGTTGTTGAGCACGACTTCGGGCAATTCCCCGCGCTTCAGTTCGAATACCATGCGCATGCCCGACTTGTCCGACTCGTCGCGGATTTCGCTGATGCCTTCGAGCTTTTTCTCATTCACCAGCTCGGCAATGCGCTCGAGCAGGCTCTTTTTGTTCACCTGGTAGGGCAGCTCGTCGACGATGATGGACTGGCGGTTGCCCTTCTCCATGTCCTCGAAATGGGTGCGCGCGCGCATGATCACGCGGCCGCGCCCGGTACGGTAGCCCTGGTGCACCCCGCTCAGGCCATAAATGAACCCCGCCGTCGGAAAATCCGGCGCCGGGATGATCTCGATCAGTTCGTCGATGCTAATCTCGGGATTGGCGAGCAGGGCCAAGCCCGCATCCACCACTTCGACCAGGTTGTGCGGCGGGATATTGGTCGCCATGCCCACTGCAATGCCCGACGAGCCGTTGATAAGCAGATTGGGTATGCGCGTGGGCAGCGCCGTCGGCTCCATTTCCTTGCCGTCGTAGTTGGGCACGAAATCGACCGTTTCCTTGTCGATATCGGCCAGCAGCTCGGAGGAAATGCGCTGCAGCCGGCACTCCGTATAGCGGTAGGCCGCCGCCGAATCGCCGTCGATGGAGCCGAAATTGCCCTGACCGTCGATAAGCGTGTAGCGCATGGAAAAGTTCTGCGCCATGCGCACCAGCGCCTCGTAGGTGGCGGAATCGCCGTGCGGGTGGTACTTGCCCAGCACCTCGCCGACGATGCGCGCGCACTTCACGTAGGGCCGGTTCCACACGTTGTTCGACTCGTGCATTGCGAACAGCACGCGCCGGTGCACCGGCTTCAGACCGTCACGCACATCGGGCAGTGCCCGCCCCACGATCACGCTCATCGCGTAATCAAGGTACGACCGACGCATTTCTTCTTCCAGGCTTACCGGCAGGGTTTCTTTTGCGAACTGTTCCATGAAGAGCGAATTGGCCTAGAGTTTGCGACAAAAATCGGAGGGCCTGAAAGGGCGGCCCGTTTTCTAAAGGCGCGGCCCGTTTTCGTTACGGCCCCAAAAAAAGCGCCGCAAATAGCGGCTAAAAAAAGCATTGAATTTTAGCATGCGGAAGCGCGCTCTGACCAACTAAACCACAGGGTTTCCAGCGGCCGTCCGGACGCCTGATTGAGCTCGAATTGCGGTTCTGCGGTATCCTGCGAGCCAATTCTGGCGAAGAGGCGTGGATAAATTTCATGGCGGGAAAGTGGAACAGATAGACCTGTTGATAGACGCGCGCTGGGTCATCCCGGTCAATCCTGCCGGACAGGTTCTCGAACAGCATAGCGTCGCCGTGCGCGATGGGCGCATTCTCGCTGTCCTGCCGACAGCGAAGGCGCATGCCACCTACCTCCCGGCCGAGCACGCATCGCTGCCCGGACATGCGCTTATTCCGGGCCTGGTCAATCTGCATACCCATGCCGCCATGGCGCTGATGCGCGGGCTCGCCGACGACATGGCGCTGATGCAATGGTTGCAGAATCGCATCTGGCCGGCCGAAGCCAGGCATGTATCGCCGCAGTTCGTCTACGACGGCACCTTGCTCGCCTGCGCCGAAATGCTGCGCGGCGGCGTAACCTGCTTCAACGACATGTACTTCTATCCCGCCGATGCGGCGCGGGCCGCGCTCGATATCGGCATGCGCGCGGCGCTGGGCCTGATCGTCATCGATTTCCCCACCGTCTACGCGGCCGACGCAGACGATTACGTGGCCAAGGGCCTGGCGCTGCGCGATGCGCTGGGCGAACAGCAGCTGCTCACCTTCTGCATGGCACCGCACGCTCCCTATACCGTCAGCGACAAGACATTTTCGCGCCTGATCACCCTGGCCGAGGAGCTCGATCTGCCGGTGCATATGCATGTGCACGAAACCCAGGACGAGATCGGGCAGAGCGTCGCACAGCACGGGGTGCGGCCATTGGAGCGCCTGCGCCGCCTCGGCTTGCTCGGCCCCAACCTGATCGCGGTGCATGCGATCGACCTCACCGAGGAGGAACTCTCACTGCTCGTGCAAAACGGCAGTTCGGTCGCGCATTGCCCTTCCTCCAACCTCAAGCTCGCCAACGGCTTTGCGCCGGTGACACGCATGCTGGCCCAGGGACTGAACGTCGGCCTGGGGACCGATGGTTCGGCCAGCAACAACCGCCTCGATCTGTTCCAGGAAATGCGTCAGGCGGCGCTGCTGGCCAAGGCGGTGAGCGGCGACGCCGGCTCGCTGCCCGCGCACAAGGCGCTCGCCATGGCAACACTCGATGGCGCGCGCGCGCTGCGCCTGGACCATGCAATCGGGTCGATCGAGCACGGCAAATTCGCCGACCTGACTGCGGTCGAGTTCAGCGCACCCGAAATGTTGCCTTGCTACGATCCGATTTCGCACCTCGTTTATGCCGCCGGCCGCGAAAACGTAAGCCATGTCTGGGTCGCCGGACGCCTGCTGATCGAAAATCGGGAACTGACAAATCGCCCAAAAAATGAATTGGAAAACATAGCATTTTTGTGGCAAAATAGGCTGTCAATGGAAACAAAGGCTTAACCACGGCCCGCAACAACGTTTCCGTGCTGCAACACGATCGAACTTTTTCGAGGGGAAAACATGAACAAAACAGCAAAGCAAATTACATTAGCCCTGTCCGCCGCGGTCATGCTCAGTATGGGCGCGACGGGCGTCTACGCACAGGACAACGGCTACGCTGTAGCCTCGGACAAGGAGGTCGTCAAGAATCCGTTCGGCCTGTGCTGGCGTACCGGGTACTGGACCCCCGCCATGGCGACTACCGAGTGCGACCCGGACTTGGTGCCGAAGAAGCCAATGGCAGCGCCTGCTCCTGCCCCGATGGCCGCGCCGGCGCCTGCTCCGATGGCCGCGCCCGTGGCCAAGCCCGCACCCAAGGCGGTCGTAGAAAAAGTGACCATGGCGGCCGATACGCACTTTGACTTCGACAAGTCCGCGCTCAAGCCCGAAGGCAAGGCCAGGCTGGACGACCTTGTCGGCAAACTGAAGGCAGTGAATCTGGAAGTCATCATCGCCATCGGCCATACCGACAGCATCGGCAGCAAGGCGTATAACCAGAAACTGTCGGTGCGCCGCGCCAACTCGGTCAAAGCCTATCTGGTAAGCAAAGGCATCGAAGCCAACCGCATCTACACGGAAGGCAAAGGTGAAACGCAGCCGGTAGCCGATAACCGGACCAAGCAAGGCCGCGCCAAGAACCGCCGTGTCGAGATCGAAGTGGTGGGAACCCGCGAAAGGTAGGTTTTCGCAATCCATTAAAAAGCCCTGCGCGAGCGGGGCTTTTTTATTTAGACTGCACAGCATATGAACGCAGACCCGCAGGAACTGGCCAAATTCAGCGAACTGGCCCACCGTTGGTGGGATCCGAGCAGCGAGTTCAAGCCGCTGCACGAGATCAATCCACTGCGCCTGGGCTGGATCGATGGCATTGCCCAACTGAACGGCAAGACGGTGCTCGACGTCGGCTGCGGCGGCGGCATCCTGGCCGAAGCGATGGCCAAGCTGGGCGCACACGTCAAGGGCGTCGATCTGTCCGAAAAGGCGCTGAAGGTGGCGATGCTGCATTTGCTCGAATCGCGCCTGGACGTCAACTACGAAGAAATCAGCGCCGAGAGCCTGGCGCAGCGCGAGCCCGGGACGTACGATGCGCTCACCTGCATGGAAATGCTGGAACATGTACCCGATCCGGCCAGCACCGTCAGTGCCTGCGCGCAACTGGTCAAGCCGGGCGGGCACGTCTTCTTTTCCACCATCAACCGCAATCCCAAGTCCTACGTGTTTGCCGTGATCGGCGCCGAATACATCCTGCGCCTGCTGCCGCGCGGCACGCACGATTACTCCAAGTTCGTCAAACCGTCCGAACTCGCCCGGCATTGCCGCGCGGCGGGCCTCACGCTGAAGTCGGTGATCGGCATGAGCTACAACCCGCTGACCAAAGTCTATGCGCTCAACAACGACGCCAGCGTCAACTACCTGATGCATTGCGTACGCGATGCATAACGGCGTGCGCGATGCCTAGAGCCTCGACGCGGGCGGTGCTGTTCGATCTGGACGGCACACTCGCGGACACGGCGCCCGACCTCGCGCGGGCACTCAACCGCGTGCGCGCGGCGCAGGGCCTCGCGCCGATGCCGCTGGAAACCACGCGGTCCTACACCTCCAGCGGTGCGCGTGGCTTGCTCAAGGTCGGATTCGGCTTGAACCCCGAAGACGAAGGCTACGAAGCGCTGAAGCTGCAGTTTCTCGAGTTCTACACCGCGGAGATCTGCATCGATACGCGCCTCTTCGACGGCATGGCAGAGCTCCTGGCTCAGCTCGACCAGGACCGCCTGCCCTGGGGCGTAGTGACCAACAAGGCGGAGCGCTACACCCTGCCGCTGCTGCATGGCCTGCGCCTGGGCGAGCGCGCCGCCTGCGTGGTCGGCGGCGACACCACGGGCCGCCTGAAACCACACCCGGATCCGCTGCTGCACGCCGCAGCGATGCTGAATTTGCCCCCGGCTGACTGCCTGTACATAGGCGATGACCTGCGCGACGTGCAGGCAGCGCGTGCCGCCGGCATGCGCGTGCTGGCCGCGAAGTACGGCTATCTGGGCGATGGTGGCGCGATCGAGTCCTGGCAGGCCGACGCGATCATCGAACATCCGCGCGAGGTGCTCGATTACCTTTGAGCCGCTTGAATTCAGCGCGGTTTCGCCCCATATGGGATAATGCAACTGCAGTATCGGATCGGCGGGCGCTTCTTGCCTTCCAATCCGCACCAGATACCGGGGGCGACCTGGTTTCGACGTGGGTTACAAAGCAGAGCAGTGCATACCGAGGAC
>JACZJU010000226.1 GCA_014860395.1 Burkholderiales bacterium | reverse complement strand
AGCCCTCTCCCGCCCAGGCGGGAGAGGGAGTCTTTCCCACTCTCACCCGGAGGCGGGGAAACGGATTCCTAGAAAAAATATCTTGCCGAGAGCTGCCAGATGCGCCGGTCGCGCGATGCGCCGTAATTGCTGCGGGCGTCGCCGTTATTGAGCTGAGTCTGCAGCGCGAGGTCGACCCGGGTCCAGTGGTAGCGCGCCTCCAGCCATTGCAGCCGGCTGTGGTCGGCGGCATCGTAGCGGACCATGGCGGTCAGATCGAGATGCTTCATCAGCGCGTCCTGCCACAGGGCGCGCAGAAACACCTGATTCTTCGTCGCCGGATCCTGCAGGTTCCCGACATAGCCGCGATACAGGCCGTAGAGCGCGGGCGGGCCGCGGCGCAGCGCATCCCAGCCGCCCTGATCCAGCGCGGCGCCGTTGTATTCGTACTCCGCGGTGAGCGAGATGTTGTTGGCCGTCGTATAGGTCAGCCCGGTGGCGAGGCGCGAACGAAATGCCGTGTCGCCCTCGCTCATCTGCGCCTGCGCGGCAAGCGATGGCGCGCGCCCACCCGACCATTCGAAGTACACCACCGTGGCATCGTTGGGCAAAGCCGTGACGTTCAGGCCCAGCTGCGGCGACTGCCCGTCGCCGCCCGAGAGCAGCCATTGCGGATTGAGCGCAGCCGACAATTTCTCGCTCAAGGCGAGCTGCCAGCGCTCGCGCCGGTTGGTCGCGCCCAGGTCCGCGCTGAAGGGCGCGGTGCTGGGCGCGTCGGCGAGCTTGGGCGAATAGATGGCGGTGAGTGATCCGCTTTTCCACAGCGCCTGGCCGCGCAGCATCGCGCTGCCGAGGCGGTTTTCGCGCAGGCTCTCGGGGTCGAGCGAGACCACGGAGCGCAGCGCCCCGGCGCGAAAATAGTCGGTCGGGTTGTACCCCAAAGCGACGCCGTTGCGCACATTGATGCGGCCCAGATCGGCGATCCGGTCCGGCTGCGGCTGCCAGCTCACATAGGCTTCTTTCAGGGTGTTGATATCCTGATTGCCGGAGACCCCGTCGCTGCGGTTCAGGTCCAGGCGATCGGCGAACACGGCGCGCCAGCCCGGAGCGAAAGTCTGGTCGAAGCGCACATCGAGCGACAGACGCTCCCCGTGCAGCACCGCACCTGCGCCCTGCGGCCGCGATTCGCGCGCGGCGGCCTCGACGAATACGCGCCAGTCGCTCGCTTGCTCGGCCACGATCGTGGTCTGGTCGGCAAGCAGCAGGGCCGCTGCGTCGTCGTCGGCCAGTGCCGCGGACGCCGACGCGAGCAGCAGGAGCAGCGCCGCGACGCGCATGCGCTACTCGGGCTTGAAGCGCGGCAGGTAGTCGCGCTGCAGCCATTGCTCGGGCACCTCGCGCCAGGCGTAGTCGGTGTGGCGCATCACCGTCACCCAGTTCGGGTCGAGGCCGTCGATGATCACGGTTTCGGTGGGCCGCTCCACGCCCAGCTGCGCCTGATAGCGCCGGTAGTAGGCGGTCTTCAGCAGTTGCCCGCTCTGGGTGTAAAAGCGCGCCTTCACCGGCCGGCTGTTGGACGCGTCCAGCCACATTTCGATATGGTCGTAGGTCACATCGGCGGACACCGCCGCGAGTGCGAGCTTGTAGCAGCGCCGGTTCTGGCGCTCGCCGTCGAGCACGTCCTCCTCGGTCGCGATTTGCGCCTGGTAGTCCTTGGCCAGGTTGACCGTGACCACGTCGCCGTTGGCAGCCTGGCCAAGCAGGCGCTGCTGCGGCGACAGGCGGATGCTCGCCTTCGAAGACGGGTCGAAGAACCACAGGTCGTTGCCGTTCTTGAGCATCAGCTTGTTCGCATCGCGCGCCGGGGCGACAAAGCGGATCAGGCTGCGGAACTGCCCGCTGTCGGCGTCGGCCTTGGAGTAGACGGTGAGGGTATTGCCGTCGACCTGCTTGCCCTTGCGGTATTCCACCAGCGTCGTCGTCAACGAGAACGCCTTGCCCGGGTTGCGGATCGCATCGCTCGCGGCGAGGATCGCCTGCGCGTCCGGGGCCGCGGCGGCGATGCCCGATGCTGCGACGAACAAGCCAAACGCAATCAGTCGCTCGAGTCTCATGACATCCCTCCTTTTTCTATACGTGCCTGAGCGCGTCGACGACGGGCATGCGCGCCGCGCGCCGCGCCGGCCACCATGCCGAGACGACAGAGACCAGAGCGAGTCCGGCGGCAGTACCGAGCATCATTTTCGTCTCCCCCCATACGCGTACGTTCAAAGCTACCGGGTCGACCTGCCCCGGCGGCAGCCAGGTCAGGCCGGCATGGTTGATCAGCCAAGCCGCGCACAGCGCCAGCACAACCCCGGCCGCCGCGCCGATCAGGCCCAGCAGCAGGCCTTCGGACATGAACAGCCGGCGAATGCCCGCGCGGCGCAGCCCCATCGCGCGCAGCGTGCCGATCTCGGCGGTGCGCTCCATGACCGCCATGCTCATGGTATTGCCGACGGTGAACAGCACGATAGCGCCGATCAGCACCGCCATGAAGCCGAAGATCGCCCCGAACATGCCTATGGCCTGTCCATAGAAGGGATTGAGCGTTTCGAAGTCCTGCACCTCCAGCGGTTCGCCTTTGAGCGTGGTCGCGAGCAGCTCGGCCAGGCGCGCCTTCGCCGCCGCAATCTGGCTGGTGTGCACCAGTTGCAGCACCACCGCCGTCGCCTGCGGCTTTTCGTTGCCGTAGAGCAGGCGCTGCGCCTGCGCCAGGTGCATGCCGATGAACATGTCGTCTAGTTCCTTGAAGCCCAGGCGCTCGGCCTTGACCACACGCAACGAGGCGACGTTGGGCGCGCCGTGGACATTGGCCGCGAGCAGCTCGATGCGGGCCTCGCCCGGCGCGGCCTCCGCCGGCCGCGCTT
>JACZJU010000033.1 GCA_014860395.1 Burkholderiales bacterium | reverse complement strand
AGCTCCCAGCCTCGAAAAGCTTGAAAGCTACCGAATTTCTCAAATCACCGTTCAAATCGGAGACACCCACAAATGCCTCAAAACCGGCGCCAATATTGGCTTTCCAGCAAGTACCATATAAGTTAACCGGACAGCACTGGGATTTTACGCCAATTGAGGACTAGGCATATGGCGATCACCGACTGGCCGGAACTCGAACGGCCGAGGGAGAAGCTGCTGCAACTGGGTCCGGCGAGCTTGTCCGATGCCGAGTTGCTGGCGATATTCCTGCGCACCGGCGTGCGCGGCAAGAGCGCAGTTGATTTGGCGCGCGAACTGCTCCTGCGCTGCGGCAGTTTGGGTGCCTTGTTCGCGGCCAAGCGCAGCGAACTGCACGGACTGCCTGGCCTCGGCGACGCCAAATTTTCGCAGTTGCAGGCAGTGCTCGAAATGGCACGCCGCGCGCTTGCGGAAACGTTGCGCGCGGGCGACGCTCTGAGTTCCCCCGCGGCCGTGCGCGACTTTCTGCGACTCACTCTGTCCAACCGTGAACACGAGGTGTTTCTCGCCGTGCTGCTGGACGCCCAGAACCGGGTCCTCGCCTGCGAAGAACTATTCCGCGGCACGCTCACCCAGACCAGCGTCTATCCGCGCGAAGTGGTCAAATGCGCCTTGGAACGCAACGCTGCCGCGGTGATTTTCGCGCACAACCATCCATCCGGAGTGGCCGAACCCAGCCATGCCGACCAGGTGCTGACACAGTCACTCAAACAGGCCCTGGCTCTGGTGGACGTCAAGGTCCTGGATCATTTCATCGTCGCGGGCAGTTCGGCGCTTTCCTTCGCCGAACGCGGTTTGATTTGATTTCAGCTCGTTTTCCCGCCGGCGCAGTACCGGCGGGGCTGTTTCAGCTGGCCAGCAGCAGGGCAATTCCCTGTTCAATTCCTGAATCGTTTGCGAAACAGGCAGTTGATGCACATATCGCTCACCGCACCTGCCTACGCCTTGGAGAATTTCTGCTTGAAATTCCGCGAGATAGTAGCGTATAATTCGCCCTTTTCCGAATTCGGAGTACCACCATGGCGCGCGTATGCCAAGTAACCGGCAAGAAGCCTATGGCTGGGCACAATGTGTCCCACGCCAACAACCGGACCAATCGCCGCTTTCTGCCCAATTTGCACTATCGCCGTTTCTGGGTTGAGAGCGAAAACCGCTGGATCAGCCTGCGCGTTTCCGCCAATGGACTGCGCACCATCGACAAGAAGGGCATAGACGCAGTTCTGAAAGACCTGCGCGCCAAGGGGGAGATCTAACCATGCGCGACAAGATCAAACTGGAATCGACCGCCGGCACCGGCCACTTCTACACCACGACCAAGAACAAGCGCACCATGCCGGACAAGCTGGAAATCATGAAATTCGATCCCAAGGTGCGCAGGCACGTGATCTACAAAGAGACCAAGCTGAAGTAGTGATACCGCGATTGAAATAAAAAAAGGCCGCTGATGCGGCCTTTTTCATTTCATGCGTAGCAGCGCAGTCTGAAAGAAAACTCCTCCAGCTGCCGGATGCCGCTCGCCTCGGCGCGCCGGCACCAATCCTGCAACTGCTTCAGCAGCTGCTCACGCGAGGCGTTGGAGCGCTCCCACAGGGCCGCGAGTTCCCTGCGCATGGCATAGACTGTCGATAGTTTTTCGCTCTTGGCCAATGCGTCGGCCAGCTTGGCGCGCTCATCGACGCACAACTGCCTTTCGTCGCGATTGAGCCAGCGCTTCAATCCCTTCAGGGTCTGGGCTTCCTGCGGCGCAAAGCTGCGCAGGGCGCGCAACTCCTCGACATAGGTGTTCTTGAGCGATTTGGCGTATTTCGCCAGCACGTCATAGCGGCAGGAGATGACGGCCTGCAGCGTATCAAAGTCGGCGACCGGCTTGGCCTGGGTGAAACGCGGTCTGGGCGCAACCTTCTTGACTTCGGCCAGACCCAACAGCTCGAGCGTGCGGATATACGCCCAGCCGATGTCGAATTCATACCATCTGCTGGAGAGCTTGGCCGATGAGCCGAAGGCGTGGTGATTATTGTGCAACTCCTCTCCGCCGATCAGTATGCCCACGGGAAAAATATTGGTGCTGGCGTCAGCAGTAGGCCAGTTGCGATAACCCCAGTAATGGCCGATGCCGTTGATCACGCCCGCGGCCCAGAACGGAATCCATGCAACCTGCACCGCGAGGATCAGAATACCCGGCACGAGCCCGAACAAGGCGACGTTGACCAGGCCCATGAGCACCAGCCCGACCTTGGCGCGGTTGCTGTAGACATGGCGCTCCAGCCAGTCATCCGGCGTGCCATGGCCGTAGCGTTCCAGGGTCTGCTTGTTGTGCGCCTCCTTGACGTAGAGAAACACCCCGCCCCAGAGCACACGATTGATGCCGTAAATCTGCGGGCTGTGCGGGTCATCCCGGGTTTCGCATTTGGCGTGGTGCTTGCGATGGATGGCTGCCCACTCCTTGGTCACCATGCCGGTGGTCAAGCACAGCCAGAAACGGAAGAAATGGCTCGCGAGCGGGTGCAGATCCAGCGCGCGGTGGGCCTGGTGGCGGTGCAGGTAAATGGTTACGGCCGCGATGCTGACATGGGTCAGGACCAGGGTCACGATCAACAGACCCCACCAGGGTAGGTCGAGCAAACCGGAATAAAGCACAATACCCCCTGGAATTCACAACGCAGCACGGAATTTTACGTCAATTCCGGCATGCCGCTATGTACGTTAGCACACATAGTCGGCCGGGCCCGCGTCAGCCTGGATCAACTGCCGGCGCTATCCGGTTCGGGCAGAATCCGCACTTCCCGCTGCGGGAACGGGATCTCGATGCCGGCTTCCTGGAAAGCGCGCCAGATGTCCAGATACAACTGGGAGCGAATGCCGAGCACGCCGTTCTCCGGATCATCGATCCAGACTCCCAGCTGGAGGTCGACGCCGCTGTCCGCAAAGCGCAGCAGAACCGCCGCCGCCGGCGGCTCGGCGAGCACGCGCGCATGCTTGCGTGCCGCTTCCTCCATTATCTTCATCGCCCGCTGCAGATCGCTCCGATAGGCGATCTGCAGATCGAGCCCGAGCCGGATCTGGCGGTTGGAGTAGGAATGGTTGAGAACCGTCGTCGCGATCAGCAACTCGTTGGGGATGATGGCCTCGCGCCCGTCGAGCGCACGCACGACGACGTAGCGTGTGGTGATGTTTTTCACTTCGCCGTAGAAATTGTCCACGGTGATCAGGTCGCCGATGCGAATCGAGCGGTCGAGCAGGACGATGAAGCCGCTGACGTAATTGCTGGCGATCTTCTGCAAGCCCAGACCCAGGCCCACGCCGAAAGCGCCACCGAACACCGAGAGCACGGTGAGGTCGATGCCCAGCAGTGGCAACACGATGATCACGGCGAGCAGCACCAGAGCCGCCGTGGCCAGGCGCGAGAACACCACGCGCAGGCTGGAATGCAGCGATTCGGCGCGCATCAGCCGCGCCTCGATGGTGCCGGAGAGCCACATCGCCGCGAGCAAAGTGATTATCACCCAGAACACGCCTTGCAGCACCAGCCACAGCGTGAGCTTTTGCGTGCCGAGATGGAAGCTGACGTCGTCGAGAAAATCGATCACATCCGGCAGCACGCCGGAAACGTGCAGCACCAGTCCGCCCCAGACCAGAACGGCAATGGCCCGCTCGAAGGGGCGCAATATGCTGTCCTTGGCGAATACATGGCGCAGCAAATAGAAGAACAGGCGCACTAACAGCAGCGAGACCAGCAGCGGCACGAACAGCCGCAGCAGATCGACTTCGATCCAACGTTTGAGCAGACCGATGCTCAGCGACAGCGGAATCAGCGCGACGGCCGGGAACAGAATTCGCCGCAAGCCGCCGACGCCGAATTTCCAGATGCCGTCGGCCTCGACTTTGCTTAGGCGCAGCGCCCGGCCCACAGCCCAGGCCAGCACGAAGCAGGAAAGCAGGATAGCGATCTGCCACACGACCTGCGGATCGTGCAGATCGAACCATGCCTTTACCAGCAGGTTATTGAGGGGCTCTTTCATTGCTCGGCATAAGGCAAGGCGTCGGCATGGTGCCGGCTCCAGTTCGCGGCATAGGCATGCACGACATCAGGGTTATCACGCAATATCAGTACGTTCTCCGCATTCTTGTATTGCGCGGCGTAAGTCCAATTGTAACTGCCGGTGATGACCGCGGCGTATACAGTGCCGGCGTCTATCACCATCACCTTGTTGTGCGCGCTTTGATAGCGCACCTCCAGCGTCACCGGGATGCCCGCCTTCACCAGGTCGGGTATGCGACTGGCCTCGCCGCTGAAAGTCTGTTCGCGATCCGCCATGACTTGCACCTCCACGCCGCGCCTTTTTGCCGCGATCAATGCATGCGCCAGGGCGCGACTGGTGAAGCTGAAAGCCTGCACCAGAATCTGTTGCTTTGCCCCGCGTATGGCGTCGACGATCATCGCCTCGGCATTGTCCCAGGGCGTGAACGCCAGCTGCACCGTGCCCCGGGCGGCGAATACCGGCGGCGCTTGCTGCGGTGTGGCCGCTAGTCCCTCGCGCTGCAGAGGCTGCGCTCCGACCGCAAAAGCGCAGCACAGGGCGAAGGCCAGCAGCATCCTCATATTTTTTTCCTGGCCAACAAAGCGGCGAAGAATCCGTCGGTGCCATGCAGATGCGGCACAAGCCGCAGGTACTCCCCGGTATCGAGTGCTATGCGCTGCTGCGCCAAAGCCGCGTTGGCCGGCCGCAGTTCGAATTGCGCGTGCGCCGCCAGAAAAGACTCCACCACCTGCGTGTTTTCTTCATCGAGCAGGCTGCAGGTTGCGTACAGCATAAGCCCGCCTGGTTTCACCAGCCTGGCTGCCGCGGCCAGGATAACCTCCTGCTTTGCGCGGTAGCCGGACAAAGTCTCTTCGTCCTGGCGCCATTTGAGATCGGGATTGCGCCGCAGCGTCCCCAGGCCGGTACAGGGGGCGTCCACCAGCACGCGGTCCAGCTTGCCCGCGAGACGCTTCAGGCGCGCGTCGTTTTCGCTCGCGATCCACTGCGGATGCACGTTGGATAGCCCCGAGCGCGCGAGGCGCGGCTTGAGGCCGGCGAGGCGCTTTTCCGAAACGTCGAACGCATACAGCCTGCCGCTCGAGCGCATCAGCGCCCCCAGCGCCAGCGTCTTGCCGCCGGCGCCGGCGCAAAAATCCGCCACCATCTCGCCGCGGCGCGGCGCCAGCAGCTGACACAGAAGCTGGCTGCCCTCGTCCTGGATTTCGATCGCCCCTTCAAGAAACAGCGGGTGCCGATTGATTTGCGGCTTGCCCTCAAGGCGCACGCCCACCGGCGAAAATGGCGTCGCCGCCGCGGCGATGCCGTCGGCCGCCAGGCGCGCGAGCACGGCCTCGCGTTCGCCTTTCAGCGTGTTGACGCGCAGATCGAGCGGGGCGCTTTTCTGCAAGCTGTGGGCGAGCGCCAGCAGTTCCTCTTCGCCGTATTGCTTCTGCAGTCTGGCAAGCAGCCAATCGGGGAAATCGCAGCGCACGGCAAGCGCATTGTCCTCGGTGCGCGCCTTGAATTCGGCGAGCCAGTCGCGCTCTCTAGGCTTCAGCGCCGCGTCCAGTTCGCGCAGGCTCAGGCCGCGCAGCCGCATCAACGCCGCCAGCACGAGGCGGCGCGGATCTCGGCCTCCGGTCAGGGTTTCCAGCAGCCGCAGACGGCGCAGTGCGGCGAACACGGTCTCGGCGACAAAGGCGCGATCATGCTGGCCGAGCACCGGATGCGCGCGCAAATAGCGCGACACCACCGTATCCGCCGGATGCTTGAACTCCAGCACGGCAGCCAGCGCATTGACTGTATGATCTACGAGAGGACGAGGTAAGGGCATAATTGTGGCATTGGGCTCGCGGCGCGCTTCACTCGCTGATGCGCGTCAGCACCTGGTCGAGGCGCACGCCATCCGTTTCGATCACCAGAATGCGCACCGGCAGGTAGTCGCGGCCGCTCGCAAACCAGAGTTCGGTGCCCTTGTCGTCCTTGTTCTCGCGCTGCTTTACCAGGTGCAGCGTTTCAAACTCGCCCGCCGGGGTCTTCAGCGTTTCCTTCCCCGCAACTTTGTACTGAAATGGCGTCAGGCCTTTGCCGTCGGTCAGGGTAACCCTGATCTCCTTGCCTGGCTTCAGGTCGGGCGCAGCCTGGAAGGCAAAGTTGTAAAGAAAACTCAGCCGGTCCTGCAGCCCCGGCACCATGGGCGTCGTTTCGACTTTGCCGTCGTGTTCCCGCGTCAGCGTCTTCCTGACCCAATCGAATTTGGCCACTGAAGCCGGCCTGTCGCCTCTTTGGTCGCGAAATTCCAGCGGACGCAGGCCCGCGCTTGTGACCTCGCCACTGCAGGAGCGCTTGGCCTCGCCGCGATACAGCAGCGCACCTATGCCCTTGCCGCGGCCCTCGGACACCAGCGAGAAACGCTTGCCGTCGTGCTCCAGCACCTCGGTCAATTCGGCCGCGACGATACCGTTGTAGCTCACGTCGTAGGTCAGGCGCACCTTGTGCGGCGGCTGCGCCGCGCACGCGCCGGCGATCACGCATGCGGCGAGAAAGGAAAGGATTCTAATCATGGGGCGTACAACTGTTGCGGATAATCTCCCACAACGCGGACCACCCCGCCTTCGATGACCAGTTGCCCTTCGAGGAACCAGCGCGCGGCCTGCGGGTAGATGCGATGCTCCTGCGCCAGCACGCGCGCGGCGAGCCGCGTTTCGTCGTCATGCCGAAGCACCGGCACCGCCGCCTGAATAACTATGGGTCCGTGATCCAACTGCGCGGTGACGAAATGCACCGTGCAACCATGCAGCTTCACGCCTGTGGAGAGCGCCCTCCCATGCGTATCCAGCCCGGGAAACGCGGGCAGCAGCGAGGGATGGATGTTGAGCATGCGGCCCTGGTAGCGCTGCACGAATCCGTCGGTGAGGATGCGCATGAAGCCGGCGAGTGCCACCAGCTCCGGATGGAAAGCGTCGATCGCCTGCGCCAACGCCGCGTCGAAGGCATCGCGCGTGGCGTAGTCGCGGTGGGAAACAATTGCGGTGGCGATGCCGCGACTGGCGGCGTATGCGAGCCCGGCGGCGTCGGCGCGGTTGCTGATCACCGCGGCCACCGGCAAACCCGCGTCGATCAGGGCGCGCATATTGCTGCCGCGGCCGGAAATCAGGACAACCATGCTGTTCATACCGGCATTCTAAAGCTTATGCCAGACAAGCCGGAAGCAATCACAGCATCTCCGGCGAGGAAAAAGCCTAATCGTACGAACAAGGGGGGCGCGCCCCCCTTGTAAATCCCCCGCGCATGCGGCAGCGCTCCGCTACACAATCCCTGCCATTGCGCGCTTCAAGCCGGGCGCGGATCGCCATCCGCCACCCCCCGCGGAAAATCCGCCAGCGGGCCAACGCTGTCGGCCTCGAACAGCCCGCGCAACTGCTCGGCCGCCTCCTTCGCAGTCTGGATCAGCCGTGCCTCGTCGTGCTTCACCGCGTATTGCGCCTCGAGCTGAGCCTCGTCATGCTCACGGAACAGTGCGAGCGCATGCTCGGTCGCGGCGACGCGAAAGCCCAGCCGCAACAGCGCCTGGCGCGCCACGTCGAGGCTTGCCGGAAAAGTTTCGCGATGTATCGCCTTGATGCCCAGATCGCGCAGGCGGAAGTAGTGCACGCGATTGCGCGCGCGCGCGAGGATGGGCAGATCGGGAAAGTGTTTGCGCACCACCGCCGCGGTCTTGACCGAAGCCTCGACATCGTCGATTGCCAGCACGAACAGCTTGGCCTCGCCCGCCTTGGCCGCGTGCAGCAGTTCCAGCCGCGAAGCGTCGCCGTAATAAACCTTGTTGTTGCCGAAACGGCGCACGAAATCCACCTGCTGGTAGCTTGCTTCGAGCGCCGTGAACGGCAGGCCGCACATGCGCAGCACGCGCGATACGATCTGGCCGAAGCGGCCGTAGCCGGCGATGATCACCGGATTGCCCGGTCCGTCGATGGTGTCGTATTCGGGCTGGGCGCGCCGCGCCAGCCAATGCTGCAGCATGCGCTCGTGCAGCGCAAAGAACGGCGGAGCAAGCAACATCGACAACGTCACCACCATCACCAGCAGCTGCGCCGTGGACGCGGCGAACACACCCAGGCCCACCGCCGCCGCGAACAGCACGAAGGCGAACTCGCCGCCCTGGGCGAGCGCGGCGGCCAAGCGCTGCGCCGTATCGTTGGGTGCGCCGCCCGCGCGCGCGATCGCATACATGAGCGCGAACTTGCCCGCCATCAGTCCCAGCGCCAGTCCGAAGACAGCGACCGGCCGTTGCCATGCCAGTTCCAGATTGGCGCCCATGCCCACGGCGATGAAAAACAAACCGAGCAGCAGCCCCTTGAACGGCTCGATGTCGGCCTCGAGTTCGTGGCGGAACTCCGAGTCGGCGAGCAACACGCCGGCGAGAAATGCGCCCAGGGACATCGACAGGCCTATCTCTTCCATGATCAGCGCCGCGCCGATGACCAGCAGCAATGCCGCGGCGGTGAAGACCTCGCGCCCGCCGTAGCGCGCGGCCCGCTTGAGCAGCGGACGCACCACCAGCCGGCTGCCGGCGATAACCGCGACGATGACCGCCACGCCCTTGAGTGCGGCCATCCAGTTGCCGCCCGCATGCGCCGCGTTCGACGCCAGCAGCGGCAACAACGCCAGCATCGGGATCACCGACAGGTCCTGGAACAATAAGACGGCGAAGGCGTCGCGGCCGTGGCGCTCGCCGAGCTGGCCGCGCTCGGCGAGCAGGGAGATCACCAGGGCCGTGGAGGACATCGCCAGACCGAAACCGATCACCAGCGCCTCGCGCCACGCCAGTCCGAACGCAAAGCAGGCTGCGAGCAGCGCCAGCGTGGTCACCGCCACCTGCGCGCCGCCCAGGCCGAACACAGGCCGGCGCAGCACCCACAAGCGGCTGGGCTGCAGTTCGAGACCGATCAGGAACAGCAGCAGCACCACGCCGAATTCGGCGAAATTCATCGTCGCCTGCACCTCGCCAATCAGGCCCAAGCCCCAGGGACCGATGGCCATGCCCGAAGCGAGGTAGCCGAGCACGGCGCCGAGCTTGAGCCGCCGGAACAGCGGCACCAGCAGCACCGCGGTCAGCAGGAAAATTGCAGCCTGTTCGAGCAGATGCATGAGGATTCCTCCGGTGGCGCGATTCCCCATCTGGGCGAATCCGCAATCGGCGCATCATACGCCACGCCGCTGGCCGCATTGACCGCCGCGCTTACGCGGCCGCGTAGCCGTTACGCCTGATCTTAGCGTGCCGCCTTGAGGGCGGCCGCGACGCGCGCCACGCGCTTGCCCTGGAAACGCGCCACCTCGAGGTCATCCGCGCTTGGCGGGGCGCTGTTGGTGCCGGAAACCGAGGAGGCGCCATATGGCGTACCCGCCTTGAACATTGCAGGGTCGGCATAGCCTGTAGGCACCAGGATGAGGCCGAGGTGCGCCATCGGCGCATACAGCGCGGTGATGGTCATCTCGTTTCCGCCATGCAGGGTCGAGGTGGAAGCGAACGCCGAGCCCGCCTTTCCGACGAGCGCACCCTTGAACCACAGCCCCCCAAGACTGTCGATGTAGGCCTTGAGTTCGGCCGTCATGCTGCCGAAGCGGGTCGGCGTGCCGAACACGATGGCGTCGGCCCACTCGGCGTCGGCTTCGGTCGGCGCCTCGTAAATCGCGTTCATGCGCTGTGCGCCTTCCAGCCAGCCGGGCGCCTTTTTCATCACGTCTTCGCCGACGAACTCGCGCGCGCGGCGCAGCCGCACCTCGGCGCCCTCGGCTTTGGCTCCCTCGGCAACGGCCTTGGCCAGCGCTTCGGTCACACCACCACGGGAATAGAATGCAATCAGTACACGGGTCGTCATTGTTGCTCTCCTGGTTGTCAAAGAATCTTCATTCAAGCCAAATCGAACAGGATCACTTCAGCCTG
>JACZJU010000225.1 GCA_014860395.1 Burkholderiales bacterium | reverse complement strand
AGCATGCGCGGGTCGGTCTGGCGCACGAACGGACCGGGGGTGGGCGTCGGCGGCCACGGGAAACGCTGCTCGTCCGCGCCGACGGGCCAGCGCGCGGAGCGATAGACGGTCGCACCCGCGGCGTCCTCGACGAGCAGCAGCAGGTTTCCCGGGTTGTGCGCACCGAGCGAGCGGGCAAGTTCAGCTTCCGCCTGCTGCCAGCCGCTGGGCGAAAGGCGCTGGTCGGACTCGTGCCGGGCGTGCTCGGCCACCACGGTTTCTAGCTGCTGCACGCGGATGTCGCGCACGAACCACCAGGTCAGCGTGGCGAAGCCCGCCAGCGCACAGCCGGCGAGCAGCGCCGAGAGCAGCGCGATGCGCAGCCGGAACGACAGCTTCACTCGGCGCCCGCGTCGAGCTTGCGGAAGCGGTAGCCGACGCCGCGCACGCTCTCGATCGGCGACTCGACATCGGCCGCGATCGAATGGATCTTCTTGCGGATGCGCTGGATGCAGACATCTACGACGTTGGTGCTCGGGTCGAAGTCGTAACCCCAGACGTGCTCGAGAATCTGCGTGCGCGTAAGCACGCGGCCGGGCGAGCGCATCAGGTATTCGATCAGGTTGAATTCGCGGCTGGTCAGGTCCACGGCATGCTCGAACCAGGTGACTTCGCGCGAGATCCGGTCCAGCCGCAGCTTGCCCACCGCGAGCACGTTCTGCCGCTCGCCCGATACGCGGCGCACGAGGGCGTGCAGCCGCGCGATGAGTTCCTCGACAAAAAACGGCTTGGCGAGGTAATCGTCGGCGCCGAGCGCCAGACCTTCGACGCGGTCCTCGAGTTCGTTGCGCGCGGTCAGCAGGATGACCGGCGTCGCCACGCCCGCTTTGCGCAAACCCTTCAACACCGACAGCCCGTCGCGCCCGGGCAGCATGATGTCGAGCACGATCGCGTCGTAGCCGCCCTGGCTGGCGTGCTCGAATCCCTCGGTGCCATTGGCGCAGTGCTCGACCGTGAATCCCTGCTCGCGCAGCCCGGCGCAGACGAAATCGGCGATCTTCGCCTCGTCCTCCACCACCAGTACTTTCATTCCAACCTTTCCTTCCGGGGGCATGCGCTGTGCCCTACCATAGCCCGCCGGGCGCCGGCCGTCCATTACAAAACTGTAATGCAAAGCCGTGGACTGGCGTAATCGAAGCGCGGCATCATGGGCAGCATGGAATCCGGCGAAGTGGAGGCAGGCATGAACGACAGGGCAAGTGTGTTCCCCGATCCGGAGGCGGTCGGCAGGCTGGCGCTGAGCGACAGCGGATTTGTATTCGATCCGGTCAGCGGCCGCAGCTACAGCGTCAACGCCACCGGGCTCGCGCTGTTGCGCCTGCTGCAAAAGTCGACCGGCCTCGCCGAGGTCGTAGAGGCGCTGCAGGAGCGGTTCGAGGGCGACGCCGCCACCCTCGAGCGCGATGTGATCGAATTCGCCAGCGTGCTGAGGAGTCAGATCAAATGATGGCCGAACCGCGCTTCACCGTCGCCGTGTCCGGCATGAATGCCCAGCCGGAGAACCCGGGTCCCGGACTCGCCGTCGCCCGCTGCCTGCGCGAGGCCTACGGCCCGCGCGTGCGCATCATCGGACTGGGCTATGACGCGCTCGACCCGGGTCTGTATCTTGGCGAATACTGCGACTCCGCCCACATGCTGTCCTACCCGAACGGCGGCAGCGACGCGATGCTCGAGCGCCTCGCCGGCATCCACGCCGCCGAACGCATCGACCTGCTGATTCCCTGCCTCGACGCCGAACTGCCGCTGATGGTCGGCGCCGCGCCGCGTCTTGCCGCGATGGGTATCCGCACCTTCCTGCCGCAGGCGCAGGCGCTCGCGCGCCGCACCAAGGACCGGCTGCCCGAACTGTGCAAGTCCGCCGGCGTCGCCTGTCCGCAGATCAAGTCGATCACCAGCGCGGGCTTCTTCCGCAGTTGCGAAGCCGACGGCTGGTCCTATCCCATGGTGGTCAAGGGCCCGTTCTACGACGCGCGCATCGTGCGCAACGCCGAGGAGGGCGCAGCGGCGTTCCATGCGATCGCCGCGGAATGGGGCCTGCCGGTGCTCGCGCAGCGATTCGTCGCGGGCGAGGAATACAACCTGTCCGGCGTCGGCGACGGCAACGGGCGGCTGCTGGGCGAAGTGATGATGAAAAAGCGCGCGCTGACCGCGAAGGGCAAGGCCTGGGCCGGCGTGACGGTGTTCGATCAAGGCCTGGCCGATTGCGCGCGGCGGCTGGTGCAGGCGTTGTCCTGGAAGGGGCCGCTAGAGGTCGAGATGATGCGCGACGCCGCGGGCCGCTACCAGCTGATCGAGATCAACCCGCGCTTTCCGTCCTGGATCTACCTGTCGCAGGGCGTCGGGCGCAACCTGCCAGCCCTGCTGACCGAGCTCGCGTTCGGTCGGCCGGCGCCGCCACTCGCGGCGGCCTCGCCGGGCACGATGTTCATCCGCTACGCGCTCGAGACCATCGTTCCGCTGGGCGATTTCGAAAAGCTGATCATGGGCGGCGACCTCTCGCGCGAGCTCGAACCTGAGCGCAGCCGCGAACTTGAGCGCAGCCCCGAACCCGAAGGAGCACTGTGATGGGCGAAAGACTTCCCTGGACGAAACCCGTCCTGACTGCGCACGGCGCCGGCGGCATGAACAAGTTCGGCAACGTGCGTGCGCGCCAGCACCAGCCCGACATCGACGGCGTCGCGATCGCACCGTTGCTGCAACAGTACGGCTCGCCGCTTTTCATCGTCTCCGAGAAAACCCTGCGCGACAACGCGCGCCGCCTGAAGCGCGCGTTCGCGACGCGCTGGGCGCGCGTGCGCCACGGTTGGTCGTACAAGACCAACTACCTCGGCGCCGTCTGCAACGTGCTGCACCAGGAAGGTTCCTGGGCCGAGGTCGTCTCGGATTTCGAGTACCACAAGGCGCGCGCGCTGGGCGTGCCCGGCTCGCGCATCATATTCAACGGCCCGTGGAAGCCGAACGCGGTGCTCGAACAGGCGATCGAGGAGGGCGCGACCATCAACATCGATCATCTGGACGAACTCTACGCGATCGAGACCATCGCGCGCCGGCTCGGCCGCGAGCGCGTGCCCGTCGGCATCCGCCTGAACTTCGACACCGGCTACACCGAAGCCTGGACGCGCTTCGGATTCAACATCGAATCGGGGGCCGCGGCCGACGCGGCGCGGCGCATCGCCGCGAGCAAGTGGCTCAGGCTCACCGGCCTGCACAGCCACATCGGCACCTTCGTGCTCGACGTGCGCGCCTACGCCGCGCAGGCGCGCATCATGGCCGGTTTCATGGAATCGACCGAGCGCGAGACCGGCTGCACCATCGAGTACCTCGACATCGGCGGCGGGTTCGCCTCGCGCAACGCGCTGCAGGGCGTCTATCTGCCGCCGGAGGAATTGGTGCCGAGCTTCGAGCAGTACGCCGAAGCCATTACCGACGCGCTGCTGGAGGCGACGCGCGGCCGTGTCGCGGCGGGCAAGCCGCTGCCCGTGCTCGTGCTCGAGACCGGCCGCGCCGTGGTCGACGACGCCGAGACGCTGGTAACGACCGTGGTCGCCAACAAGCGCCTGCCCGATGGGCGGCGCGCTGCGATCCTGGACGCGGGCGTCAACCTGCTGTTCACCGCGTTCTGGTACAACCACGAGGTCAAGCCGCTGCGCGCGCTAGAAGGCGCCGCCGAGGACACCGTCCTCTACGGCCCCTTGTGCATGAACATCGACGTCGTGCGCGCCTCGGCGATGCTGCCGCCGCTGGACGTCGGCGAGCCGCTCGCAATCGGCCCGGCGGGCGCGTACAACAACACGCAGTGGCAGCAGTTCATCCAGTACCGTCCGGCGATCGTGATGGTCACCGCAGCGGGCGAGGTCGAGCTGATCCGCGCAGCCGAGCGGCTGGAGACCATCAACGCGCAGGAGCGTCTGCCGGCGTCGGTGGCGCAGCCGTTTCCGCAGGGACTGCCGGAATGAATCTCGCGCGCAGCGCCGCCGGCCCGGCCGAGGCGCTGCTGCGCGCCTACGCCGCGGTGCTGTTCTGCGATTCGCCGCGCGTCGGCGCCTGGTTCATGCTGCTTACCTGGTGTTCGCCGCGCGCCGCCGCGGCTGGCTTGTTCGGGCTGGCCTGCGCCGCGCTGTGGGCGCGGGCGTTTTCCTTGTCCGCTGCCGGGGCGCCGCATCTGGTCAACGGCCTGTTGGCCGGACTCTTCATGGGCGCGTTCTATCCGTTCGACTGGCAGCTCGCGGCCTGGCTGGCAGGCGTGTCGCTGTTCGTGACGCTCAGCGCGCACTGGTTCGCGGCGCTGCTCTGGCGCGCGGGCAAGCTGCCGGTGCTCAGCCTGCCGTTCGTGCTCGCGTGCTGGCTGGTCGCGCTCGCCTCGCCCTGGCGCGATGCGGTCTCCGGACTGCACGACCCGTTCGGCGCCGCCAGCTATTTGTTGCCGGCTGCAACGGATGGCTTCTTCACTTCGCTGGGCTGGCTGTTCCTGGTTCCCTACCCCCTCGCCGGCGCGCTGCTGTTCGTCGGGCTGCTCGTCGCCTCGCCCTACCTCGCGCTGCTCGCGCTCGCGGGATATGTCGCCGGGCAGGCTGCGCTCGCGCTCTCGGGCAGTGTCGGCGCCGATCTGTACGGTTTCAATTACATGCTCGCCGCGATGGCGCTCGGCGGCATATTCTCGGTGCCCTCGCGCGCGGGCTTCGCCATGGCGGCGGCGGGCGGCGCGCTCGCCGCGTGGCTCGCGCTGGCGTTCGGCGCGGCGCTGCAGCCGCTGCACCTGCCGCTGCTGACGCTGCCGTTCATCGCCGCCGTGTACCTGTGGCTGGGGGCGTTGGCGGTGCGCGCGGACAACCGCGCACCGCGATTGAACCTCGACTCGCCCGAGGCGCCGGAGCGCAGCTACGAGCGCGCGCGCATCGCGCAGGTACGCGGCAGCGCGCTCGACAGCGTCGCGCTGATGGCGCCGTTCTTCGGCGAATGGCGCATCTCGCAGGCATTCGACGGGGCGTACACGCACCGCAGCCCCTGGCAGCATGCGCTCGATGCCGAGATCGTCGAAGCCGGGCGCAACCGCCGCGACGAGGGCGAGTCGCAGCGCGATTACTTCTGCTTTGGCACGCCGGTGCTCGCGCCGGCTGCGGCCCAAGTCGTGAAGATGCGCGACGACCTGGCCGACATGCCGCCAGGGGAAGCCGACATCGAGAACAACTGGGGCAATTTCCTGATGCTGCGCACCGCGGTCGGCGTGCACATCCTGCTCGCGCACCTGAAGCAAGGCAGCGTGCGCGTGCAGCCGGGCGATTGGGTCGTCACCGGCCAGCAGCTGGCCGCGTGCGGCAGTTCAGGGCGCGCGCCCGAACCGCATCTGCATTTCCAGGTGCAGTCCTCCGATCAGCTCGGCGGCGCGACCCGGGCGTTTCACCTCGCCAACGTGCTCGTGCGCGGCGTCGGCGGCGAGGGCGAGTTCCGGCTCTACCACGTGCCCGGGGAAGGCGAACTCGTCAGCAGCGCGCCGCGCGACGAGGGCTTGGCCGGTGCGCTGCGCATGCCGCAGGGCAAGGTGCTTGCCTATCGCTTGAGCGGTCCCGGAGTGGGTCGGGGTGCGCGCCGCGCCGAGTTGCGCAGCGAGCGCACGCTGCTCGGGCAGAGCCGGCTGTCTGGCGCCTCGGGCGCATCCGCGGCGTTCGAAGAGACGCCATACGTCGTCGGTCATTTCGACCGCCAAGGCCGGCGCGACCGGCTGCTCGACCTGTGGCTGCTGTGCCTCGGACTGACGCCATTCAGCGCGGTGGCCGGCTTTTGGCGCGAC
>JACZJU010000224.1 GCA_014860395.1 Burkholderiales bacterium | reverse complement strand
CCGCGTCGGCGCGCGCCACCCGCTCGCCCTGCGGCGTGGCCAAACGCAGCGCCCCAGCGTCGTCCCAGCCGCACCAGCGATGACGCATGTGAAAGCGCACGCCGGCCGAGCGCAGCCGGTGCAGCCAGGCACGCAACAGCGGCGCGGCCTTCATGCCCGAGGGGAACACCCGGCCGGAACTGCCGACGAAGGTTTCGACGCCGAGTCCCTGCGCCCAAGCGCGCAGGGCGTCAGGCCCGAAGCCGTCAAGCAAGGACTCGAGGTTGCGCCGGCGCGTGCCGTAGCGCGAGAGAAAGGCCTCGCGCGGCTCCGAGTGCGTGAGGTTCAGGCCGCCCTTGCCGGCCATGAGGAATTTGCGCCCGACCGAAGGCATGGCGTCGTATACATCGACGCGCGCGCCGGCGCCGCTCGCGGCTTCCGCAGCCATGAGCCCGGCGGGGCCGCCGCCGATGACCGCGACCGAACTGCCCGGATCCGGCTGCACGCGCTGGCGCCGCCGGTCAGCCGCGCTCAGTGCAAATCGAGCGCATGGCGCTTGAGTGCACGCAAGGGCACCAGCTGCAGCACGTCTTCATGCGTAGCCTCGAGCACCACCTTGGGCGCCCTGCCGGCCTCCCAGGCCTCAACCCAGCGCAGCACGTGCAGGCACCAGCGGTCGCCCGGTTTGAGGCCGTGGAAACGCATCTCCGGGCGCGGCGTGGAGAGGTCGTTGCCGTGCGCACGGGAAAATTCGAGAAACTCCTCCGTCACCTTCACGCAGACCAGGTGCGCCACGCCCTGGGCACCGCGGGTGGCGCAGCAGCCGTCGCGAAAGAAGCCGGTCAGCGGATCGTAGCCGCAGGCCT
Source organism: Burkholderiales bacterium (assembly GCA_014860395.1). Taxonomy (GTDB): domain Bacteria; phylum Pseudomonadota; class Gammaproteobacteria; order Burkholderiales; family SG8-39; genus 2-12-FULL-64-23. Next base: position 12,780 of record JACZJU010000224.1, on the reverse strand, counting down.
GCAACGGTCCGCCAAGTACGTTCTTTTCCTGGGGTAGTTCGTCGCTCATGGCCGCGATTCTAACCCGCGCTGGCACTCCGGGCTACGCCGGCGACCGTTGCCGCAGTCGTCAGCCGGCGCAAATGCCGCGCCGAACGGTTCAGAGTCGCCCCGAACTTGAGGAGCACTTATGGGCGTGATACCGTCGAGCACAATGATTGCAAAACGCCCCTGTAAATGAGGATCAAGATTGATAACGCTTTTGCAATTCTCAACGCATCAGGCTGCCAGACCCGGCCCGAAGCCGACCTGGCAGGCGGCTGATCCCGGTGTTCGACTACGACCGATGGACATGAGGTTTGTCGCCGCCAGACTCTACCGGGCCATCGCCGTTTGCGCCGCAGGTGGACACAGTCCTGGAAAGCGACTTGCAGATCGCCTACATCTAGGGGCGTCGCGGGCCCGAGGCTTCCAGCAACGAAACGGATGCTGCGGGAGTTGGTCCCGCCAGACGCCATGGGTGAATACGCCCGCCCTTCTGAGACCATTCTTGAGGCGTAGGTGCAGAGCCGTATAATTCGCAATGCATTGATAAATATAGCATAATATGAATTCTAATATATTGCGCATCGTCGAACCAAACATGTTGTTCGATGCCGTCAACCCCGTCCAACCCAGGCTCTCAAGGGAGGCCACCCGTGTCCAATAAAGCCGACGTCGCCGTCTCGTATGACATTTCCAACGACTTCTTCCGCCTCTGGCTTGACGAGCGCATGAATTACACCAGCGGAGTGTACGACGAGGGCCCGCACGCGCCGACCGATTCGCTCGAACTCGCGCAGATGAACAAGCTTGCCATTCTGCACGACTACGCCCACATCCGCCCTGACACGCGCGTGCTCGACATTGGTTGCGGCTGGGGGGCGAACCTGCAGTACCTGGCGGTCGATCGTGGTGTGCGCGAAGTGCACGGCATCACACTGTCCGACGCGCAGCACCAGGAGATCGTGCGCCGTCGCATCCCCAACGTCAACGCCACCGTTTGCGACTACCGCGATTACCAGCCACCGGTAAAGTTTGACGCTATCGTTTCTATCTGCATGCTGGAGCACACGGCAACGCCCGCGCAGGTGCGCGCCGGCGAGCACATGGCCGTGTATCGCGACTACTTCCGCCGCGCGCACGAGTGGACGCAGCCTGGCGCGCACTTCGCATTGCAGACCATCCTGCGCAACTCGATCCCGCGCAACCGCAAGGACATCGAAGATATGGCGCACATCACCTATACGATGTTCCCTGGCGGCTTCGCACTTCGCTTAGCCGAAGTCATGGAATCCGCCAGTCGGTATTGGGAGGTAATCGAGGTCAAGACTCGCCGCCTTGACTATCTGCGCACCTGCGACGAATGGGTCACGCGGCTTCGCCGGCATGAGACGGAGATCCGCGAGCGCTACGGCGACCGAGTCTTCGAGGACTACGATCGTTACCTCTCGGCCTGCGTAACGGCATTTGACAAGCACTACGTGTCCCTTGCCCAGTACAGCCTGAGACGCCTCTAGGCGCGCCAGACCATTAACAAAGCGAAATGTGCGAATTTCGACGTATCAGACTGCCAGATCCGGCGTCGGGCCGAGCTGGCATGTCACTGATCCCGGTGTTCCGAAGACGGCCGACGAACATAACACTCGTTGCCGCCAGACTTTCCCGGGCTACACCGTTCCCAACTTGGACGGTACCTGATTGTTCGTTTGATAAGGGAGGTTGGAGATGAAATCGATTGAGCATGCAATACTACTGAACGGCGCCCTCGCTGCAGGTGCCATGGAGCAGGTGTCGGCTGAAGAGCGGATGAGGGTAGAACGCTTGCCGTTCACCGTAAGAGTCGTTCGCAGCGAGGAAGCTCTGTACAAAGCAGTTGCCATCCGCCAAGCGGCGTATGCACGCCACGTTCCGGCATTCTCGGAAACACTGAAGATGCCCGAAGCGAATGACTACGACGAAGGCTCGATAATCCTTCTGGCGGAATCCAAGCTGGACGGCTCGCCAGTGGGAACGATCCGGGTACAGAGCAATCGCTACCGCAAGCTCGGCGTCGAACAATCGGTCGAGCTTCCGGCCCGGCTGCAGCATAGGAGTATGGTCGAAGCGACGCGACTGGGTGTTGCCGAAGGTCGGGTCGGACGAGTCACCAAGCTAATACTGATCAAGGCGTTGTATCTTTACTGCCTTGAAGCAAATATCGACTGGGTAATCGCCACCGCCAGGCCACCATTGGATAGGCAATATGATGGCCTCTTGTTGGAAGACTTATATTCTGGAGAGTTCATCCCAATGCGACACGTCAACAATATCCCGCATCGGGTACTGGCGCTCGATATCCCCGGAGCAAGAGCAAAATGGATTGAAGCGAGCCATCCCCTTCTCGACTTCATGTGCAATATCCAACATCCCGATATAGACTTGAGCAACGCGGACTTCTCCTCCGAGATCCATCCAATACCGCGGGCAAATTCGTTTGAATGGGCGGCAGTCGGTGCGTAACAGAAGCGGCGGCATGCGCAATTCGCGTGCCGCCGCCGTCTTGCCGCCGGCAGTACGTTTGGGCAGAAGTGCGGGTCTGATATTTCCGTGAGGGTCAACGCTGGTATGATGAGTAATTGTTTTCGCGTGCCAGTAATAAGATATGCTGCTGCCTTCGATATTCAGCCGGGGATGGACCAGACACGCCAATTCGGCGCTCGACTCCCTGTTGTATCGAGTTTCCGTCTACGGCGTGCCCATTGCAATTGGCACAATGTCGCTGGTGGCGCTGCTGACCTGGCCTGGGGAATACACCACAAGCGGAAGCAGTCCCTTGGAATTCCGAGTGTTCGAGCAAATCGGACATGCGCCCTCGCCAGCGCAAGCTATGGCGCAGCTGAAAGATCAGCCTGTGGTCGACCATCGCGACACCAGACTGTCGGAGTTTCCTTTCTGGTTCAGTTTCACCGTAAAACCGGCGAACATCGGCGAACGGACCGATATCGAACTTCCGTCCAGACATGCCCTCGCCGTTAGCTGCTGGAATGCGCCAGAACTAGTATCCCTAGGCCAAGGAAATCGCGAAGCAACGGCCGGCCAGTTGAAGCTGGCGAAGACCGGATTCGTGCTCAAGCTGGACAGGCTGCAATCGCAAATGCCCCTGGAAATCTTGTGCACGTCCACTTTCGCCGGGCCGGGCCGCATCAAAGTCGTGCAGTGGCCTGAGCCACAATTCGAATTGGCGGCTCAACAGTTTCATCGCGATTCAGGCCTTCTCGACGGCGGCTTGATCGTGCTCTCGCTGTTTGTTCTGTTAACGGCAATCATAAATCGGGAATGGATTTACGTGCTGTTTGCGGCCTGGCTCATTACCAATCTGCGCCTCGCAGGGCTGTCGGCCGGATGGGACACGCAATGGCTGGGACATAGCATACCCCCGGAATTTGTACTGCTCGCAAGAAAGCTGAGCATAGCCGCTTATTATTTGCTGACCTATACCCTGTTCAGCACGCTTTTCCGGGAAAACCTGAAACGGGTAGGGCATTCGTGGCTGTTGCGCCTAGCGGCGTGGTCATGCGCGCCATTGCTATTGGCCGCCGTCGTCCTGCCTTATTCCAAATACCTGCCCTACATGTGGATTACCGCGGCGCTCGGCGCCGTGGTACTGGCGTTCTTACTTGCGCGCATCGTAGTGATCACGGGCTCCAGGGTAGCGATGTGGTATAGCGCTTCGTTTGGGACCGCACTGTTCGCGAGCCTTTACGAAGTCATTGCTGCTGCCTTGAGTACAAAGATGCTGATCGGAGCGATCAACAGCGTCACCGCGGCGCTCGCGTCCAGCCTCATGGCGGCGCTCGCGATCGCCGAGCAGATGCGCCAGGAGCGCATGGAGCGGATGAGGGCACAGGCAGAATTGCGCAACACTTACGAGGCGATCCCGATCGGGCTGTTTACCCTGGATGCGCATGGCGTCTTCCTGCGCGGCAACCCGGCACTCCGAGCAATGCTGGGCGTGGATACGTCACACGCCAAGAAAGAGACTTGGGGCGAGCATTTCGAGCCCGGCGCCTGGGCCAAGTTGGAGGAAATGGTTCGACGCAAGACCGGAGAAGAAATTGAAGTCCGCGATTTCGCGGCAGATGACGAAGAGTCCAGGCGCTTTCTGGTCAAAGCGACCCTGACCGGAGACATGATAGAAGGATCGCTGCAGGACATCACGCAACGCTCCAAGGCGACGGCCAGACTGCGCTTCCTGGCGGAGAACGATTCGCTGACCGGGGTGCTCAACCGGCATGGCATCGAGGAAGCTTTCGCAGCAGGAATGCGCACCTTCGCCAAGGGCCAACCGCTGGCGCTCGCCTATCTCGACCTGGACCGGTTCAAGCTGATCAATGACCTGTTCGGCCACCTGGCAGGCGACGAAGTCCTGAAACAGGTATGCGACCGCGTGCGCGAGATGTTGGCCGACGGCCACGATGTCGGGCGGGTCGGAGGCGACGAGTTTGTCATCGTATTCCGCAACACGCCGATACGCACCGCGACCGCGATCTGCCGCGGCATCGTCGAATGGATCGGAGCCAGTCCTTATCAAATAGGCGACAAGGCTTTCCAGGTGAAGGGCTCGATCGGATTGATCGAAGTTGCCGCCGGCACCAACGTGAAAGACGCGCTGTCGGCGGCGGACCGCGCCTGCCGCGAAGCCAAAAAGGGATTGCACGCCAATCTGGTGGTATATGAGAAGAACGAGACAATCTTCAAGGAACGCGAGGAAGAGTTGCGGCTGATCGAACGCCTGGGTACCGGCGTCGTACCGGAAGGCTTGTTTCTGGTGATGCAGCCCATCATGTCCCTGCGCGCACCCTATGAGTCCCTGAATTTCGAGATCCTGCTGCGGATGCGAGAGAGAGACAACACGGTCACCTCGGCGGGAAAAATCATTTCCGCGGGTGAAAATAACGGGCGCAGCGCGGTGATCGACCGATGGGTCATGTCCAACGCCCTCGCGTGGCTCGACGAGCATTACGACGATCTCGAGCGGACTCAGTTCGCATGCATGAACTTGAGCGGGGCGTCGCTGAATGACGAGCGCTTCATTCAGGATGCATTCTCGATGCTGGCGCAGTACGGGCGCACAGTGGGCAAACTGTGCATCGAGATAACTGAAAGCGTAGCGCTGCACGATCTGGATAACACCCGGCGCTTCATCGATAAAGCCAGGGATTTCGGAGCGAAGGTCGCGCTCGACGATTTCGGCGCCGGGTACACGTCTTTTTCGTATCTCAAGGAACTGCGCGCCGATACGCTGAAAATTGACGGCAACTTCATCCTCGGTGTAAATATGCATCCAGCGAATCTCGCCATCGTCGAAGCAATCGTTGAGCTCGCGCGCAACCTCGGCATGAAGAGCGTGGCGGAATGGACCGAAGACCTGGCCACGGTCGAGGCGCTGGCGGAAGTGGGGGTCGACTATGTGCAGGGCTTTGTCATTGCCAAGCCGCAGCTCCCGCAAGAGATCTTGCGCGCACGGTCCTCGGCGAGCTTCATCGAGGATGAAAAGATGGCCCTGTACGTGCGCAACTACCTTGCCAAGGGCCAGGCAGTCGAGCTGTGGGAGCAGCTCAGGGAGATCAGACCGAAAGGCCTGAATAGCTGAGCGGCGCGCTTCAGCCCGGTGTCCGCGATCAACAGCCGCATCGAAGTCTACGCCATCGTTCAGGAGCCAACCATGACAGACGCCTCGACCGCCTACTACGACCGACAGTACAATGCCCGCGCGATGATCCCGGATCATGCGCAGATTTTCGAACGTGGAGCCAAGCGCTCGAAGGAAGTGCGCGCAAGCCGGCCTTGCCGACTGGACATTTCCTATGGCGCGAGTCCGGCCGAAAAACTCGACATCTTTCCCGCCGAGGGCAGGGGCGAGGCGCTGCTGGTGTTCATTCACGGGGGCTATTGGAGGTCGCGCGACAAAAGCGATTTTTCCTATCTCGCCCCCGCTTTCGCGCGCCGCGGCGTAACGCTGGTCCTGCCCAACTACGCTCTGTGCCCGGACGTTGGCATCGAGGATATCGTCAAGCAGAATCTGCTGGCGATCGCCTGGCTGTGGCACCATGGCGCACGTCACGGCATCAATCCGGGCAGGCTGTACGTCGCGGGACATTCGGCCGGCGGACATCTGGCTGCAATGATGCTGGCGGCGCGCTGGAATACCTACATGCCGGAACTGCCTCACAACCTGGTGAAAGGCGGTCTCGCAATCAGCGGCATCTACGACCTGGAGCCGCTCGTGCATGCCCCATTCGTAAACGTAGACCTGAAACTGGACCGGGTGCTGGCGCACAGGCTGAGCCCAGTGAATATGCCACCCGCCACCAACGCACCGTTGTATACCGCGGTAGGCGGTGACGAAAGCGAAGAGTTCAAACGTCAGAGCGCGCTCATCGGCAGAACGTGGCGCCATGCCTTTGCCGGAGACATTCCGATGCCGGGCTGCAACCATCTCACGGTGCTCGAACGACTTGCCGATCCGGATAGCGCACTGTTCAAAGGCGCGATGGAAATGATGCGCCTTTGAAATCCCTCGCGGTCGGCCTTGTCGGGACCGGGCGAACGTAATATTCGTGCTGCTCAAACTCGCCGCCACGGCTGCAAACACCCAAACGAAATCCTTGCCGCGCCGGCATGGCAGGCGTTGCGGAAAGCTGCTATCTTTCACAGGTCATGGATCCACGCGCACTGCTCATTGAAGGTTTTCACGCCGCGGTCGGCGCCGCGGATCCGCAGAAAATCCTGCCGCCACATTTGCCACGGCCGCCGGAGGGCAAAACGCTGGTGGTCGGCGCAGGCAAGGCCGCCGCCGCCATGGCGCTCGCGGTGGAACAGCACTGGCCGGCGGCAGCGCCGCTGGACGGCCTTGCGATCACGCGCTACCGGCACGGCCTGCTTACCAACCGCATCCAGGTGATAGAGGCCGGCCACCCGGTTCCCGACGAGAGCGGCGAAAGGGCTGCGCATGAGATCCTGCGTCGCACGAAAACCCTGGGAGCGAACGACCTGCTGCTCGCACTGGTGTCAGGCGGCGGATCCAGCCTGCTGAGCCTGCCGGTCGAGGGCATAAGCATGGACGAACTGAAAGCCGCGACGAAGGAGCTGCTGCGCTGCGGCGCCCCGATCCAGGACATGAACACGGTGCGCAAGCACATTTCCAGCATCCAGGGCGGCAGACTTGCCGCGGCGTGCAAGGCCCGGGTGATAGCGCTGATCATTTCCGACGTGACCGGCGACGACCCCACCCATATCGGCTCCGGCCCCTGCGCGCCCGACCCGAGCACCTATCAGGATGCACTGGATATTTTCACGCGCTATGGCGTCAAGGCGCCGGCGTCGGTAGTGGCGCATTTGCAGCGCGGCGTACGCGGCGAGATCGCCGAGACGCCCAAGCCCGGCGACAAGCTGTTCCAGCGCGTGGAGAACCGCGTCATCGCCACGGCACAAGGTTCGCTGCAGGCCGCGGCGGATTATTTCCGCGCCAAAGGCATCACGCCAGTGGTGCTGGGCGACAGCGTCACGGGTGAAGCTTGCGAGGTCGCCAAAGTCTACGCCGCGCTGGTGCGCCAAATCCGCGGGCATGGCGAGCCGTTCAAGTCGCCGCTGGCGCTGATTTCAGGCGGCGAATGTACAGTCACGGTGCGCGGCAATGGTCGCGGCGGCCGCTGCTCCGAGTTCCTCCTGTCTCTCGCGCTTGAGCTGGACGGAATGCCGGGCACCTACGCCCTTGCCTGCGATACCGACGGCATCGACGGCTCAGAGGACAATGCGGGCGCGGTGCTTGAGCCGGACTCCGTCGCCCGCGCCGCCGCGAATGGCATCTCGGCCAAGAAGCTCCTCGCAAACAATGATGGCTACAGCTTCTTCCATGCGTTGAACGACCTGGTCGTGACTGGCCCGACACGGACCAATGTCAACGATTTCCGCGTGATACTCGTGCTGTAACAAGCGGTCTGGGGATCCGCAGGAGCGGCAGCACCAAGGCGCGCGACAAAGAGCACTACGCCGGAGACCTGCTCGGTCTGCCCGCTGGCCGTTGCGCGGAACACTTCCGCCTATGGCCGCTGCGGCAATGCTCACGCCCAGACCAGAGGTTCGCCGATTTTTAATCCCAGCAGCCGCGCCGCGCTGCCGCGGTTGACCGCAATCTCGACCAGTCCCTGGCTGTTCCCGTACCAGAAGGCTGCGCCCTCGGCCGCCTCTGAGAACACACGCGCGTAAGGTAGTCGGTGCGCACCGACCAGGAGCGACGCCGTGCGCGCGATCCCGCTCGCGCGCACGGCGGTCTGGGCGTTGCCGTAATGGTCGACATAGATTATCTCGGGCAGGTCGTCGCCGCCGAAATCGACATTGAGCCTGTTGGTGTGCTCAAGCCAGTCCGCAGGCACCCCGCCTTGCGCGGCCAGCCTGGCGGCGACCGGCGCAAACAGGTCGCGCCCATGGAACGAGGCCGAGAGCTCTGGCGGCTGCCAGCTTATGCGCCGGCTGTCGCTGTTGCGCGCGCGCGCCGCGACCACGGAAAGCAGCCCGTTGTCGGGGCCTACGTACCAGCGCTCATCGGCTCTCACCACGACGGCGTCGCGCGCCCCGCCGACGCCGGGATCGACCACGGCCAGAAACACGCTGTCTTCGGGAAAGTTATCGACCATGGCAGCGAGCAAATGTGCGCCGGCGCGCACATTGAATGCCGGCACGTCGTGCAGCAGGTCGATTACCGCAACGCCCGGCGCGAGCCGCTGCAATACCGCCTTCACCTGGCCTACGTAGATGTCGCCGGAGCCAAAATCTGTAAACAGCACGATTGCCATGCGCGCATTGTAGCCCGAGAAAATAAAAAAGCCGGCGCGCTGGCCGGCTTCTTCATCGCAGCAATCCCTTCTTTAGGACTTGGCTTCCTCTGCGGCGGAGCCTTCCACCGGTTCGGGTCGATCCATGAGTTCAACCAGTGCCATCGGTGCATTGTCGCCCTGGCGGAAACCGTACTTCAGAATGCGCAGGTAACCGCCGTTGCGTTTAGCGTAGCGCGGGCCGAGTTCGTTGAACAGTTTGGTGACCATGTCGCGATCGCGCAGGCGGTTGAACGCCAAGCGTCGGTTGGCGACGGTGGCGATCTTGCCCAGCGTGATCATCGGCTCCACCACCCGTCGCAACTCCTTCGCCTTTGGCAGCGTGGTCTTGATAACCTCGTGCTTCAGCAGTGAATTGGTCATATTGCGCAGCATCGCCAGACGGTGGCTGCTGGTGCGATTGAGCTTTCTCAGTCCTAAGCGGTGACGCATGTTCTTGCCTCTTCTGTTCGGCCCTCATCCCGAGGGCGATGTTCCTTGACCGCGAATTGTCTGCCCGCGGCTTGCGCTAGGTCGCTGGCGACTTCCAACTTGGTCGCTGGCGACTTTCAACCAATTCGCGACTAACTCTAGACTCAGACGCGAGCGACTTCCAGTCCTGCGGGCGGCCAGTTCTCGAGCTTCATGCCCAGGGTCAACCCGCGCGAAGCCAGCACTTCCTTGATCTCGTTGAGCGACTTGCGGCCCAGATTCGGCGTCTTCAGCAGTTCGGTTTCGGTACGCTGGATCAGGTCGCCGATGTAATAGATGTTCTCCGCTTTCAGGCAGTTGGCCGAGCGCACCGTGAGTTCCAGGTCGTCCACCGGACGCAGCAGGATCGGATCGACCTGCGGCGCCTTTACCGGCTCGCTGGCGACCGGTGTGCCCTCGAGCGCGGCGAACACCGACAGCTGGTCCACCAGGACGCGCGCGGCGTAACGTATTGCCTCTTCCGGCTCGACCACGCCGTTGGTCTCGATGTCCATGATCAGCTTATCGAGGTCGGTGCGCTGCTCAACCCGCGCCGACTCGACCGCGTAGCTCACGCGGCGCACCGGCGAGAACGAAGCGTCGAGGATGATCTTGCCAATGCCCTTGGTTTCTTCCGGGGCCACGCGCAGGTTGCCGGGCTCATAGCCACGACCGCGCTCGACCTTGATCTGCATCTCCAACTTGCCGCCGGGCGAAAGGTGCGCGATGACGTGCTCGGGATTGATGATCTCGATGTCGTGCGAGACTTCGATATCGGCGGCGGTTACGGCACCTTCGCCTTTTTTCTTCAGCGTCAACAGCGCCTCGGTGCGGTTGTGCATCTTCAGCACCACACCCTTGAGGTTGAGCAGGATGTCAACCACGTCCTCCTGCACACCGTCGATGGTCGAATACTCGTGCAGCACGCCTGAGATCTGCACTTCGGTCGGAGCGAAACCCGGCATCGACGACAAAAGTACGCGTCGCAGCGCGTTGCCCAGTGTGTGACCGTAGCCCCGCTCGAACGGCTCCATCACCACTTTGGCGTGGTTCGGAGCGATGCTCTGCACGTCTATGATGCGCGGTTTCAGAAATCCACTGCTTTGCATGGAGGTTCCTCTGGGAAACTTTGACAATTACTTGGAGTAGAGTTCGACTACCAGGCTCTCGTTGATAGTCGAAGGCAATTCGGTGCGCTGCGGCATGTTCTTGAACATGCCCTTCAACGCCGTGGTATCGACTTCCAGCCATTCCGGAATGCCGCGCGACGCGGCTGCCCCGGATGCACCTTTGATGCGCAACTGGGCCTTGGCCTTTTCCGCCACCTCGATGGTGTCGCCGGTGCGCACATGATAGGACGGTATGTTGACGCGCCTGCCGTTTACCATGATGCCGTTATGGCGTACGACCTGCCGCGCCTCGTTGCGCGAAGCGCCGAAGCCCATGCGAAAGCACACGGTATCCAGGCGCGACTCGAGCATCTGCAGCAGATTCTCGCCGGTAATTCCTTTCTTGCGCGTAGCCGCAACATAGATTCCGCGGAACTGACGCTCGAGGATGCCGTAGATACGGCGAATTTTCTGCTTCTCGCGCAGCTGCTTGCCGTAGTCGGACAGGCGCTGGCCGCTCTTCTGGCCGTGCTGGCCCGGCGCGTAGGCGCGGCGCTCCACGGCGCATTTGTCGGTAAAGCACTTCTCGCCTTTGAGGAACAGCTTCTCGCCCTCGCGGCGGCACTGGCGGCATTTTGGGTCTAGGTTACGGGCCACGTTCCAGTCTCCTTAGATGCGCCGACGCTTGGGCGGGCGGCAGCCATTGTGCGGCACCGGCGTCACGTCGCTGATGCTGGTGATCTTCAGTCCGATCGCGTTCAGGGCGCGCACTGCGGACTCGCGTCCTGGGCCCGGGCCTTTGATGCGAACTTCGACGTTCTTCACGCCGCATTCCTGCGCCGCCTTGCCTGCCTGCTCCGCGGCTATCTGCGCCGCGAACGGCGTCGATTTGCGCGAACCTTTGAAACCGGCGGCACCGGAAGTCGCCCACGAGAGCGCATTGCCCTGGCGGTCGGTTATGGTGATGATGGTGTTGTTGAACGACGCGTGAATATGCGCGATGCCTTCGGCGACGTTCTTCTTTACCTTTTTGCGTACGCGCGCCGCTGCTGTGGCGCTCGGTGGTTTGGCCATTTATGCTTTCCTCTACGTATCCGTTGATCCGGGGTTTAGGTCTTGCTTGCCACGGATTTCATCTTGATCGCGGCCTTACGCGGGCCTTTGCGCGTGCGCGCGTTGGTGCGCGTACGCTGCCCGCGCACTGGCAAGCCTTTGCGGTGGCGCGAGCCACGATAGCAGCCCAGGTCCATCAGGCGCTTGATCGACATCGATACTTCGCGCCGCAAATCCCCCTCGACCGTGAATTTAGCCACCTCTTCACGCAAGCGTTCCATATCGGAGTCCGACAGGTCCTTGATCTTGGCCGACGTTCCGACCTTGGCGGCAACGCATATCGCCTGCGCGCGTGCTCGCCCGATACCGAAGATAGCGGTCAACGCAATCTCGGCGTGTTGGTGGTTTGGAATGTTGACGCCTGCGATACGGGCCATTAGTTCACTCCAAGAATGCGAAACCGATAATTATAACTTGATATCATGCTCTTTGCCAGCCAATTAACCTTGACGCTGTTTATGTCGCGGGTTGGTGCAAATCACGCGCACCACCCTCTTCCTGCGAATGACCTTGCAGTTGCGGCACATCTTTTTCACTGATGCCTGTACTTTCATGGTGCTCCCCTGCTCCGCCCGAGTCCGCGCTGTTACACCCGCACCCGAACTACTTCGCGCGGAAAACGATCCGCGCCCTTGTCAAATCATACGGCGTCAACTCCACCGTCACCTTGTCGCCCGGCAGGATGCGGATATAGTGCATCCGCATCTTGCCCGAGATATGCCCCAACACTACGTGCCCGTTTTCCAGCTTCACCCTGAAGGTCGCGTTCGGGAGATTTTCCACGATCTCCCCCTGCATCTCGATAACGTCTTCTTTCGCCATCAGCGTGTGGGGAAGCCCGCGCCCTTGAAATTGGCTTTCTTCAGCAGGCTTTCATACTGATGCGACATGATATAGGCCTGCACCTGCGACATGAAATCCATAGTTACCACCACAATGATCAGCAGCGAGGTCCCGCCAAAATAGAACGGCACATTCCATTTCAATATCATGAATTCTGGCAACAGGCAGACCAGAGTCACATACGCCGCCCCGGCCATGGTGAGACGCGTCAGAATCTTCTCAAGATAGCGTGCGGTCTGGTCACCCGGTCGGATACCGGGCACGAATGCGCCGCTCTTCTTCAGGTTGTCCGCCGTTTCCTTGGGGTTGTACTGCAGCGCGGTGTAGAAAAAACAGAAAAATATGATCGCCGCCGAATACAGCATGACGTA
>JACZJU010000223.1 GCA_014860395.1 Burkholderiales bacterium | reverse complement strand
GTGTATCTGCATATGCCGCGCGCTGCCGTTTGCGCCTGCGCGCACGAACTCGAAATCGCGGAACGGCAGGTGCGCGTCCAGCACTTCCCGGTGCGCCTGCCATCCGGCTTCGTCAGGCGCAAGATAGGGTATCTCCCAGCGGCGCCGGCCGACCCAGTCGTCGTGCGTCAACGCCAACAACGCATTGCGCCCGCTGCCGGAACTGCGCTGCGTAAGCCGGAGCTCGGCATCGGTCTCCCAATAGAAATCCGAGGACATCTCGGTCAGGCTGCGAAAACGCGCCTCGCTTTCGCGCAGCGCCGCCTCCGCCTGCCGCCGCCGGGATTCGCGCTCGAAATTATCCAGCGCGTAGCTGATATCGCCCGCCATCTCCAGCAATAGCTCGCGCCTGGGTTCGTCGAATGCGTGGACTTCGCCATCGAACACGACGAAGGCGCCCACCACAATATCGTTCCTGCGCAACGGCAGCGCAACCATGGCGCCCCAGCCAAGCCTCGCGCCGAGCTCGCGCCAGGGCGCGGTAGTCGGGTCGTTCATGAAATCCTGACACCAGACGGGGCGATTCTCGCGAATCGCCGTGCCGGTCGGCCCACGGCCGTAGGGACTATTCGAGTCGACCGAAACCTCGACGTCCGGCAGTTCGTCTTCGCCTTGACCGAAACGGGCGGCCACGCGAACCTTGCCGGTCGCCGCATCGGCGATGCTGATCCGTGCCGTTTTCATGCCACCGAACCGGACGGTGTCGCGGCATATCTGCTGGAACAACTCATCCTCGCTCGCGCAGCGCACGATCGCCTGATTGCACTGACCCAACGCGGCGTAGAGCTGGCTCAGCCGCGCGATTTTCGCTTCGGCTGCCTTGCGTTCGGAAATATCCTTGCCGACACCGCGGTAGCCCAGGAACGCGCCGGATGCATCGAATACCGGGTCCCCACTGATTTCGATATGGCGCGCGACGCCGTCGATCGCCATGCGCGAGTATTCGAAACCACGGAATGGCCGGTGCGCATCGAGCTCGGCACGGTGGGCCTCCCAGCCGGTCGCATCCGGTGTCAGGTAAGGCACTTCCCAGCGCGGCTTGCCCAGCGGCGAGCCACCAGGCAGGATAAGCGCCGGATCTTCCTTATTGCCGGTTATGAGCTGCGTAAGCCGGTGTTCGTTGTCACTCTCCCAGTAAAAGTCGGATGCCATCTCAGTCAGACTGCGAAAGCGCGCCTCGCTCTCGCGTAGTCTGCGTTCCGCTTCCAGCCGGTCGGTGACATCGTCTATATGTATGATCTGCGCACGCCGGCCTTCGAATTCGAGCGTATGGGACGTGATCTCGACATCGATCAGCGAGCCGTCCTTCTTGCGGTGCCGCCAGAGGCCGGCATTTCGGGCGTCGGTTGCCTGCACCTGGGCAACGCGCTGCAGCAGGCGCGGGACGTCCTCCGTCGGCCGGATGTCGAGGATGCTCATCGCCAGAAACTCTTCGTGGCTGTAGCCGTAATGCGCTACTACGGCTTTGTTCACCGCGAGGAATTTCAGGGTATCGAGGTCATACACCCACATCGGCTGCGGATTCGCCTCGAACAGTTCGCGGTAGCGCGCCTCGCGCTCGCGCAGTTCCGCAGTGCGCTGTCCGACCTGCGCCTCGAGTCCCGCCCGGTGCGCCCTCAATTCGAGCAACGTCTTCACCAGATAGGCCAGAAGCAGGCTGAACAGCAGCCCCAGCGCCGCCTCGAGCGCCAGTTCCAGAGGATTGCCCCATCCGGCGAGCGGCGCGAGGCTCAAGGTCCAGGTCGCGTTGGGCACATGCAGGGCGCGCTCGATCGGCTCCGCCAGTGCGGCGTTCGGTGACGCGGCAATGATCTGCTTTTGCCCGGTATCCGGATGTATGCGCCAGAGCGCGTAGGCAAATCCTCGCTCCGCCAACTGCGCCAAATCGACGGTCTCGAGCACGTCGGGAACGCGCATCACGACCAAGGCGAAACCCCAGAAAATGGGCTTCCCCTCGGCGCCATCGAGGAACACCGGAAAGCGCCCGACCAGGCCCTGTCCGCCCTGAACCAGATCGAGCGGACCGGCGAGGATAGGCTTTCCCGTACTCCTTGCGAGCAGCGCTTCCTTTCTTTGTGCGGGGTCTTTCAGCAAGTCGAATCCGAGGGCTTTCTCGTTTCCGGCCAGCGGCACGACATCGCGAATGACGCCCCCGGGCGCCAATGCCAGCTCGGATACGGCCGGGTAAAATGGCAGCATCTCGCCGGCGACTTCGTCGAAGTTCTGGATGGTACCCTTGCCCTGACGCACGAGGGCAGCGAGGGCATAGCTTGCCGACAAGCCGCGTTCGACAATGCGCTGCAGAACGTCCGCACGCGCAGTCGCCAGATTGGCCACGCGCGCACGCCGTTCCTGGCGCTCGCGCTGGTCGAGGTGCCAGATCAGTGTTGCCGCAGCAATGCAGGCGAGCAGAAAAACAAGCAATGCCGCAAGCAGCGGCCGCCGGGGATGCGAATTGAACATCGGTCCATTGTACCTATCCCGCAGCCCGGGCAGGATTGGCCAAACGGCCTAGTGGGAATCGCCAATCCGCGATCGCGGCGTCGCCGAATCCTGCTTCAGCGACGCCCACTTGGTCTCTTATCAGTCAAGAGTTGACAGAAATGGCACAGATTTCGATAAATCGCGACGATGCATCCGCGGGGGGATCAACAAGGGGGGATGCATCCCCCCTTGTTCGTGGGATAAGGTCTTTTCCCCCGCCGGAGACACTTTGCTTGGGTCCGGCTTGTCCGGCTTAGGTCACAACGCCTGACGCGCGATGCGCATACGCATCGCACGCATGTCGTCGCCGCGGATTTCGCGCAGCGCATAGCCGACGAAACTGGGCACGACTTCCTTGCGCCAGTAGACGTCGAGATCGGTGTTGTCCATCGGCTTGGCCCTGGACGCAGCCAGCGCACCCGCCTCGGCGATGACTTCGTCGGAGAGTTTCTTGCCGATGAGGAAGGCGCTCGCCTTGCTCGCCACGATGGGTTGCGAGGAAACCGCGCCCAGCACCAGGCGCGCCTCCTCTATGGTGCCGTCGGGCGCGGCGCGCGCGGCCACCGCGACGCCCAAAAGCGGGAAGTCGAAACTACCGCGCCGGCGCAGCTTCCAGTAGGTGCTCTTCCACCCGCCCGCTTCGGACAGCACCACTTCGGTCAGGATTTCGTCCGGTTTGCGCGTGATGTAATCGATGCCGTCGTTGTTATACAGGCTCTCGAGTGCGAATTCGCGTTCGCCCGCGGCCGACACCAACCGCACCTTGGCGCCAAGCGCGATCAGGGCGGGTGCCGTGTCGGTCGAAGACACAGCGAGACAGCGCTTGCTGGCGGTGGCGACCCAGCAGGTCGATCCCTCCCTCTTCATGCAGTAGCCGATCGCCTCGCGCCAGTCCTCGTTCTGGTTGTAATAATTACAGCGCGTATCTAGGCACAGGTTGCCGCCCAGCGTACCCATGTTGCGCAAATGCGGCGAGGCCACCTGCGCCGCCGCCTGCCACAGGCCGCGGTATTTTTCGCGCACCGCGTCCGCTGCTACGACCTCGGTCAAGGTCAACCCCGCGCCCAGCGTGAGGCCGGCGCCATTAGCGATTTTCTTCAGGCCTTCGACCCGGGATAGCGAAATCAGCGTCGCCGGCGTCTGCTGCCGACGCTTCATATTGGGCAGGAGGTCGGTGCCGCCGGCGATGAGCATGCCGCGGGGCCCTTCGCCTGCGAGCATGCGCACGGCCTCGGCCACATTGGCCGGCGTCTTATATTGGAACCACGGCAGGCGCATCATGACGCAGCCCTTTCCAAGCGCTTGTTAGCCGCTTCCCTGTTCGGTGGCTTGCTTTCGGTACCGTCGCCGCCTTCGTCCGGCGGAATGACGAACGTCGGCTCCACGTAGGGCACTTCGGGGAAATGATCGGGGCCCACGCGCGGGTCCTTGCCTTCGCGTTTGAGGTGCAGCGCGCGCAGGATTTTCTCCGGCGTGATCGGCACCTCGTCGATGCGCACGCCTACCGCGTCGAACACGGCGTTCGCGACTGCCGGCATCACCGGCAACAGCGGCCCCTGGCCGACTTCCTTGGCGCCGAACGGGCAATTCGGATCCGGTTCCTCGATCAGGAACACCTCGACCTCGGGCATGTCGAGCGAGGTGATGCTCTTGTATTCGAGCAACGATGGAATCTTGTGCACCAGCGCATTCGACAGTTTGGCCGGCAGGCGCCGGAACACCTGCTCTTCCATCAGCGCCTCGCCCAGTCCCATGTAGATGCCACCTATCACCTGGCCGTGCGCCAGCGTCGGATTCAATGCGCGGCCGATGTC
Organism: Burkholderiales bacterium; assembly: GCA_014860395.1. GTDB lineage: Bacteria > Pseudomonadota > Gammaproteobacteria > Burkholderiales > SG8-39 > 2-12-FULL-64-23. The sequence continues at coordinate 1,096 of JACZJU010000223.1, read as the reverse complement.
GTGCGCGACCCATATCCTGGGCACGTTGATCCAGCCGGTATGCTCGTCGACCTCGACCTCGACTACGCAGGCGGAGAAGGAATACGCCGGCGACGGGCCCACGCCCGCGGCCTTGAATTTGCCCGGCGGCTTGGGCGGCGTGTACGAGCCCACCGTCCCCAGGGTGCCGAACTTGGTTTCCGCATAGACCACTGCTTCGGCAAAGCTCATCGTCTTGTTCGCGTCGCCGGCGGCGAACACGCGCCCCTGCGAGAGCACGATGCTCTCGGGCGGCACCTCGAGTTGCTCCGCCGCCGCGGTGACCAGCATGTCGCGCGCGCGACCCGCGGCCTGGAGCGCCGCATTGCCCATCATCAGCGTGACGCGGCTCGAGTACGAGCCCAGGTCGATCGGCGTGATGCCGGTGTCGCCGGTGACGCAGCGCACTTCCTTGGTGCTGATGCCGAGCGTCTCCGCTACGACTGCCGCGAGCACGTCGTCGGAGCCCTGCCCGACTTCGGTGGCGCCGCAGAACACCGTTACCTGGCCGCTGCGGTCCAGGCTCAACTGCACGCCGGTATGCGGCATCTTGTTCCAGTAGATCGACACGCCCGCGCCGGTCATGTACGAACTGCAGGCGATGCCCACGCCGCGCCCCTGCGGCAGCTTGCCGTGCTTTTGCTTCCAACCCGAACCCGCGACCACCTGGCGTATGCATTCGGCGAGGCCGTTGCTGCCGATCTTGAGCCAGCTCGCGGTGAGGGAATTGGCCTTGGTTACCATGTTGAGCCGAAGGTCAGCCGGATCGAGCTTGAGTTTTTCCGCGATCTTGTCCAGCTGCACTTCCTGGCCGAAGCGCGGCTGCGGCGTGCCGTGGCCGCGCTTGGGACCGCAGGCGGGCTTGTTCGTGAACACGCGGCAGGCGTCGAATTTGAAGCGCGGCAGCTCGTAGGTGAGCGGCGTAAGCACACCGGTGTAGAAGGTGCTCGCCGGCCCGTGCGAACCGTAGGCGCCGCCGTCGAGCAGGGTCTGCAGGTGCATGCCGGTGAGCTTGCCTTCCTTAGTCACGCCGGTGCGGAATTTCATCAGCACCGGATGGCGGCCGCGGTGCAGGTAG
>JACZJU010000222.1 GCA_014860395.1 Burkholderiales bacterium | reverse complement strand
CGGACATTCCGGCGAGGCGTGGCTGGGGATGCCGCCGGGAAAGGAAAACTGCTTGAACAGCTTCTGCAGTCCGGCCTCATTCTGGCTGATGTTGGGATAGATCTCGCTGTAGCTGCCCTCGAGATAGGTGTTGCCCACGACGGCCGGGCCACCGTGCCCGGGGCCGGAAACGTAGATCATGTCGAGGTCGTATTTCTTGATGACCCGGTTCAGGTGCGCGTAGATGAAGTTCTGCCCGGGTGTTGTGCCCCAGTGTCCCAGCAGCATGTGCTTCACATCCGTGAGCGCCAGCGGCCGCTTCAGCAGCGGGTTGTCGAAAAGGTAGATCTGGGCGACCGACAGATAGTTGGCGGCGCGCCAGTAGGCATCCAAACTGTGGAGCAGTTCCGGGGTGAGGGTGTTGGTTGTCATGGTCTAAGGTTCCCGAATTGAGCTGAGATTGAGGGCGGCCCTGACTAACCGCGCGATTGTGAACTGTTCGCCGGCGCGGATGACCCGCACCTTGACGCTATCGATTTTCGCATCGAGCAACCACCGGTACGGTTGATATTTCTCAAACAATGCAAGCCGAATACCGGTTTGCGCCTTGTTCAATATTAAATGCCCGCCGGCTTGAGGGTGGTCAGCCCGAGGCTTTCCCAATCCCGCGTGGCGCCCAGTTGGTTTTCCAGAATTGCCTGCACCGCGGCCTGGTCCGACTTGCCGATGTTGAGCGTGTCCCAGGGGATGTTCACCGTCCCCGGGACGATGCCTATCTCCACCCAGGCGGGCGTGCGCGAATCGATCACCAATATGGACGCATCGCCATCGCTGATTTGCTTGAGAAAGTGCAGCACCTCGAGTTCGGCTACGGTTTTCACGCCGGGCGCAAGTTCGATTGGCTGTATGCAGAATGGCGGGCATTTGCGCGAAGTCTGGGCGAATTCCGCATTGATAGCGTTGCCCGGATCCTGGTTACGCATGATGGTGACATTGCGACCGTGATGCATCACGTCCACCGACGCCAGATCGGCGCTGATGTTCACCTCCACGGCCGAGGAGGCGCCGGCGCGAGTGCTGGGGCGTTCTTCACGCCGTGAGGCTCGTACACACCTTCTGCAGCAGTGCCCGTACTTCCTTGGCAATGTCAGTCACTTCCAATTTGTCGACCAGTTTCAGCACCGCCTCGGGATCCATGAACGCGACCGTTATGCTTTTGTCGGCTTCTTCGCGCACCACCACGTTGCACGGCAGCAGCAAGCCGATGTCGGGATCGGCCTCGATCGCGCGGTGGGCGAGCGGCGGGTTGCATGCGCCGAGAATGCGATACGGCCGATGCTCGATGTTGAGTTTGGCTTTCAATGTCGCCTTGACATCAATGTCGCTGAGCACGCCGAAGCCTTCCTTTTTCAGAGCCTCGGTCACTTTCGCGACGGCGGCATCGAACGGCATTTTTAGATGGGTATTGAATCCGTACATAGATTGACTCCTCGCAAGTGTTGGAACTACAGATAAGACACGGCGATATCACTATAGTTGCCAGGGAATGAACGCAGTGCGGATTCACCGCACCGCTCGCCCAGCCGCCGGCATCAGGCCTTACTTCCCCCA
>JACZJU010000221.1 GCA_014860395.1 Burkholderiales bacterium | reverse complement strand
GGCTTATGTTGTCTGGCGCACATACGTGGGTACGCCCTTGTGCTAATCTCGCGCGCATGGGGCAGCGCTCTTGCCTTTCACCCCGGCTGACCCGCTGGCAGTTTCGATCCTGGATGCAATGCGCCGACCCGCCTATGCCCGCCCCTCAAAGTCCCAATCAGAATCACCTTCTCGCCGCCCTGCCCGCGGAGGAGTTCGAACGCCTGCGCCCGCACCTTGAGCCGGTCGAAATGCGCCTCGGCGAAGTGCTGTACGAGTCCGGCGGCCTGCTGCAGCATGTCTATTTCCCGACGACGGCGATTCTGTCGCTGCACTACGTCATGGAGAACGGCTCGTCCTCCGAAATCGCCGGCGTGGGCAACGAAGGCGTGCTCGGGATTTCGCTTTTCATGGGCGGCAATACCACGCCCAGCCGCGCCGTCGTTCAGACCGGGGGCCAGGGCTACCGGCTGAAAGCGCAGTTGATGATGCAGGAATTCAAACGCGCCGGAGCAACGCAACTACTGCTGCTGCGCTACACCCAGGCGCTGATCACGCAGATGTCGCAGACCGCGGCGTGCAACCGGCACCATTCGCTGATCCAGCAACTGTGCCGCTGGATGTTACTGACGCTCGATCGCATGCCGACGAACGAGCTGATCATGACGCAGGAACTGGTCGCGAGCATGCTCGGCGTGCGCCGCGAAGGCGTCACCGAAGCTGCCGGCAAATTGCAGGAATCGGGCGTCATCCGCTACCGCCGCGGGCACATCACCGTGCTCGATCGCGCCGGACTGGAATCCCAGGTGTGCGAGTGCTACGCAGTGGTGAAGAAGGAATTTGCCCGCCTGCTGCCGGATGCCCTGCAGCGACAGAACGCCTTGCCCCCGGCTCAAGCTGCGCAGCATAAAGCGGACATCCACACAATTTACCCCGCCGGAAGCCGCAAATAAACATGGTCGATCTGCACCAGCACCGCGGCCGCATTCCGACCATCATGCCGACATGGCCGACGTTGTCGCTGAACTTCGATGTCAAGCGACATTGCAATGGGCGACGGGCAGGCTTGCCATGAAAGTGACCAGTCGAATCGCTGTTTCCTTTTTTGCCGCGGCCTTGCTGGTTGCGCTGGTGGTGTGGGCATCGCTGTGGGCTTTCAGGCATCTCGAGACAGCGGCCGGCGCGCGACAGCAATCCTACGATTTGATCATGCGCGCGGAGGCGATGTTGTCCGGCTTGACCGATGCCGAGTCGGCTCAGCGCGGCTACGTGCTGACCGGTGACGAGGCCTTTCTGGGACCGTATCTGGCCGTGCGTGACAGCGTCCGCGGCAATCTCGCGGCATTGCGTCCGCTTACCACGATCAGTGATTCGCAAAAGCACCTGGACGCACTGGCGCCATTGGTGGATGCCAAATTGGCGCATATGCTGAAAATCATTGCGTTGCGCCGCGACCATGGCGTGGCAGCCGTCCTCGAGGTTGTAAGCAAAGGGTCTGCAGCCAGCGGCAATGGCAAACGCCTGATGGATTCGATTCGTGCCGAAATGAGCGATCTCGTGCAGACCGAGAAAGGCGCGCTGGCGCGCCACGAAGCCGAGTTTCAATCGAACATGCGCCGTATTTTCGCCGGCATCATCACCATCAGCCTGCTGGCGCTGCTGTTTGCGCTTGCGTTCGCCTACCTGTCCTATCGGCAAGCACAACAGCGGCTCAAGAATCTGCTTCATCTCGAGACCAGGCGCTTGCTCGAAGTCCAGGAAGAGACGAACGAACAGCTGCAGCAGGCCAACGCCACCCTGCAGGCAAGCGAGGCAAAGCTCGCCGTCACCCTCAATTCCATTGGCGACGCGGTAATTGCCACCGACGGCGAAGGGCGTGTGACCTTTCTGAATCCCCTCGCCGAGCGGCTCACCGGTTGGACCCAGGCGCAAGCCACCGGTATGTTGGTCGATGAGATTTTTCACATCATCAACCAGGAGACCCGCCAGCCTTCCACCATCCCGGTGAAGGAGACCCTGGCGCACGGCACGATCCATGGCCTGGCGAACCACACCATACTGATTGCGCGCGACGGCAGCGAGTGCGCCATTGCCGACAGTTGCGCACCGATTCGCAACCGCGACGCCCAGGTTATCGGCGCCGTACTGATATTCCGCGATGTCACCATGGAGTATGCAGCGCAGCAGGCATTGCGCGACAGTACCGCGCAGATCCAGACCATACTCAACACCGTGGTAGACAGCGTCATCACCCTCCATGCCGGCAGCGGCATCCTCGAAAGCGTAAATCCGGCCGCCGAGCGGATGTTTGGCTATGCCGCAGCGGAACTCGTCGGACAAAGCTTCAGTCTACTGATCCCCGAACTTGATCTGGAGCAGCGCATTGATTCCCTCGAGTACTACAGTGCGAGCGACGAGGACCGCGCCGTCGGCATCGGCCGCGAAGTCCTGGGCCTGCGCAAAAACGGCAGCACTTTCCCGCTGGAAATAGCGGTGAGCGAAATGTGGCTGGGCGGCAAGCGTTACTTCACCGGCATTCTGCGTGATATCAGCGCACGCAAGCAGGCGGAAGAGGCGCTGCTCAAGGCGGGTGCGCTGCAGAGCGCGATTTTCAACAGCGCCAACTTCTCCAGCATCGCCACTGACGCGCACGGAGTGATCCAGATCTTCAACGTCGGCGCCGAACGCATGCTCGGCTACGCCGCCGCCGACGTGATGAACAAGATCACGCCGGCCGACATTTCCGATCCACAGGAAGTGATCGCGCGCGCGAAGGAGCTAAGCGCCGAGCTCGGTACCGCGATTACCCCGGGGTTCGAGGCCCTGGTGTTCAAGGCCTCGCGCGGCATCGAGGACATTTACGAGCTGACCTACATCCGCAAGGACGGCAGCCGCTTTCCGGCGGTCGTATCGGTCACGGCGCTGCGCGACGCCGACAACAACATCATCGGCTACCTGCTGATCGGCACCGACAACACCGCGGGCAAGCAAGTCGAAGCCGAGCAGAAGTTGCTGGATCAGCGCCTGCGCGACCATCAGCTCTACACGCGCTCGCTGTTCGAATCGAACATCGATCCGATCATGACCACCGATCCGTTGGGCACCATTACAGACGTCAACAATCAGATGGAAGCGCTCACCGGTTGCCCGCGCGGCGAGTTGATCGGCACACCGTTCAAGAATTACTTCACCGATCCGGAGCGGGCCGCGGCGGGCGTCAGGCTGGTGCTCGCCGAAAACAAAGTCAGCAACTACGAGCTCACCGCACGCGCCAGGGATGGCAGGCAAACCGAGGTATCCTACAACGCGACTACTTTCTACGATCACGAAGGCAAGCTGCAGGGGGTGTTCGCCGCCGCGCGCGACGTCACCGAGAGCAAACGCCTGGATCGGGTGCTGCAGGAAAAGAACGTCGAGCTGGAGAGCGCCAGGGCCGTGGCGGAAAAAGCCAACCTCGCCAAATCGGATTTCCTCTCCAGCATGAGCCACGAGCTGCGCACCCCGCTCAACGCCGTGCTCGGTTTTGCGCAAGCCCTGGAATCCGGCTCGCCGCCGCCGACGCAGTCACAGAAACGGCGCCTGGAGCAGATACTCAAGGCCGGATGGTACCTGCTGGAGCTGATCAACGAAATTCTCGATCTCGCGCGCATCGAGTCCGGCAAGCTGTCGCTGTCGCTGGAACCCGTCTCCTTGAACGAGCTCATGATCGAGTGCCAGGCCATGATAGAGCCGCAGGCGCAACGGCGCGACATCGGCATGCAGTTTCCGCGCCTCGATGCCCCCACCTTCGTTCTCGCCGACAGGACCCGGCTGAAGCAGGTGCTGATCAATCTGCTTTTCAACGCGATCAAATACAACAGCGCCGGCGGCAGCGTCGTCGTGGAGTGCACCTCGACACCGCCAAATTCGCTGCGCGTCAGCGTCAGGGACACCGGCGAGGGGCTTGCGCCGGAGAAGCTCGCGCTGCTGTTCCAGCCATTCAACCGCCTCGGACAAGAGGCCAGCACCGAGGAAGGTACGGGCATCGGCCTGGTGGTGGCCAAGCGGCTGGTCGAGTTGATGGGCGGCATCATCGGCGTCGACAGCGCAGTGGGCGCGGGAACGGTGTTCTGGTTCGAACTGAGTCTATGTGCTGCACCGCAATTCGCCGCCGAAAAAGCCGAATCCGCCGCCTCGCACTGGCATTCGGCCGCGTCGGACGGGACTGCGCGCACGCTGCTTTATGTCGAAGACAATCCGGCCAATCTGGAACTGGTCGAGGACTTGATCACGCGCCGTCCCGATCTTCGCATGCTCAGCGCAGGCGACGGCAAGCTCGGCATCGAGCTGGCGCGCGAATTCATGCCGGCGGTGATCCTGATGGACATCAATCTGCCCGGCATCAGCGGCATCGACGCCATGCGCATCCTGCGGGCAGACCCTTCAACAGCGCATATCCCGATCGTGGCGATCAGCGCAAACGCAATGCCCAACGACATTAGAAAAGGCCTGGAAGCAGGCTTCTTCAGCTATCTCACCAAACCCATCGTCGTCAACGAGTTCATGGATGCCTTGAGCGTGGCACTGGAATTCTCGGCGGCGCAAGCGGGAAACGGCGTCAACAAAGAAGGACTGATTCAATGATTACCGCAGCTGAAATTCTGAATGCAAACGTGCTGATCGTGGACGATCAGGAAGCCAATGTCCTGTTGCTCGAGGATATTTTGCAGGAAGCCGGCTATACCCGCGTCAGCTCGACCACGGATCCGCATGCGGTCGCGGCGCTGCATCGCGAAAACCACTATGATCTGATCCTGCTCGATCTGCAGATGCCCGGCATGGATGGATTCCAGGTGATGGAAAATCTCAAGACGATCGAAACCGAGGGCTACATTCCGGTGCTCGTGATCACCGCCCAGCCGGCGCACAAGCTGCAGGCGCTGCAGGCCGGCGCCAAGGATTTCGTGAGCAAGCCGTTCGATCTGACCGAGGTCAAGACGCGCATTCACAACATGCTGGAAGTGCGCCTGCTGCACCGCAGGCTCGACAATTACAACAAGCTGCTGGAACAGACGGTACTGGAGCGCACGGCCGCCCTGCGCGAGAGCGAAGCTCGCTTTCGCGCGCTGACGGAACTGGCTTCGGACTGGTACTGGGAGTCGGACCAGAACCAGCGCGTCACCAAGGTATCCGGCCCGATACTCGACATGCTCGGCATACAAATGGGCGCATCGCTGGATGAAACGCGGGTGCTGCAGGGCACGGGCTGGAACGAGGCCGAGCGCACCGAACTCGAAGCGAACATCAGGGCGAGGCGCCCGTTCCTCGATTTCCCCTTCAGCCGCGTCAATCCGGATGGCTCGCACCAGTATTTCCGCGCCAGCGGCGAACCGATATTCGACCGCTCCGCCCGCTTCATCGGTTACCGCGGAATCGGCGTGGAAGTGACCGGACACCTGCTTTCGAAAGACCCCGTCGGCGCCACCTGATTCTGGCCCTGTCGTTTCCGGCGGCCTGGCCGGATTGCCGCCTGCCGGGCTACTGCATTTTCCACTCGACGTAGGAGTAAATGTAGTTGGAGCCGCCGTTGACGTTCCCGAGCAGACGCGACGAGCCGAACACCCCGGAGCGATGCGACACGCCGAATCCCCAGTACGTCTCCTTCAGCGAGTGGGCGCCGATCAGATCGCCGACGCTGACATCGATCGTCGGGTCCAGGTAGTTGAGCAGCCGGGACGTGTTGTCCCCGCGCCCTGACAGGTCGCGTGCTTCGACGTAGGGCACGCGCTCGGCATACGAGACCCCCACCCCGAAACCGAGCCGCGTCTTGACCCGCTCGCTCCAGGGAAAACCGTAGTAGTAAGCCTTCATGTAGGCGTTGATCTGCAGGGAATTGTCCTGCAGGCCACGCTCGTCGTGCTGCAGCAGGCTGAGGTAGCCGACGAAATCCAGCGGCCAGCCGTGCACTCGCGTGATGAAGGGCTTGCCCAGTTCGATTCCCGCTATGCGCGTATTGTCCGCCGTAGCCACGGATGTGCAGCGCAGCGTCATCGTATTGATCAGATTGCAGTCGGTGGACTTGCCGTAGAGCAGCTTGACGATCAGGGGTTCGGACTCCTCGAACAACGCACGGTGATAGCTGCCGAAATCGTAGGCGGCACCGAGAAACAGGGTCGGCCGATTGCCGTCGCGGACAATCGGGCTCGCGCGCACGCGGCTATCGGGCAGCGTCGTGCCCAGGCCGCCGAGCAGCCGCCAGCCCCGGCTGAGATCGTAGTAGCCGTACACGCCGAGCCAGGCGTCGGTGCCGACACCTGGCATGTATTGCGGCCGGGTCGCCGTCGCCTCTTCGGCGCGCACACCGTAGTAGTAATTGTTGAGCCTGGCGCTGCGTCGCATCAGGGTAAGGGTCGGCCGCAGGTGCCAGCGACCGCTGTTCCAGTCGTAGCTGTAGCCGAGGCGCAGTTCGTCGCCCTTGGTCACGTCCAGCGCGTCGTGCAAGAACTCGGTTTTGAGCGTACCCCACGCTCCCCGGTAAGCGTAAGACACGCCCAAGTCGGTGGTCGATTCGCGCGCCTGCATGCCCGCCAGGCTCGCCGGGAGGGGGCCGGTGGGAAAACCCTCAAAGCGGTAGTTGAGGAACAGATCGACACGGTGCCGGTCAGCGCGGGAAAGCTTCAGGCCGGCTCGCGTCGGGTGCAGAAAGAAGCGTTTCCCTTCGTACAGATACAGCGGAACCAGATCCTGGCTGTAGCCTACGCCCTCGTACGCGGAGCGTTCGCTGCGGATCATTGCGCCCAATCCGGCGCTCCCGGGCACCACCAGCAGGTCGCCCAATGGAGCGATCTGCGCGACTGCAGACAGGGGAAAGGCGGCAAGCAGCAGGAATCGCCATGCCCTGGCAAGGTGCTGCACAATTCGATCGCGGATCATGGGCTATCCAAATAGGCGGAGTCTATATTCTCTACGATTTGCGCAAGGAGCAGGCGCCGCGGCGCCGGCCGCGCTGCACCGATCCGGACAGCGTCTGGTAAAGACTACCCGCAGCACCGACCGCGGTCGGTACGCTAGCGAACATTGGTTTTCGGCCGCGATCAAGAGCAATCGCCCGCAACATCGATTCCGCGCTGTCAAAGTGTGCACAAGCGCACAGACCTGCAATCCTGCCAAAGCTAGAATATTCAAGTAGCTGCGAAACAAACCCTACGTTCCTTACCGGGAGACACAGCATGAAATGCTTTAGCCTTAAGACGAGATGTGCGTTGGCACTGGTTGTCGGTGGAATCCTGGCGGCCGGCCCGGTGATCGCCGAAAAGCCCTCCTGGGCCGGCGACGGCAAGGGTGGAAAGAACGAGCGCATGGACCGGCGCGACGAGCAAAAGGGCGAGCGCCGCGATGACGATGTGAAATCGCACCGCGACAGCCCCGCCGCGCGGCGCGGCCACTTCGAAGAGCGCCACCGCGAGATCGTGCGCGAGTACTACACCGAGCAATTCCGCCGCGGCCGCTGCCCGCCGGGCCTGGCCAAGAAACACAACGGCTGCCTGCCTCCGGGACAGGCGCGCAAGTGGCAGCTCGGCCGGCCGCTGCCGCGCGAAGTGATATTTTATGACGTGCCGCAGCCGCTGGTGATGCAGATCGGCGTGCCGCCGCGCGGCTATCGCTATGTGCGCGTGGCCAGCGACATTCTGCTGATTGCGATCGGCACCGGCATGGTCGTCGACGCAATTCAAGACCTGGGTCGGTAGCGCCAAGAGCCGGTGCCGCGCGGCAGAGCCAAGCTACCTGCCGCGCGCCAAGCGCATTCCAGCGATTGCCGTGGATTACCGGCCAGACGATTGACCGCCTTATCCAGGGGCTTATAGACGCATTTCCTTGTGTCGACCTGCTTGCCAAGAGGCGCTGCGTGCGCTAGGGTGTTCATTCGATCGATACGCTCTCGAACATGGTCCATTCCGGCGGTCAAAAACCCGAGTCGTTCCGCGAGGAAATCCCTCCCCCCCGGCAGAATCGACTGCTCGCCGCGCTGCCCGATGAGGAGTTCGAGCGCCTGCTGCCCCATCTGGAACCGGTTCCACTGGAGCTCGGCAGGCCCCTCTACGAGTCCGGCAGCCATCAAGGATATGTGTATTTTCCGACCGACAGCATCGTGTCCCTGCTCTACGTCATGGAGGACGGCGCTTCGGCGGAGATCGCCATCGCAGGCAACGAAGGGCTGGTCGGCATCGCCCTGTTCATGGGCGGGGAAAGCACCCCGAGCCGCGCCGTAGTGCAGAGCGCGGGCCACGGCTATCGCCTAAGGGCAGGCGCGCTGTTGGCGGAATTCCGCCAGGGCGGAGAACTGCAGCATCTGCTGCTGCGCTACACCCAGGCGCTGATCACGCAAATGGCGCAGACCGCCGTGTGCAATCGGCATCATTCGGTCGAACAGCAGCTGTGCCGCTGGCTGCTCCTGAGCCTGGACCGGCTGCCCACCAGCGAGCTGACCATGACCCAGGAACTGATTGCCAACATGCTGGGCGTGCGCCGCGAAGGCGTGACCGAGGCGGCCGGCCATCTGCAGGTGCAGGGATTGATCCATTACAGCCGCGGCAGGATTACCGTCCTCGACCGGCCGAAGCTGGAAGCGCGGGTGTGCGAGTGCTATGCGGTGGTGAAACGCGAATACGACCGACTGCTGCCCAAGATCACCGCGGCCTAGGACCGCGGCGACCAGGATGCCCCGCGGCACCCCGGATAGTCTCTGGGCGATCTAAATACGCCGGCTCAGACAGCCGGCGTTACTTGGTGCCGGAGACTTCGACTTCCACGCGGCGATCGGGCTGCAGGCAGGCGATCAATGCCTTGAGTGGCATCTTGCCCTTGCAGTCGCCGGGCTTCGTTACCGGATCCGACCCGTCTGTTCCTCTGGCCGCGATCTTGCTGGCCGGGATCCCTGCGGATTCCACCAGATAGGCCTTGACCGCTTCGGCGCGACGCGTCGAAAGGTCCATGTTGTACACGTGCGAACCGATCCGGTCGGTGTGCCCCGTTACCGTGATGACCTCAAAATCGACGCCCTTCAGGTTGGCAGCAAGCCTGTCGAGCTCCAGTTTGCCTGCGGGCCGCAACGCTGACTTATCGAAATCGAACAGAGAATCCGCGGAGAGCATCACCTTCTTCGGCACCGGCGGCATAACGACCGGCGGCGGAGGCGGCGGCGGTGTCACCGCCACGGGTTCGGGCGCGGGTGCCGCGGCGACCGGTTCGGGCGCCATCGCGCGCGGAGCAGGAGCCGGCGTTTCTCCGCCGAAGCGATAGACCAGGCCGACTGAAACAAGATCGATGTCGCCTTTGTTGCCGACGGCATCGTTGATCCGGTAGCGTTCCGCCTCGAGCCGCATTGCGAGCGTTTTGCTGAAATCGTACTGGACCCCCAAGCCGTACTTGGCGTTCGTGTCGCGCTTGCTCGGATTGGGCCTGAGCACATTGACGGCTCCGGTTCCGGTGAAGGTGTCTTTGGCTTCAGCGTAGTTCAGTCCGGCTCGTCCAAAGACCGAAAACTTTTCAGTGAGAGGCAGAATGCCGACCAGATCGAGATTCAGGCCCTGGACCTTGATCCTGCCGTTGAGCGTTCCCGCCGGTACCGTGGTCGCGTCAAAACCGAAGGTTCCCAGGTTGAAATAACCGCCTTCAAGGGCGAAGTTCCGGTTGAACTGGTAGCCGCCGAAAAGCTTGTAGCCAGTATCGCGGTTGTCGTCGGTGATCGTGGTCGCGGTACTGCCTGCTCCCAACAAGGCGCCGGTGATTCTGGCGTCGTCGATTTTCGCTTTTGATTGGCCAACGCTGGCCCCGGCGTACCAGCCTGTATCGTCCGCCATTGCGTATGGGCTGGCGATTGCGGCGAGCGCCGCCAGACCCAGCGTCCCTGAGGTTTTTGCCAATTCAAATTTCATGTGTTTCTCCCGGAGGATTTACCGCTTCCAATAAAGTCATTGGGTTACGGTCAATTGTTACGGTAAATCCTAATATGTAAAGGATAACCTTGTCAAATCGTTTGGAATTCTTGAGAAAACGCGATCCTGTTTGTTGCATGAATACAACAAAGCCTATGTTTTTTCGTTGCCCTAAATCTCAACCGTCGCTTTGTCTTGATTAAGCAGTAAAGGCCGACAGAAATGACTCTGCCGGCCTTTACCGTGTTGATGCCCGAGCCTTAGTTGGAAGGCACAGTAACGGTGGTAACCGATGGCGTTGCGGCGCCGGTCAGTGT
>JACZJU010000220.1 GCA_014860395.1 Burkholderiales bacterium | reverse complement strand
TCGCAGCATCCATAACCTGCTGATTGATGGGCATGGCCGTGCCGCTGATCTTGATGTTGATGGGCGAACCGACCGACAGGAAGATGTCGGAAGCCTTTTTCTCCGACATCAACTGGAACAGACGCTTCATCGCAGACATGGTTGTTCTCCCCTAAGCCGGACTAGCCGGACTACACAGTTCCGCTTGCAGTTGCGCCCTCACACGCGCCAACCACAATCTTGCTACAGACAATCAGTTGGTGCTCAAAGCGGGATCGAACCCAGACTGGTCCAGCACGGGCGCGGACTTCCAGCCCTTTTTTCGGTGCTCCGCCACCACCGTGGTGAAGATGCCTCCGCGCACATAGAAGTTCGCGCGCAAGCGCATGAACCGCGGCCTGGTGGCGCCGGCCAAGTCATCAAGGATGCGGTTCGTGACCGCCTCGTGAAACGCACCCTGGTTGCGGTAAGACCAGATATACAGTTTGAGGCTTTTGAGCTCCAGACACTTGCGTTCCGGAATGTAATCGAGCACCAGGCGCGCAAAATCCGGCTGCCCGGTGATCGGGCAGAGGCAGGTAAACTCCGGAATCTCCATATGGATCAAGTAATCCCGCCCGGGGCTGGGATTGTCGAAGGTGCTCGGTTTCTTGCTGGGTTTCGCTGGCATTCGAAGCTCGGAATGGAAAGTCGACATGGTATTATATCGGTTGCCTATTATTCCGAATAAATCCGGTCGAAAACCGGCTTTCAGAAAAAACTCCAGTGCGCCTTACTCAACTTAAGCTAGTCGGATTCAAATCCTTCGTCGACCCGACCTCCATCGCCGTGCCGGGCCAACTCGTCGGCATAGTCGGCCCCAACGGCTGCGGCAAGTCCAACGTGATCGACGCCGTGCGCTGGGTACTGGGCGAGTCCAAGGCGTCCGCCCTGCGCGGCGAATCGATGCAGGACGTCATCTTCAACGGCTCGGCGCAGAGAAAGCCGGTGGCGCGCGCCAGCGTCGAATTGACCTTCGACAACAGCCTGGGCAAGGCCGCGGGCCAGTGGTCGCAGTATGCGGAAATTGCGGTGAAGCGCGTGCTGACGCGCGAAGGCGAGTCGCTGTACTACATCAACAACAGCCATGTGCGCCGACGCGATATCCAGGACATTTTCATGGGCACGGGCCTGGGGCCGCGCGCCTATGCGATCATCGAACAAGGCATGATCTCGCGCATTATCGAGGCCAAGCCGGAAGAACTGCGCGTGTTCCTGGAGGAGGCGGCGGGCATTTCCAAATACAAGGAGCGGCGCCGCGAGACCGAGCACCGGCTGCACGATACGCGCGAGAACCTGGCGCGGGTGGCCGACATCTGTGAGGAGTTGTCGCTGCAAATCGACAAGCTCGACCAGCAGGCCAAAGTCGCGATGCAGTTCAAGGAACTGCAGGGCGAGATGCAGCGCAAGCAGAACCTGCTGTGGCTGCTGCGCAAGATGGAAGCCGACAACGAGGCGCAGCGCCATGCGCGCGACATCGACCGCGCGGCGAACGAACTGGAAGCCGAAACCGCGCGCCTGCGCGAAATCGAGAAACGCCTGGAGGAAGTGCGCAGCGAGCATTACGCAGCAGGCGATACGCTCAGCACCGCGCAAGGCGAGCTCTACGCCGCCAACGCCGAAGTGCAGCGCCTGGAAACCGAGATCCGCTACATTGGCGAGAGCCGCACCAGGCTGGAAAGCCAGATCGCGCAGCTCTCCGCGCAAAACGAGCAATGGCAGCAACAGGCTGGCGAGTTGAACGGTGCGCTCGCGATGTGGCAGGGACGCCAGGGCGGGGCCGGGCAAAGGCTGCAGCAAGCACACGAGCGCGTTGCGGAGGAGGCGGCCAGGCTGCCGCAGGCCGATCAGGCTTTCCGTGCGGTGCAGGCCCAATTGGCCGAAGAACGCGCTGCGCTGGCCCGGAGCGAGCAGGCGTTGCGCATCGAGCAGACGCATATCAGCCATGCGGACAAGACCTTACAGGGCCTGGACGCGCGACAGGAGCGCCTGATTGCCGAACACGAGGGACTGGCCAAGCCGGATGCGACTGTGATCGAAGAACAGCAGCGCCAGATCGCGCAATTGGCCGAAGAACTCTCGCGCAAGGATGCACAGCTTGCCCTGCAGCTGCAGCAACTGCCGGAACTGGAGAGCGCGCGCCGGGCGGCCCAGGAAAAGCTCGATGCGCAGCAGCGGGCGCAAGCCGGTCTGGAATCGCGCCTGGCCACGCTGCAGCAGGTGCAGGACCAGGTCGAGAGCAATGCCCAGATCCAGGAATGGTTGATAAAACACCAGCTTGAATCTTTGCCGCGGCTGTGGCGTCAGGTGCGGGTGGAAGCCGGATGGGAGACCGCGTTCGAGGCGGTGCTGCGTGAAAAGCTGCACGCAATTGAAGTGGCGCAACCGGAATTGTTGCGGCAGATGCTCGAGGATGCGCCGCCGGCAAAATTGAGCGTGTATGCGGCGCAGGCGGCAGCACCGGCGCCGCCGCTGGAAGGCATGCGGCCGCTGGCGTCCCTGCTCGGGATTCACGACGAGGCCATACGCGGCGTGATGCAGGACTGGCTGCATGGAGTGTACGCGGTGGAAAACGCGCCCGGATTGGAAGACAGGCAGGCGCTGCCGCCAGGCACAATCCTGGTCACCCGCCAGGGGCATCAGTTTTCGCGCTGCGCGGTCAGCTTCCACGCTCCCGATCCGGGAGATAGCGGCATACTCGCGCGGCAGCGCGAAATCGAAGACCTGAGCGCCCAGCTGCGGCTAAGCGAAGATGCCCTGCGCCAGTCGCGCACGGAACAGAACGTGGTCGAGGCGGCGCGCGGCGGTCATAACCAACGCCTGACGACCCTGCGCCAGGAAGCAGGGGCCCTGAAGCAGCAGGTGCATGAACAGCAGATGGAGAGCCTCAGGCTGTCCCAGGGACTGGAGCGCTTTCAGGAACGCAGCCGGCAGATCCAGCTGGAACTGGACGAGATCTCGCGTCAGCAGGAAGCCGAGCGTGCCAGCCTGGCGACGGCCCAAGCCAGCCTTGCCAGCCATCAGCAGGTCATGGAGGCGGCGAAAGAAAAAGTCGAGGCGACGCTGCTGGCGCATGCACAGGCTGAGGATGCGCTCAATGCGCAACGACTGGCGTTGCAGCAGGCTGAGCACGAGAACCAGCAGGCGGCATTCTATGAAAAAGAATGCACATCTAAAATCAATGAAATACAGCTATCTATTCGGGCAATACTTGAGCAGTCTGCGGCGGCAACCCTGCAGTTGGAGCAGCTCAGGACCGACTTGGCCGCGCAGCAGGACGCCGACCTGAGGCAGCGCCTGCAAGTCCAGCTCGAGCAAAGGGTGCAACGCGAGCAAGCCTTGGGCGCTGCGCGTTCGCGCCAGGAGGAGCTGGCGCTAGGCCTGCGCGGCGCCGAAGAGGAACGCCTGGTGTGCGAGCAGAAGCTGGAGCCACTCAGAAATCGTATCAACGAGCTGCGTCTGAAAGAACAGGCGGCACGCCTCAACAAGGAACAGTACGCCAGCCAGCTGTTCGAGGCCGGCGCCGACGAAGAAGCGCTTGCGGCGACGCTGGAAAAAGGCACACGGCCCAATGCGCTGCAGGCCGAAATCAACCGGCTGACGCAGGCCATCGCCGATCTGGGCGCAGTGAATATGGCGGCACTGGAGGAACTCCAGACCAGCCGCGAGCGCAAGGGCTTCCTGGATGCGCAGGCGGCCGACCTCAACCTGGCGCTGGAAACGCTGGATGCGGCGATACGCCGCATCGACCGCGAGACGCGCGAGATGCTGCAGCAGACCTTCGACACCGTGAACGGGCACTTTGGACAGATGTTCCCCAGCCTGTTCGGCGGCGGCGAGGCGCGCCTGCTCATGACCGGTGAGGAAATTCTCGACGCCGGCGTGCAGGTCATCGCCCAGCCGCCGGGAAAGAAGACGTCCACCATCCACCTGCTTTCCGGTGGCGAGAAGGCGCTCACGGCCCTGGCGCTGGTGTTTTCCATGTTCCAGCTCAATCCCGCGCCATTCTGCCTGCTCGACGAGGTGGACGCGCCGCTGGACGACCCCAATACTGAGCGCTTCTGCGAACTGGTAAAGCGCATGTCCGTAGACACCCAGTTCCTGTACATCAGCCACAACAAGATCACCATGGAAATGGCGGGTCAGTTGGTGGGCGTGACCATGCAGGAGTCCGGCGTGTCGCGCGTGGTCGCCGTCGACATCGAGGAGGCGCTACGGATGAAAGAGGAGATGGCCGCATGAGCCTAGGAGCAGGGCCCACAGCCGAAGGCTGGGGATGCGACCCGGGCGAAGGCGGCTGGACGCCGACAACACGGTCTATGCGTCGAACTGCACGCAAGGAGGCGGAGCAAATGAGCCTAGGAGCAGGGCCCACAGCCGAAGGCTGGGGATGCGACTCGGGCGAAGGCGGCCGGACGCCGACAGCGCGGTCTATGCGCCGACGCGTTGGCGCGGAGGAGACGCGCATGAGCTTGGGACCAGCTGCTCGGGCGACGCAAGCGAGCGTACAAGCACGGAGGCGGCGCGCATGAGCGAACTGCAACTCGGTCTGCTGGGCATAGGCGCCTTGGTGGTGGCCGGGGTGCTGATATACAACAAGCTGCAGGAAGCGCGGCTCAAGCGCCAGTCCGAGGCCGCGTTCGGTTCCGAGCACGACGACGTGCTCCTGGGAAGCAAAGCCCCCGCCAGGCGGACCGCCGGCTCACAAGAACGCATCGAGCCGACGCTGTCGCCGGCCCCAGCCGAAACCTCCGCTGCGAGCGGCACCCTCGATGCCGGCATCGATTTCATCGCCACGCTGGAAGCGTCCAGCGCGGTCGCAGGGGAAACGGTTTCCGCAGCGATCGTCGACTGCGCGGCCAAGCCGTCCAAGGCCGTCGGCTGGGAAGGCTACAACGCGCAGACGGCGAGCTGGGAACCGCTGGCAGCGGCAGGCGAATATCTGCAGGTGCGCGCCGGCTTGCAGCTGGCCGACCGCAACGGCGCGGCGAGCCAACAGGACTTGTCAGATTTCAGCGCCATGACGCAGGCAGTGGCCGCAGCCATGGGCGCCAACTGCGCCCTGGCTGAGGCCGCCGCGGCGTTGCAGCGCGCGCAGCAGCTCGACGCACTGTGCGCCGATGTCGACGTGCAGATCGGCCTCAACCTGATCGCGCGCGGCGGCGCGCTTTCCGGCACCAGGATCCGCGCATTTGCCGAAGCGCAGGGATTCGCACTGGAGCGCGACGGCAGGTTTTGCCGCCGCGACGAAGCCGGTATCGAGCTTTATTCCCTGCGCAACACGGAGCCGCCGGCATTCTCCCCCGAGGGCATGAAGACGCTCACGACCAAGGGTCTGACGCTGCTGTTTGACGTCGCCCGAGCGCCCGGCGGTATTGTCGCGTTCGACCATTTCGTCGGCTTCACGCGCGCGCTGGCCGACGCCTTGTCTGCCGGGATCGTCGACGACAATCGCCGGCCGCTGGATGATGCCGCGCTGGCCAAGATCCGCGCACAGCTGCAGGCTCTGTACGCCAGCATGGAACAACAGGGGATTCCGGCAGGCAGCCCGCTGGCACTGCGCCTGTTTGCGTAATGGCGGTGCCACGGCCAGTCGAGGCACAGGCGCGCAAGTTGCGCGCGGAGATCGAGCGTCACAATCGCCAATACTACGTACTCGACGCGCCGCTGGTGAACGACGCGGAGTACGACCGCCTGTTCCGCGAGCTGCAGGAACTGGAGCGCGAGCATCCGGAACTCGTCAGCCCCGACTCACCGACCCAGCGCGTAGGCGGTGCACCTCTGCCCCAGTTCGAGCAGTTCGCCCACCACACACCCATGCTGTCGCTCAACAACGCCTTTTCCGCGGACGAGGTGGTCGCGTTCGACAAGCGCGTGTGCGAGGGCCTGAAAACCGTAAATGTGGAATACCTGGCCGAACCCAAGTTCGACGGCCTGGCTATCAGTCTGACCTATGAGCAGGGCAAGTTCACGCAGGGTGCGACCCGCGGCGACGGCTACACCGGCGAGGACGTGACGCCGAATCTGCGCACCATCAAGAGCATACCGCTGCATCTTCAGGGCGCAGGCGTTCCCAGGCTGATCGAGATTCGCGGCGAAGTGCTGATGTACCGGCGCGACTTCGAGCGCATGAACGAGCGCCAGCGCGAGCAGGGCGAGAAGGCGTTCGTCAACCCGCGCAATGCCGCCGCGGGCAGCCTGCGCCAGCTCGACTCGCGCATCACCGCACGCCGGCCGCTGCGCTTTTTTGCCTACGCGATCGGCCTCGTCGAGGGCGCGGCCGCGCCGGCTACACACGCCGAGCTGGAGAACTGGATGGAGGGCCTGGGCCTGCCGGTGTGTCCGGAGCGGCGCCGGGTCAGCGGCGTCCAGGGGCTGATGCAATTCTATGACGAGATGGCTGCGCGCCGCGAGGAGCTGCCCTACGACATCGACGGCGTGGTCTACAAAGTGAACAGCCTCGCCGCGCAGGCGCGGCTGGGCTACGTTGCGCGCGCGCCGCGCTTCGCCATCGCGCACAAATTTCCTGCGGAGGAGGCGAGCACGGAAGTCCAGGCTATCGAGGTTCAGGTGGGACGCACGGGCGCGCTGACCCCGGTGGCGCGGCTGAAGCCCGTATTCGTCGGCGGCGTGACGGTCACCAATGCCACGCTGCACAACCTCGATCAGGTGCGCGCCAAGGACGTGCGCGCCGGCGATACCGTGATCGTGCGCCGCGCCGGCGACGTGATTCCGGAAGTTGCGCGCGTGCTGCCGGAGAAGCGCCCGCGCGGCGCGGTCGAGTTCCAGATGCCGAGCGTATGCCCGGAATGCGGATCCAAGGTCGAGCGCCTCGAATCCGAGGCGGTGCATCGCTGCACCGGCGGGCTGTTCTGCCCGGCGCAGCGCAAGCAGGCCTTGCTGCACTTTGCTTCGCGCCGTGCCATGGACATAGAGGGGCTGGGAGAAAAGCTGGTCGACCAGCTGGTCGACGGCGGCATCGTGCATACGCCCGCCGGACTCTATCGCCTCGGTCTCGCCAAGCTGGCCGGCCTGGAGCGCATGGCGGAAAAATCGGCGTCCAACGTGGTTGCTGCGATCGAAAAGAGCAAACGCGCCCCGCTCGCGCGTTTCATCTTTGCCCTGGGCATCTATCACGTCGGGGAAGAAGTTGCGAAAGTCCTCGCGCGCCATTTCGGCTCCCTAGCCAAGTTCCTGGACGCCGACTGGGATGCATTGATCGCGGAGAAAGAACGCGTACAGAAGGAGAACACGCGCCGCCGCAACAAGGACGAAACCCTGCTGGCGCCTATCCTGCACGGCGTCGGGCCGGAAATCATCCAGAGCGTGGCCAACTTCCTGCGCCAGCCGCACAACCGTGAAGTCATCGAGCAGTTGCGCGCAAGCGGCGCCGTCAGCGAGGAAGAAATACTGCCGCCGGGCGAGCCGGAGGGCGCGCTGAGCGGCAAGAGCTTCGTGCTCACCGGGACACTGCCCGATCTGAGCCGCGATGAAGCCAAAGCGCTGATCGAGGCGCAGGGCGGCAAGGTGGTAGGATCGGTCTCGACGAAGACTGATTACGTGGTCGCTGGCGCTGAGCCTGGCAGCAAGCTGGCCAGGGCGAAGGAACTGGGCATACCCGTGTTGGATGAGGCAGGATTGCTGAGAATGCTGAAAGGAAGCTAATGAAACGCGTGCGTAAATGTGTATTTCCGGTGGCGGGCATGGGCAGCCGCTTCCTGCCTGCGACCAAGGCGAGCCCGAAAGAGATGATGCCTATCGTGGACAAGCCCCTGATCCAGTATGCGGTGGAAGAAGCGGTGGCAGCGGGCATGACGGACATGATTTTCATCACCGGCCGCAACAAGCGCACCATCGAAGACCATTTCGACAAGGCCTATGAAGTGGAAGCCGAGCTTGCGGCCCGCGGCAAGCGGGAATTGCTCGAACTGGTGCAGAACATCGTCCCGGCAAGGGTGAATTGCATCTATATTCGCCAGCCTGAGGCGCTAGGTCTGGGCCACGCGGTGCTGTGCGCCGAACCCGTGGTAAACGACGAACCGTTTGCCGTCATCCTCGCCGATGACCTGATCGATGCGGAGACGCCCGTCATCAAGCAGATGGCGCAGGTGTATGCCGAGCGCCAATGCTCATTGCTGGGCGTGGAAGAAGTGCCGCGCGAGAACACGCGCCAGTACGGCATTGTCAAGACCGACGGCGGCGAGCCTGGCGTGGTCAGCGCCATGGTCGAAAAGCCGGCGCCCAAGGACGCGCCGTCCACCCTGGCCGTGGTCGGCCGCTACATTCTGAACCCGCGGATTTTTCACCACCTGGCGCAGGTACAGGCAGGCGCCGGCGGCGAAATTCAGCTGACCGACGGCATCGCGGCCCTGATGCGGGAAGAAAAGGTGCTCGCCTACCGCTTCAAGGGCATGCGCTACGACTGCGGCTCCAAACTGGGCTACTTGCAGGCCATGGTCGCCTATGGGAAAAAGCATTCCGAGGTCGGCGCGGCATTCACGGCCTATCTCGAGTCGCTCTAGGCCAGGGATATCCTGCACCGTATGGACCGAACGGCGCGCGCCTGGCAGATCCTCGAATCGGCGGAGCTGATCCATAGCGCCGCCGCGGTGGATGCAGCCATAGATCGCGTCGCCGCCGAAATCACGGCGAAGCTCAAGGACCAGTTTCCATTGGTTCTGTCGGTGATGGGCGGGGCGGTCGTGTTTGCCGGCCGCGTCCTGCCCTTGCTGAACTTCCCGCTGGAATTCGATTATATCCACGCCTCGCGCTACGGCGCCGCCACCAGCGGCGGGCGGGTGGAGTGGAAGGTCGGACCCAAGGGCAACGTCACCGACAGGGTGGTGCTGGTGCTCGACGATATCCTCGACCAGGGCGACACCATGCTCGCCATACGCGAGCGTATTCTCGGATTGGGCGCCAGGGCATTCTACAGCGCGGTGCTTACCGATAAGAGGAAAGCCGCGGCCAAGCCCATCCGCGCCGATTTTGTCGGCCTTTCCCTGCCGGACCGCTATGTGTTCGGATGCGGCATGGACGCGCACGGCATCTGGCGCAATCTGCCGGCGATCTATGCGCTGCGGCAGGACGAGAAGGCGTGAAACGCTGCCGCTCCCGCGTCCCGCGTGCGGCACGTCGTGATAATATCGCCGGCTTCCCGATGCCAAAGTTACTCCTTCTGCACTTGTACTCGAACATTCAATGCTAGCCATCGTCGGCGGCAGCGGCCTCACGCAGCTGTCCAACCTCGGCATCACCCGCCGCCTGGCGGTACGCACGCCCTACGGAGAACCGTCGGGCGCGCTCACCTTCGGGCGGATCGCCGGCGAGGACGTGGTGTTTCTCGCGCGCCACGGTTACGGCCACACCATTCCGCCGCACGAGGTGAATTACCGCGCCAATATCTGGGCGCTGCGCGAACAAGACGTGGAAGGCGTGGTCTCGGTCGCCTCGGTGGGCGGGATACGCGCCGACATGCGGCCCGGCGCGTTGGTGGTCCCGCACCAGATCATCGACTATACCTGGGGCCGGAAGAACACCTTCTTTGAGGGCGGCGAGCAGCCGGTTACCCACATCGACTTTACCGAGCCGTATTCGGCGCAGTTGCGCCGCCGCATTCTCGACGCCGCCCGCGCCTGCGCGGAACCTCTGGTGGAGGACGCGATCTACGCTGCCTGCCAGGGACCGCGGCTGGAAACTGCGGCCGAGATCGATCGGCTGGAGCGCGATGGCGCCGATGTCGTCGGCATGACCGGCATGCCCGAGGCGGCGCTGGCGCGGGAAGCCGGCCTCGACTACGCCACCATTGCCGTGGTCGCCAATTTCGCCGCCGGCCGCGGCGACAGTCTGCACGGCGTGCGCCTGGAGGATATCGAGCAGGTACTGCAGCAGGCGCTGGCGCGAGTGCGCCGGGTGATCGAGAAGCTCGTGGCGGCGCGCGCATGATACGCGAGGTACTGAAGATGGGCGACCCGCGCCTGCTGCTGCAGGCGCGGCCTTTGGAGCAATTCGATACGCCGGAGCTGCATACCCTGCTCGCCGACATGCGCGACACCATGGCGCACTTGAGCGGAGCGGGACTGGCCGCGCCGCAGATCGGCGTCGATCTGCAGGTGGTGATCTTCGGCGTCGAGAAGAACGAGCGCTATCCGCAAGCCGAGGAAGTTCCCGATACCGTGCTCATCAACCCGGTGTTGACGCCGCTCTCGGACGAACTGGAAGAGGATTGGGAAGGCTGCCTGTCGGTTCCCGGCCTGCGCGGCATGGTGCCGCGCCACGTCAGTCTGCGCTACCGGGGCTTCGACGAGAAGGGCAAACGCATCGACCGCAGCGTCAGCGGCTTTCACGCCCGCGTGGTGCAGCACGAATGCGATCATCTGCTGGGCATTTTGTACCCGATGCGTATCCGCGATTTCAGCAAATTCGGATTCATCCAGGCGCTGTTCCCGGGCGAGGAAGTCCTCGACGAGTGAGGTCGGCGCGAGCCGCCGGTGTGCTGCGGCGTGCGCGCTTGCCGGCTGCCTATTTCAGCTGCAGCGCGTCCAGCAGATCGCTTTCCAGCTGCAGCACGGTCCTGGGCTGTGCCAGCGCTGCGCCCGAGATCAGGAACACGTCCTCGGCGCGCTCGCCCAAGGTCACGATTTTGGCGGTGATCAAATTGATGTTGTACTTTCCCAGCACCAGCGCGATGCCATAGAGCAGGCCCGGGCGGTCGCCGGCGATGATGGACAGCGCATAGCTCGCGCCTTTTTCGTCCGGCCGGATGTTGACTTCGGGCGTGATCGGAAAATGCCGCAGCTGGCGCGACACCCGGCCGCGGGTGGGCGGATGCAGCGGCGTCTGGCGTTGCAAGCGCTCGGACAGATCGGTTTCGATCAGATTGATCATGTCGCGGTAATGCGGATTGTTGCCCGATCCCAGCAGCAGGAAAGTGTCCAGGGCATAGCCGTGGCGCGTGGTGTGGATGCGTGCGTCGGCGATGCTGAAATTGATCTGTTCGAAATAACCGCAGATGCGCGCGAACAGGTCGCGCTGATCGCGCGAATAGATCATCACCTGCAATCCTTCGCCGATGGGCGACAGGCGCGCCTTCACCACCGGACGGTCGGTGTCTACACGATAGTGCAGGGTGCGCGTTTGCCAGGCGATGTCCTGGCCGTCGTGGCGCAGGAAATAGGCCACATCGAGCTGGCTCCAGAGCTTGTCCTTGACCTCGTCCGATAGCGCGTACAGACGCAGCAGCCGCAGCGCTTCTTCCTGTTTGGCCTGGATATCCTGCTCGAAGCCGACGCTGTCGCCGCGCAGCAGGCGTCGCGCGAGCAGGAACAGGTCTTCCAGCAGCTTTCCTTTCCAGGCATTCCACACCTTGGGACTGGTTCCGCGCACATCGGCAACGGTGAGCAGATACAGCGCGGTCAGCCGGCGCTCGGTCTTTGCCGTAGCCGCAAAGGTACTGATGACATCGGGATCGGAAAGGTCCTGCTTCTGCGCCACCGAAGACATGGTCAAATGGTGCTCGACCAGGAACACCACCAGTTCCGTGTCTTCGCGCGTCAGGCCGTGCGCGCGGCAGAAGCTGCGCGCGTCCTGCATGCCCAGGCGGGAGTGGTCACCGCCGCGTCCCTTGGCGATGTCGTGGAACAGCGCCGCAATGTAGAGCAGCCAGTGGCGCTCGAATCCCGCGATCAGGCGGCTGCACTGCGGGTACTCGTGGGCGAATTCGACCATGGTGAAGCGGCGCAGATTGCGAATCACGTTGAATATGTGCTGGTCCACGGTATAGGCGTGGAACAGGTCGTATTGCATCTGGCCGACAATTCGGCCGAACGCCGGCAGGTAACGCCCGAGTATGGAATACTGGTTCATGCGCCGCAATTCGTGTATCAGCCCGCGCGGCTGTTGCAGGATCTGCAGAAACAGCGCGCGGTTGGCAGGGTCGCGCCTAAAACGGGCGTCGATTCTGGCCCTGGCGCGCCACAGCGCGCGCAGCGTAGGCGCGCTCATCCCTTTTAACTCGTGATGCTGTTGCAGCAGCAGGAAACTTTCCAGTATGGCTCCCGGCTGGCGCTCGAACAGGTCGGCATCGCGCGCTTCCAGCAGCTCGTGCGCTGCCTGGAAGCGCTCGTTGAGGATCTCGGGCTCGCTGTCTTCGCCCGAAGACAGTTGCACGGCGATATTTTGCAGCAGCAGCGTGTTGAGCTGCGTAATCGCCTTGGCTGTGCGGTAATAGCGCTGCATCAGCTGCTCGCTGGCGCGCTTGCTCGGCGTGTCGGCAAAGCCGAATTGTGCAGCGAGGGCGCTTTGGTAGTCGAACAACAGCCGATCTTCGCGGCGACCGGCGATGTAGTGCAGGCGGATGCGCAATTCGCTGAGGAATTTGTGGTAGCTGGCAAGCTGGCGCGCTTCGGCCGGGGTGATCAATTCGCGCTCGGCCAGTTGCATCCAGTTTTCGCCCAGGCCGGCGGAGCGGCTGATCCAGAGGATCGCCTGCAGGTCGCGCAGCCCCCCGGGGGCTTCTTTCAAATTGGGTTCGAGGCTGTACGGGCTGTCCTGGAACTTGCCGTAGCGCTGCTCCTGCTCCAGGCGTTTGGACTGCAAAAAGTCCTGCGGATCGAGTTGCTCGCGCATGGCGCGGGTAAAGGCGGCAAACAGGCTGCGGCTGCCGGCGAGCCATCTGGCTTCGAGCAGGCTGGTCTGCACGGTAATATCTTTGGCCGACTCGAACAGGCATTCTTCGATCGTGCGTACGCCGTGACCGGGTTCGAGGCCCGCGTCCCAAAGGCCACCGATCAGGGTCTCCAGCTTGGCTTTGAGATCCACGTCCGGTTCATGCGGCAGAAGCACCAGGATATCGACGTCGGAATGCGGAAAGAGCTCACCGCGGCCGTAGCCGCCAACGGCGACGAGCGTGAGCGAGCCGGGCAACTCGGCGTCCTTCCACAACCCTCTTAGCGTGCGGTCTATGAGCAGGCGGTGCTGCCACAGCATGCGCCGCGCCTTGCCATCCGCGGCGTAGTGCTCGCGCAGTGCGCGCCGGCCCTGCTGCAGTTGTTCGCGCAGGCTGGCGGCAGAATGCCGCGCCACGCTTGCCAATTGCGCCTCGGGCATCAGGCGTCGTGCATCAGGTTTGACGGGATTTTGGCCCGGGCTGTGCCGGAGCGCCGGCGGACAGGGTCAACACTTCGTGCCCGGTTTCGGTCACAAGCACCGTATGTTCCCACTGCGCCGACAAGCTGTGGTCCTTGGTCACTATGGTCCAACCGTCGGAAAGCTCGCGGATCGCCGCCTTGCCGGCGTTGATCATGGGCTCGATGGTAAAGATCATGCCCGGCTGTAGGGGAATGCCGGTGCCGCCGCGGCCGTAGTGCAGCACTTGCGGCTCCTCGTGAAATTTCCTGCCTATGCCGTGACCGCAGAATTCGCGCACGACGCTGTAACCATGCTCTTCCGCGTACTTCTGGATTGCGGCGCCTATGTCGCCCAAGTGGGCGCCGGGTTTGACGGCGAGGATACCCAGCCACATGCACTCGTAGGTAATGTCGCACAGGCGGCGCGCCTGGATCGCAGGTTCGCCGACGTAGAACATGCGGCTGGTGTCGCCGTGATACGCATCCTTGATCACCGTAATATCGATATTGACGATGTCGCCGTGCTTCAACTGCTTTTCCCCGGGGACGCCGTGACAGACCTGGTGGTTGATCGAGGTGCAGATGGATTTGGGATAGGGCTGGTAGCCCGGCGGCGCGTAGTGCAGCGGCGCCGGCACTGTTTTCTGCACCTTGACCATGTAATCGTGGCACAGACTGTCGAGTTCGCCCGTGGTGATCCCGGGTTTGACATGCGGAGCAATGAAATCAAGCACTTCCGCCGCGAGGCGCCCGGCAATGCGCATTTTCTCGATTTCTTCCGCGGTCTTGATCTGGACGGTCATCTGCAGGCTGGGCTCAAAGGCTGGCAAGGATAAAGGATAGCGCTGGCAATGGGAAGCGCCGCTTGACGCTTCGAGTGCATTTCAAACGGCAAAACAGTCTAGGGACTGTGCGCCGGCGCCGGTTACGGGCTTTGCGCATTGCGGCCGGCAATTCTATCCCGACGCACACATGAAGCTTAATCTGCTGTTTAGTCGCGTATTTATTGAATAGAGCTCGTCCTTCATGATATACTATTTCGCTAGTCAAAATACTTGGCTAAATTTGATCCGCCCCTCTTTAGGGTGCCCCTAACGGGGTTATAACGAGCCGGGCGGCTATGACCAACCCTAAACGGAGAAGTTTGAATGTCTACGACCATGCGTGAAATGCTGGAAGCCGGTGTCCATTTCGGCCACCAGACCCGCTTCTGGAACCCCAAGATGGCCCCGTACATTTTCGGCCATCGCAACAAGATCCATATCGTCAACCTGGAAAAGACCCTGGTCATGTACCAGGAGGCGATGAAATACGTGAAGAAACTGTCGTCGAACAAGGGCACCATCCTGTTCGTGGGCACCAAGCGCTCCGCACGTGAGATCATCAAGGAAGAGGCATTGCGCTGCGGCGCGCCTTACGTCGACCATCGTTGGCTCGGCGGCATGCTGACCAATTTCAAAACCGTCAAGCAATCGATCAAGCGCCTGAAAGAGATGGAGGGGATGATCGCCGACGGCAGCTTGGAAAAAATGCCGAAAAAAGAGGCCTTGGGTATCCAACGCGAACTGGTCAAATTCGAGCGCAGTCTGGGCGGGATCAAGGATCTCAACGGGGTGCCGGATGCGCTGTTCATTATCGACGTCGGCTACCAGAAGGGCGCAGTGGTCGAGGCCAACAAACTGGGGATACCGATTATCGCCGTGGTCGATACCAACCATTCTCCCGAAGGCATTGCCCACATAATTCCAGGCAACGACGATTCCAGCCGCGCTATCCGCCTGTACGCCCGCGGCGTGGCCGACGCGATTCTCGAAGGCCGCGATATGTCGGTGCAGGAGATCGTCTCAGGCGGTGACGCGGACGAGTTCGTGGAATTGGATTCGCAGGAAGAATCGGCCGGCTGAGCACCAGCGGCAGCAATCTGCAAAAGGGGCGAAAGCCCCTTTTTTTGAACTTTAAGGAGCAAATAAATGGCAGAAATCACCGCGGCCATGGTAAAGGAGCTGCGCGAAATCACCGGTCTGGGCATGATGGAATGCAAGAAAGCCCTGGTCGAGACCAGCGGAGAGCTGAAAGCCGCCGAAGATCTGTTGCGCGTCAAGAGCGGCGCCAAAGCGAGCAAGGCGGCTGGACGCGTTGCCGCCGAAGGCGTGGTCGGCGCCTATTTTTCCGCTGACGGCAAGACCGCCGCGCTGGTGGAGGTCAACTGCGAAACCGATTTCGTCGCGAAGAACGCTGATTTTCTGGCTTTTGCCTCGGCGTTGGCCCAACTGGTGGCGCAACACGATCCGGCCGACGTGGCGGCGCTCTCCGCATTGCCTCTTGAGGACGGGACAGTCGAGACCAAGCGCCAGGCTCTGGTACAGAAGATCGGCGAGAATCTGAGCATCCGCCGCTTGCATCGGGTGCACACTGGCGCGAAATTGGCCCAGTACCTGCATGGTGTGAAGATCGGCGTGCTGGTCGAATTCGAGGGCGAAGACGCGATCGGCAAGGATCTGGCGATGCACATCGCATTCGCCAAACCGCAGTTCCTGTCGCGCGATGAGGTGGCGCCCGATGTGATCGCGCGCGAGCGTGATGTACTTGTCGCGCGCGCCCAGGAATCGGGCAAACCGGCGAATATCGCCGAAAAGATGGTCGAAGGCGGTCTGAACAAGTTTCTTGGCGAAATCACTCTGCTAGGTCAGCCTTTCATCAAGGACGACAAGTTGACGGTAGAGAAGATGCTTGCCGCAAAGCGCGCCAAGCTGCTCAGTTACAGGTTCTTCGTCGTGGGCGAGGGGCTGCAGAAGAGGTCGGACGATTTCGCCGCCGAAGTGGCGGCGCAGGCCAAAGCCGCCGCGAGTTGAGCGCCGTGTCCGCCGTTCCTGCAGCACCTGCAACGCCAGCTTATAAGCGCATCCTGCTGAAGCTCTCGGGCGAGGCCCTGATGGGCGAGGATGCGTACGGCATCAACCGAACGACCATAGACCGCATCGTCGCCGAGATCGCCGTGGTGGCGGCGATGGGGCTGGAGATCGCAGTGGTGATCGGCGGCGGCAATATTTTTCGCGGCGTGGCGCCGGCCGCTGCCGGGATGGACCGGGCCACGGCCGACTACATGGGCATGCTTGCGACCATAATGAACGCGCTCGCATTGCAGGATGCCATGCGCCGCGGCGGATTGAACGGCCGGGTGCAATCGGCGCTCAACGTCGAGCAGGTGGTGGAACCCTACATCCGCGGCAAGGCCATGCGCTACCTGGAGGAGGGTAAAATCGTGATTTTCGCCGCCGGCACCGGCAATCCGTTTTTCACCACCGACACGGCGGCGGCGCTGCGCGGCACCGAGATGGGCTGTGATATCGTGCTCAAGGCGACCAAGGTGGATGGCGTCTACAGCGCCGATCCCAAGACCAACCCGCAGGCGCGGCGCTATGCTAGGGTCAGCTTCGACGACGCGATCAACCAGAACCTCAAGGTGATGGATGCGACTGCTCTGACCCTGTGCCGTGACCAGAAGCTGCCGATCAACGTGTTCAGCATCTTCAAGGCCGGGGCGCTGAAGCGGGTCGTGATGGGCGAGGACGAGGGAACGTTGGTACATAGTTGAAGGAGGGGGTGAGCATGATCGCTGATGTCAAGAAGACGGCCGAGCAGAAGATGCAGAAATCGCTTGAGGCGCTGAAAACCGACTTGGGTAAAGTGCGCACAGGTCGCGCGCACACTGGCATCCTCGACCATATTACGGTCGATTATTACGGCACGCAAATGCCGCTGAACCAGGTGGCCAACCTTACCCTGATCGATGCGCGCACCATAGGCATCGCGCCCTGGGAAAAGAAGATGGCAGCGGTAATAGAAAAGACGATCCGCGATTCCGATCTCGGACTCAATCCCGCGACGCAGGGTGATTTGATCCGCGTGCCGATGCCGGCTTTGACCGAGGAGCGGCGGCGCGAACTGATCAAGGTGGTGAAGGGCGAGGCCGAAAACGCCAAGGTGGCAGTGAGAAATCTGCGGCGCGACGCGAACCATCAACTCAAAGATCTGCTCAAAAAGAAAACCGTTTCCGAGGACGATGAGCGCCGCGCGCAGGACGAAGTCCAGAAGCTCACCGATAAATTCATCGCCGAGATTGACAAGCTGCTCGCCACCAAAGAAACCGATTTGCTGGCGGTTTGACCCGACGCGCCCGGACCGAGACACCGATGCCTTCGTTTTTCAGCTCGACTCGCGATATTCCGCAAGTGAATCCGGTGCCGCGCCATATCGCAATCATCATGGATGGCAACGGACGCTGGGCCAAGCAGCGGATGCTGCCGCGTGCGGCCGGCCATAAGCGCGGGGTCGAGATCGTCCGGGAAATGGTTAAAGCCTGTGTCGCGCGCGGCGTCGACTATCTGACCCTGTTCGCTTTCAGTTCGGAGAACTGGCGCCGGCCGGCGGAAGAGGTGTCGATGCTGAAGCAACTGTTCATTATGGCGCTCGAGCGCGAAGCCGAAAAGCTGCATCGCAATGGCATACGCCTGCGCATAGTCGGCGATATCGCGCCCTTCGGCGACAAGATCAACGAGCTGGTCGAGCGCGCGGAGCGGCTGACCCAATCCAACACGAGCATGACGCTCACCATAGCGGCGAACTACGGCGGGCGCTGGGATCTGCTGCAGGCCATGCAGCGCCTGATCGAGGCGAATCCGCAACAGCGCGGCGGATTTACCGAGGAGCAGCTCGCCGGTCATCTGGCCATGGCCTACGCGCCCGAACCCGACCTGTTCATCCGCACCGGCGGCGAACAGCGCATCAGCAACTTTCTGTTGTGGCAGCTTGCCTACAGCGAGTTCTATTTTACCGATACCTTGTGGCCCGACTTCGACGCCGCAGCGCTGGATAAGGCGATCGCGTCTTATCAGCAGCGCGAACGCCGCTTCGGCCGCACCAGCGAACAGCTTGAACTCGCAGGTGGGGCGCGTGCCTCGAAAAAGGAGCTCGCCTGATTGTGCGGGCCGGCCGGGTGCATTGAGCGATGCTCAAGACGCGGGTCCTTACGGCGCTGGTGTTGTTGATCTTGTTTCTGGCGGCATTGTTCTGGCTGCCCTCGCGCGCCTGGGCCGTATTTTCCGGCGTATTGGTCTTTCCCGCGGCGTGGGAATGGGGCAAGCTGATCAAGCTCCGACGCATGGCCTGCGGCCTCTACGTGGTTCTTGTCGCAGCCGTGTGCGCCTCGCTGTACGTCTGGGCGCAATCGAATGCCGCAATCGGCCAAAACACGGCGCAAATCGCCGTCTACCTGGTAGCAAGTCTGTTCTGGGTGGTGGTCGTACCGTTGTGGCTATGGCGTTCGCGGCTGCCTCAGTCCCGCATGCTGGCGGCGCTCACTGGCCTCGTGGTGCTGGTGCCGACGTGGCTGGCGCTGGTCGAACTGCGCAACCTCGGCCCGGCGCTGCTATTGTTGCTGATGTCGGTCGCCTGGATTTCGGATACTGCCGCCTATTTTGCCGGGCGCCGCTTTGGCCGGCACAAGCTCGCGCCTTCCATCAGTCCGGGAAAGACCTGGGAAGGCGTCGCCGGGGCGGTGCTGGCCGTGAGTGGCTACGCCGCACTGTGGAGTTATGCCTGGCCGCAGTATCTCCTGCCGGCGTTCAAATCCGTGCCGTTCGGCGCCTTAGGCATGCTGTTGTTTCTGTGGCTGCTCACTGCGCTGGGCATTTACGGCGACTTGTTCGAGTCGGCGTTGAAGCGGCGGGCAGGGGTCAAGGACAGCGGCGTTTTGCTGCCGGGGCATGGCGGCGTGCTTGACCGCATCGATGCACTCACCGCAGTGCTTCCGCTAGCCGCGCTTGGATACCTGCTGCTATGAGCAGACTGCAGAACCTCGTCATACTCGGGGCAACCGGCTCCATCGGACTCAACACCCTGGACGTGGCCGCGCGCCATCCGCAGCGTTTTCGCATATTTGCCCTGAGCGCGAACGAACGCATCGATGAACTTGCCGAACTGTGCCTGCGGCATCAACCGCGCTACGCCGTGGTGGCGCAAGCCTTCCAGGCCGAAGTGCTGGGCAGGCGCCTCGCGCCGGGTGCGACCGAAATCCTTGTCGGTCCGCAGGGACTGGAGCGCGTCGCGGCCCATGCGGAAACCGACTGCGTGATGGCGGCCATCGTCGGCGCAGCCGGGCTTGTTCCCACGCTCGCTGCGGCGCGCGCGGGCAAGAAACTGCTGCTCGCCAACAAGGAAGCTCTGGTCATGGCGGGGCCGATCTTCATGGAAGCGGTGCGCACGCATCACGCGACGCTCCTGCCCATAGACAGCGAGCACAACGCCGTGTTCCAGTGTTTGCCCGATGCATTCTCGGGCGACCTCGCAGGCCACGGCGTGCGGCGCGTGTTGTTGACCGCCTCCGGCGGGCCGTTCCGGGAAGTCGCGCTGGAGCGCTTGCAGAGCGTGACGCCGGACGAAGCGTGTGCCCATCCAAATTGGGTGATGGGACGCAAGATTTCGGTGGATTCGGCGACCATGATGAACAAGGCGCTCGAGATCATCGAAGCGCACTGGCTGTTCGGCGCAACGCCCGAGCAGATCGAGGTCGTGGTGCATCCGCAGAGCGTGGTGCATTCCATGGTCGAGTACGCAGACGGTTCGGTCATCGCACAACTCGGCAACCCCGACATGCGCACGCCGATCGCGCACGCCCTGGCCCACCCCGAGCGGATAGAGGCAGGCGTGGGCTCGCTCGATTTGTTCCGCATCGGCAGGTTGGATTTTACGGCGCCGGACTTCGCGCGGTTCCCGGCGCTGAAATTGGGCTATCGCGCACTGAAGGAAGGTGGAACCAGTCCGGCGACGCTGAATGCGGCGAACGAGGTTGCAGTGGCCGCATTTCTTGCACGGCGCTTGCCGTTCCTTGCCATTACCGCGGTGATCGAAGCGGTGATGAACGAATTGCGTCCACGCCAACTCGTCTGCCTTGATGACGTGCTTAACGCCGACGCGACCGCGCGCCGGCATGCCGAACTGCAGGTCGAGGCGATGACGGTCAAGCTATGAGCCTGCTGCATACGTTAGCCGCATTCGTGTTGGCGCTGGGTGCGCTGGTCGTCGTGCACGAGTTCGGCCACTATCTCGTCGCGCGGCTCTGCGGCGTCAAGGTATTGCGCTTCTCGATCGGCTTCGGCATGCCGCTGTGGAAGAAGCGATTCGGGCGTGATCAGACCGAATGGGTAGTGGCCATGGTGCCTCTGGGTGGTTACGTCAAAATGCTGGACGAGCGCGAGGGCGAAGTGGCGCCGCAGGAACTTGATCGCGCTTTCAACCGGCAGAGCGTGTGGCGGCGCTACGCGGTGGTCATGGCCGGGCCGCTCGCCAACTTCCTGTTTGCGATACTGCTGTATTGGGTGCTGTTCATGCACGGCGTGCAGGAAGCGCGGCCGATAGTGGCGGCGCCGCTGCCGCACACGCCGGCCGCCAGCGCCGGCTTCGAGGCGGGCGAAACCATACGCGCCATCAACGGCGAGCCGATCGCGTCCTGGCAGGAGGTGCGCTGGCGCATGATGCAGCTGGCGCTGGAGCATCAACCGATAACGGTGGAGGTGCTCAACCGAAGCAACCAGATCAACTGGCGCACGCTCGGCCCGTCGTCCTTCGATGCGGAGCAACTTGAAGGCGACACCCTGGGCCTGATTGGCTTGAGGCTCTACCGGCCGGAAATCAAGCCCGTGATCGGACAGGTCGTGGCCGGCAGCGTAGCGGAACAGGCGGGCCTGCGACCGGGTGATCATATCCTAGAGGCAAACGGCAAGCCTGTCGCTTCCTGGAGTGAACTGGTGCAACTCGTGCGCGCCCACCCAGGGCGCGAGTTGCGGCTGAGCTATCTGCGCGGAGGCGAACGACGCGAGGCGGCGCTTGTCCCCGAAACGGTGCAGCAAGACGGTGCTGCCATAGGGCGCATAGGCGCCGCGGCGCAGGTTGATCAGCAGGCATTGAGCGAACTGGTTACCGTGATACGCTACGATAGCGCAAGCGCTCTGGCAAAAGCGGCGCAAAAAACCTGGGACATGTCAGCGTTCAGCCTGAAGATGCTTGGGCGGATGCTGATCGGGCAAGTGTCATGGAAGAATATTAGCGGACCTGTGACGATCGCCGATTATGCCGGGCAATCGGCGCAGCTCGGGCTGGTTTCGTACTTGAGTTTTCTGGCGCTGATCAGCATCAGCCTCGGAGTGCTGAATCTGCTGCCGATTCCCTTATTAGATGGGGGACATTTGATGTATTATACAGTCGAAATTTTCAAGGGTAGTCCGGTATCAGACCGGACGATGGAAATCGGCCAGAAACTTGGGCTGACGCTGCTGCTGGTTCTGATGGCGTTTGCCTTCTATAACGATATTAACCGCTTGATCTCCGGCTGAACGTGAACATGAACAGATATTTTGTTGCTGCATGCATCTGCTTTTGGGCCGGAGTTGCGCACGCGTTCGATCCCTTTGTAGTGCGCGATATCCGGGTCGAAGGCATCCAGCGCATCGAGGCCGGCACCGTATTCAGCTATCTCCCGGTCAAAGTCGGCGAAACCATGACCGACGACAAAGCCGCCGCAGCGATCAAAGCCCTGTTTGCCACCGGATTCTTCAAAGATGTACGCCTGGAAGTGCAACGCGATGTGCTGATCGTGATGGTCCAGGAGCGACCAGCAGTGTCGCAGATCGACTTCATCGGCAATAAGGAATTCGACAAGGACGCGTTGAGCAAAGGGCTGCGCGAAATCGGTCTGGCGGAAGGGCGGTCCTTCGACAAGGCGCTGCTTGATCAGGCCGAGCAGGAGATCAAGCGCCAGTACCTCGCGCGCGGGCGCTACGGCGCCAGCGTAGTCACCACGGTTACGCCTCTGGAACGCAATCGCGTCGGCGTGAGTTTTTCCATCAATGAAGGCGATGTAACCAAGATCCACGAGATCAATATCATCGGCAACAATGCGTACAAGGAAAAGGACCTGCTGGATTTGTTTGTGCTGCAAACCCCGGGCTGGCTGACCTGGTACACCAAGAACGACCAATATTCCAAACAGAAATTGTCGGGCGACCTGGAGACCTTGCGTTCCTTTTATCTCAACAATGGCTATCTCGAGTTCAATATCGACTCGACGCAGGTATCGATCACACCGGACAAGAAAGACATCTACATCACGGTCAACATTACCGAAGGCGACAAATACACCGTCTCGGATGTAAAGCTCGGCGGCAATATGCTGCTGCCGGAAGCCGAATTGCGCGGATTGATCAAGTTGAAGCCGGGCGAGACGTTCTCGCGCCAAAAGCTCAACGAGAGCACCAAAGCCATCACCGACCGGCTGGGCGACGAAGGTTATGCCTTTGCCAACACCAACGCAGTTCCCGATGTGGACAAAGCCGCCAAAAGCGTCGCGCTGACGATAATGATTGATCCGGGACGGCGGGTTTATGTGCGCCGTATCAATATTTCCGGCAACAACCGCACCCGCGATGAAGTGGTTCGCCGCGAGCTGCGACAACTCGAGGGCGCCTACTACGACGGCGACAAGATACAGAAATCGAAGGTGCGCCTGGATCGCCTGGGCTACTTTACTGAAGTCGATGTCGAGACCCCGGCCGTTCCCGGCACTTCGGACCAGGTCGATGTGAATTTCAAGGTCAAGGAACGACCGACGGGCGCAATTACCATCGGCGCGGGTTTTTCGTCCACGGAAAAGCTGATCCTGAGCGGATCGATCTCGCAGGATAATATCTTTGGCAGCGGCAAACACATCACAGCGCAGGTCAGCACGAGCCGGATCAACCGCAATCTCTCCCTGAGCTATACCAACCCCTATTACACGGTGGACGGCGTCAGCCGCGGTTTCGACATTTACGACCGCCGCACCGACGCGTCCTTGCTGGGTCTGGGCTATTACACCACGGACACCCTCGGCGGGGGCGTGCGCTACGGCGTTCCGCTGACCGAGGTCGACAATCTGGGTTTTGGTTTGGGCGTGGAAAGCACCAAACTCGGCGTCGATGCAACCAGTCCGCTCCGGTACCAGGAATTCGTCAAAGTATTCGGCGACAGCAATACCGCGATTCCCGGGTCAATCAGCTGGCTGCGCGACCAACGCAACAGCGCGCTGCTGCCCACCAAAGGGACCATGATTCGCGCCGGCCTGGAAGCCGGATTGCCCGGAGGAACGCTGCGCTACTACAAACTCACCCAGCAGGTGCAATGGTATTACCCGCTGTCGCGAACCTATACCCTGATGCTCAACGGCGAGATCGGCACGGCCGACGGCATGGGCGGGAAACCATTGCCGTTTTACAAGAACTTTTACGCGGGCGGCGTTACCTCGGTGCGCGGCTACGATTCGTACTCCCTGGGCCCGCGTGATTCCGAAGGCAATATCCTCGGCGGCACCAAGCGCCTGATTGGAAATGCCGAAGTGCTGTTTCCGATGCCGGGATCGGGAGTCGACCGTTCAATGCGCTTGAGCGTGTTCCTGGACGCCGGCCAGGTGTACGGGCCAGATGAGAAGATGAACTTGTCCGAATTGCGCTATTCGACGGGCGTATCGTTCATCTGGACTTCGCCTATTGGACCATTGCGCTTCAGTTACGGCGCGCCGCTTAACGCCAAGGCGAACGACAAGGTCCAGCACTTGCAATTTCAATTGGGACAGGTCTTTTAAGGTTTGAGGAGATCAGGTTGAAAAAACTAGCATTTTTAGCGCTGAGTTTATTGATCTGCGGCACTGCCGCGGCCGCGGATACCAGAATCGGGTTTGTCAACACAGAAAGAGTGTTCCGCGACGCCGCGCCTGCGGTGCGCGCGCAGAAGAAGATAGAGCAGGAATTCGCCAAGCGCGACCAGGAGATGCAGAAGATGTCCGAGCAGATTCGCAAGCTGCAGGAGACTCTGGAGAAGAATGCGGTCACCATGACCGAGGGCGAGCGCCGCAACAAGGAGCGCGAATTCGCCGAGCTGAACAAGGATTTTCAGCGCAAGCAGCGCGAATTCCGCGAAGATCTCAACCAGAGGCGCAATGAGGAACTCGCCGCGGTGCTCGAGCGCGCCAACCGCGCCATCAAGGCTATCGCCGAGTCGGAGAAATACGACATCATCTTCCAGGAGGCGGTCTATGCCAGTCCGCGCATCGACATCACTGACAAAGTGATCAAGGCACTGGAAGACAAGCCGGCAGGGAAGTAGCCAGCTCCGATGGCTAAGGCCAAGAAATATCGCCTGGCCCAGATCGTCGAACGCTTTGGTGGGGAGATAATCGGCAATCCGCAGACGCCGATCAGCCAGGTTGCGACGCTCGAAAACGCCGGTGCCGAGCACATCGGGTTTCTCACCCACGGCAAATACCGCAAGCAGCTTGCCGGCACCCGCGCCGGCGCGGTAATCCTCGGCAGGGCCGACCGCGAGCTTACCCAGCTGCCGCGCATTGTGTGCGATGATCCCTATCTGTATTTCGCCAAAGTCTCCTCCCTGTTCAATCCGCAGCCGGTAGCCAGGCCCGGGGTGCACAGGACCGCGGTGGTAGAGCGCGGCACCAAAATTCCAGCCAGCGCCAGCATCGCCGCCGGGGCGTACATCGGCCGCGGCGTGAAAATCGGCAAAGGGGTGGTAATCGGCGCCGGCTGCTACCTCGGGGATGCGGTCGAGATCGGCGCCGCCAGCCGCCTGCATGCGCGCGTCACCGTCTACCCGGGTTGCCGCCTGGGCCAGCGCGTGCAGGTGCATTCCGGCGCGGTGATCGGCGCCGATGGTTTCGGCATTGCGCTGGACGGCGACGCTTGGTGCAAGATTCCGCAGATTGGCGGAGTAGCCATCGGCGACGATGTCGAAATCGGCGCGAACACATGCATAGACCGGGGTACGCTGGATGACACCGTGGTGGAGGAAGGGGTGAAGTTGGACAACCTGATCCAGATCGGGCACAACGTGCGCATCGGCGCGCACACCGCGATCGCCGGCTGCACCGGCATAGCCGGCAGCACGCGCATAGGCAAGCACTGCATGATCGGCGGCGCCGCCAATATCGTGGGACACTTGGACATCGCCGATCGCGTCGTCATCCATGCCGCCGCCGTGGTGACCAGGTCGATTCATAAGGCCGGAAGCTACGGCGGTCACCCGGCCGAAGACAGCCGCAGTTGGGCGCAACACACGGCCGCGCTGCGCCACATGGATACGCTGCGCGAGAGACTACGCAACCTAGAGCAACAGCTGTCAACGCGGGAGAAGAAAGCTTGAATATCCAGGAAATCCTTGAGTACCTGCCGCACCGATATCCATTTCTGTTGATCGACCGCGTGATCGAGTGCGAGTTGGGCAAGCGCATCCGGGCGCTGAAAAACG
>JACZJU010000219.1 GCA_014860395.1 Burkholderiales bacterium | reverse complement strand
GGCAGCAAATTGGCGCTGGCCAGGCTGTGGTTGCGGAATCTTCCAAAGGTTACGGCAACTACGAAGCCTGTCTGGCCAATGCAATAGATCGTGGTTATAAGTTTTTGCCGGCTCAGGCCAAACAGGCGCCGGGGCGCTAGCCATGGAAAACCGTTACGGATTTGGCGAATCCGTGGCTTTGAGCTTCGATGAGACACTGGCCAAGGTCGCTGCGCGGAACGGCTCTGGGCCGCCGGTTTTTTTGATGGTAGCGCGCGCCGGGTCTTACGCCGGCACGGCCGCTTTTTCTGGGTACCTGTCGTAGACCACGCCGCCCGCGAACAGCGCGTCGATATCTGCGCCGGCATAGCCGATGGCACGCAAGACTTCGGCAGAGTGCTGCCCCAGCCACGGCGCGGGCTGGCGGATCGCCGTGAGTTCGCCCGTGGACTTGATCGGCAGGCCGATGGTTTTCATGCTGCCGATTATCGGGTGGTCCATATCCACCACCATGTTGCGTGCCTTGATGTGCGCGTCCTGCATGATCTGATCGTATCCGAATACGGGCCCGCCGGGGACCTCAGCCGCATCCAGCTTCTCCACCCAATGCGCCGTCGGCTGCGTCGTCAGCACCGCCTCGATTTCCTGTTCCAGCACGTCGATGTTCTTCAGCCGCGCGGAGGTTACGGCGAACCGCGGATCGGTCAGCCATTCGGATTTGCCGCAAACCAGGGTGCAAAAGTTCTTCCATAATTTGTCGTTGTTCGCGCCGACCGTCACATACCCGTCGCGAGTCTTGTAAGCCTGGTATGGCGACGCGCGCCGGTGGCGGGTGCCGGTGGCCGTGGGCAACTCGCCCGAGCCGAAGTAGGCGCCGAATTCCCACGGCGTCCAGGCGAGCCCGGCTTCGAGCAGCGAAGTCTCCAGATACTGCCCCTTGCCGGTACGCAGCTTGCCGATGTACGCGCCGAGGATGCCGTAGAGCGCGGTGACGCCGCTGGCAATGTCGTTCATGGCGATGCCGACCTTGGCCGGACGCCCGCCCGGATAGCCGGTCATCATCATGATGCCCGACATGCCCTGGGCAATGATATCGAAACCGCCTTTCTTTCCGTAAGGACCGGTCTGGCCGAAGCCCGACATCGATGCGTAGACGACACCGGGGTTGAACTGCCTGACGCTGTCGTAGTCGATGCCAAGTTTCTTGATCACGCCGGGCCGGAAATTTTCGGTAATGACGTCGGCCTTCGCGGCGAGTTTGTTGAATATCTCCTTGCCGCGCGCATCTTTCATGTTTAGCGCGAGGCTCTTCTTGTTCCGGTTGAGCACGGCGAAACAGTAGGATTCGTCGTTGATCTTGGGATCGAAGCGGCGCGACGCGTCGCCTTCGGGGAAGTTTTCAATCTTGATGACTTCCGCGCCCATGTCGCCGAGCACCATGCTGCAGTAAGGGCCGGCCATGATGTTGGTGAGATCGAGTACGCTCACGCCCTCGAGCGGTAATGCCATCTTGTCTTCTCCTATGTTTTGGTTTGGCTGGGCCGTAACGACGTCGCCGGCGATCATCTGATCACGGTCAGCTGCGCTGTGTCAATTTCGATCCACACCGCCTCGTTCAATTGAAACACTTCCTGCGGCCTTGCCGTTACGCGCAGAGGCTGCGCCGCGCCTGGCAAGGCGATATGGTAGTCCCAGTACTCGCCAAGATAGGAGCGATGCTGCACGCTTCCTTGGGCACAGCAACGGTCGCTGTCCCCGGATTTCTGCCTGAGCAAGTGGATGCTTTGTGGGCGAATCGAGACCAGGACATCCGCCGGCAGGCCTGCGCCTTCCACGTTCAAGGCTTGCTTGGACACCGAGAAACCATCGAAGTGCACAGTCTCGCCGTTCAATTTGCCTTCGACGAAATTGGTGCGTCCGATGAATCCAGCCACAAATCTGGTCTGCGGCCGTCCGTATAGCGCATAGGGCACATCGACCTGCTCCACCCGGCCTTTGTTCATCACGGCGATCCGATCCGAGGTCACCATGGCTTCGGCCTGATCGTGCGTCACGTACACCGTAGTTATCCTGAACTCGTCGTGCAAGCGACGAATTTCGAAACGCATCTCTTCCCTCAGGTTCGCATCCAGATTGGACAGCGGCTCGTCCAGCAGCAGCACGGCGGGTTTGACTACGATGGACCGTGCCAGCGCCACGCGCTGTTGCTGCCCGCCGCTCAATTCGGCCGGATAGCGGTCGCGCAGCGCGCCGAGTTGCACCACCTCGAGGATTTCGTTCACGCGGCGCCGGCTCTCTTCTTCCTTTACCTTGCGCACCTTCAGCCCGAAGCCGACGTTTTCCGCCACTGTCATGTTGGGCCAGATGGCATAACTCTGAAAAATCATGGACATCTGCCGCTTCTCTGGCGGCAGGCTGGAACCGGGGGAGGAGATCACCTGGCCATCCAACTCGATCGTGCCCTCCGTCGGCGTCATGAACCCCGCGATCATGCGCAGCGTGGTCGTCTTGCCGCAACCAGACGGTCCGAGCAGCGAGACCAGCTCACCCTCCTGCAGCGTGAGATTGAAATCTTTCACGGCGGTGAATTCGCCGAATACCCGCGAGATGTTGCGCAGTACCAGCTTGCTCACGTGACCGCCTCCGAACTGTGGTCTTGGATTTCAGGCATACCTAGTCGGCGCCCGGCGGCAATCGCGGCCGGTCGCATCCCCATTGCATGGGGCCCCTGCTCCCTGCTCATGCCGCCGCCCTCCTAAGCATGAAGTCGCGGCCCATCAGGCGAAAGCCGATAAGAATGAACACGACGGTAATGAACACCAGAATCAGCCCTATGGCGGCCAGCATCTCGAAATTGCCCTCATCGCTTTTGTCGAACAGAAGTACCGAGAGTACCTGCGTGTTGATGGAATACAGGAAGATCGCGGAGGAAAGCTCGCGTGTAGCTGGAATGAACACCAGGATGAAGGCGCCGGCCAGGCTGCGCTTGAGCAGAGGCGCCACCACCCGGCGTATCGCGGTGAAGCGCGTGCCGCCGAGAATGCGCACCGCGTCTTCCAGCTCAGGATTGATGCTGCGGATCGCGGCATTGCTGTTGGCATAGGCAATCGGCAGAAAGCGCGTGGTGTACGCCAGGATCAGAATCCACGCGGTGCCGTACAGCAGCAGCGGCGGCCGCGTATAGGCGGCATAAAAACCGATTGCCAGCACGATGCCCGGAATAACAAACGGCGCCATCGTCAGAAACGACAAAATATTGCCCACCTTCCTGCTGACCAGCTCGCGGTTCACGATATATGCCACGCACAGGGCCAGCGTGACCGCGAACAGCGCGGCCGCGCCCGCGTACATGAAAGTGTTGAGCGTGGCGTTGCGGGTCAGCGTGTTCTCGAACAGGGTGAAGTACAGGTTGTTCAAGGTCAGATTGTCTAGCGTAAAGCCGCGCCCCCAGGCCTTGGCCAGCGCCGCCTGGCAGATCACCACCATCGGCATGAAGAACGACAGCATGCAGACAAATAGGCAATAGCCGAGCAGCGGCCATTTCCAGCGCCCCAGTGGTATCGGCCGGCGCTCGCCGCCCTTGCCGGTGAGCGAAGCATAGCCCTTGCGGTGGATGAGGCGGCGTTGCAGCCAGAACAGAAAGATGGTGATGCACAACAGTGGCATCGCGTAGGCCGCCGCCACACCCACCTTGGGTGGAAATTCGAAAAATTGCCATAACTGCGTGGTAACGACCTGGAAACGGCCCGGCAGCGCAAGCAGGGCCGGCGAACCGAAGAGGGCGATGGCTTCGAGGAACACCAGGATAAACGCCGCCAGAATGGCCGGCAGCGCGAGGGGAAGCGTGATCGACAAAGTGGTGCGCAGATTGCCCGATCCCAGGATATTCGCCGCGTCCTCCATTTCGGAAGACACCAGATCGAGCGCCGACTTGGTGAACACGAAGACGTAGGGAAAACTGTAGCAGGCGATGACAAACACCAACCCGGGCATGGAGTAGATGTTGAACGGCCCGCTGTCCATGCCGGTCAACTCGACGGCCAGCCGGTTCAGCCATCCGGCATTGGGGCCGGCCAGCAGTATCCAGCCGACCGCCCCGAGATAGGGCGGAATGACGAACGTGCCCAGAATGGATACCCACACCAGGCCCTTGCCGGGCATGTCCGTGCGCGACAGCGCCCATGCGAGCGGCACGCCGAACACCAGGCACAGGCTCGCGGCGGAGACGCCCAGGACGAGGGAGTTTCCCAGCGCGTCCACATAGCGCGACCGGCTATAGGCCGCCGCGTAGTTGGCCAGGGTGAAGGTACCGTCCGGTTGCTGGAAGCTGACGATCAGCAGGCGCAGCAGCGGATTCACCACCAGGAGCACCAGCACGATGATGGCCAGCAGCCACACCCAGGCAGACTTGTCCAGGTGGCGCCACCATCTGCCGAACCCCGGTCCGCCTGCAGGCCGCGCAACCGCAGCTTTGCGCCGCGGCGCGCCCGCAGTCAGTGCCTCCTCGTTCACGCTCTATATGCCGAAGGTATCGCGGAACTTCTCTTTCACTTCCGGGATGCCCTTGGTGATCTCCTCCTCCGTGGGCCGTATGATCTTGATTTCCTCCAGGGGCTTGGCGCCCGGCGCCGACTTGATTCCCTTGATCACCGACAGCGAATACGCCTTGACCGAAACTTCGGCTGCTTCCCTGTCCAGCAGAAACTCCACGAACAGCTTGGCGGCATTGGGCGCCGGGGCGTTCTTCGGAATGCCGCTCGGAGAAACCATCAGCAAGCTGCCATCCGTGGGGTAGATCACGGCCAGTGGATTTCCCTTGTCGCGGGAGCGCAGGGTCGTCGCCTCGGGACCGGCGGCCACCCAGCGCTCCTTCGCGTTCAGCATGGTCACGGTGTCGTTAATCGAGCGTCCGATCTGCGGCTTGTTCCTTTCCAGTTTCTCGAAGTAGTCCCAGCCGTAGAGCTTGCGCATCAGCACCGTCCACGTTCCGACATAGCCGCTGAAAGCGGGGTGACCGATCGAAACCTTGTCTTTCCATTTTGGATCCAGCAGGTCGGGCCAATTCTGCGGCGCGTCCTTCTCGGCCACCAGGCTGTTGTTGTAGGTGATCACCACCAAGGCAGCTGCGGTGACCCAGTAATTATTATCCTTGTCGTTGTACTGCTTGAGCGAATCCACCATTTTGGCAAGATTGTGCGGCTTGTACTCCATCAGGAGTCCGCTCGCCTTGAGTGCAGGATAGTGGCTTACGTCGGTGCTGCTGAACACGGAGACCACCGCAATATTGGCCTTCAGATCCTGCTGGAAGCGCTGGTACGCCACCTGCGCCGTAGTTCGCACGAAGTTGCATTTCACCCCAGGGTATTTCTTGTCGAACGCCGCGCACAGATCGGCAATAGTCTCGGTGTTGTAGTGTGCGGTGTAGACGGTGAATTCCTTTTCCGCCTTCGCCGCCTCGTACAAGTCCTTCTCCCATGCGGGCATCTGCGCCCGCGCCGGAACGGCAACGATGGTCAGAACGGCGCCCAGCAGCGCCAGAAAGTAACGGATGGTATTACGGCTCATGTAACCTCCTTTGGTAGGTAGTACGTCTGTTACGACTTATTATTCTGCTTTCCTGCAACTGCCTTGCCGCGCCCAGTTTGCGCAAACATTGCTCCGCCGCCGCGGCTCAGCGGCCCTTGAATACCGGTTTGCGCTTGGCCATGAAGGCCGTGCGCCCTTCCACATAATCTTCACTGTTGAAGCAGCGATCGACAACCCGCTGACACAGCGCCATGTCGCGCGCGGATTCGTCTTTTGCCAGTTCACCGACGATAGTCTTGATCGACGCC
Source organism: Burkholderiales bacterium (assembly GCA_014860395.1). Classification (GTDB taxonomy): domain Bacteria; phylum Pseudomonadota; class Gammaproteobacteria; order Burkholderiales; family SG8-39; genus 2-12-FULL-64-23. The sequence goes on along the minus strand of JACZJU010000219.1, from coordinate 1,088 downwards.
ACCGTGAGCGGGGCGTTGGCGGAGATGGCCCCCGCGTAGTCGCGCACGTACGCTTCCAACTGCCCGTCCGGCACGATGCGATTGATCAGCCCCATTCCCATCGCCTCCTGGGCAGTGAATTGACGCGCGGTGAAGAATATTTCCTTGGCGAAGGACGGCCCCACCACGTTCATCAGTTTGCGCACCCCCTTGGCCTCATAGCCCAGGCCCAGCTTGGCCGCCGGCACGCCGAACTTGGCGCCCTCTGCGGCGATGCGCATATCGCACGACAGTGCCACCGAAACACCCCCGCCTACGCAAAAGCCGCGAATCATGGCGATGGTGGGCTTGCCAGAATGCATCAGTTCATCGTTCGCCTTGCCCGATGCCTGGTTGTAGACCCTGGTCGTTTCGGGGGAAGAGCGTTTCTCCTCGAACTCGGAAATATCCGCGCCGGAAACAAAGGCCTGATCCCCGGCTCCTTTCAGCACGATCACGCGGATGGCGTCGTCTTTCTCGTAATCGCGGACAATGTCGCCCAGCGCCTCCCACATGGCCATGGATACGGCGTTGCGGCGGTCCGGGTTGTTGAACGTGATCCAGCCGATCGGGCCATCCTTCTCCGCGATCATCTTGTCGGTTTTGGAGATTGTCATGTTGGATCCGCCCAATCGATAAGAATTGGCCGGCGTGCCGCATTAGTCGCGTCCCGCCGTTCGCGAGAAAGCATACACGCGATCAACCATTATTCCAATAACCTCATACCACGTGAAGTTTCCGGCCCGAATCGGAACGCGAATCAAAACTGTCATGTCCGTTTCGGTTGCGACGCAGGGACATTGATGCCGATCTTGGCAATCTGGCCCAAAGACCTTGGGTATAAGATATTGTGATGGGCGGCGTTTTGTCTGAGGTCCGCGCAATGTGCCGCAGACAGCACAAGGGTTAGACTTGCACCGCGAGGGAAATGGGGTGGCTGATGGGGCTCGAACCCACGACAACCGGAATCACAATCCGGGACTCTACCAACTGAGCTACAGCCACCACTGAACGAATCTGGCGTGCCCGGCGGGGATCGAACCCACAACCCCCAGCTTAGAAGGCTGGTG
>JACZJU010000218.1 GCA_014860395.1 Burkholderiales bacterium | reverse complement strand
CGGGCAAATGGGCAACACGGTGCCGGACCTGGACGACGCGCAGGCACTGAAGCGCTTCTTCAACGCGGTGCAGGCGCTCAATCGCGACGCGCAGCTCCTCGCCTATCACGACCGCTCTGACGGCGGCGTATTCGCGGCGGCCTGCGAAATGGCTTTCGCAGCGCATTGCGGCCTGACGCTGGACGTCGATGCGCTTTGCGCCGGCGCAGAGGCGGAGGCCCAGCTTGCGGCGCTGTTCAACGAGGAACTGGGCGCGCTGCTGCAGGTGCGTGCCGAAGACCGCGAAGCGGTGCTAGCGCGCCTGCGTGCGGAGGATCTGCAGGCGCAGGCGATAGGCAGCCCCAACGACAGCGATGAAATCCGCCTAATGCGCGGCGCAACGCCGCTGCTCGCGCAAACGCGCATCGAACTGCAGCGCGTATGGTCAGAAACCACCTGGCGCATGCAGGCACTGCGCGACAACCCGGAGTGCGCGCAGCAAGAATACGACCGCATCCTCGACGCGAATGATCCCGGCCTGCACGCCCATCTCACATTCGATCCGAGCGCATCACCCCCTTTGAAAAAGGGGGTGGCGGCGCAGCCGCCGGGGGAGTTGCCGAAAGCTGCAAAATCCCCCCTGCCCCCCTTTTCCAAAGGGGGGAATGTGAGACCCAGGATCGCCATCCTGCGCGAGCAGGGCGTGAACGGCCAGGTCGAAATGGCGGCGGCGTTCGACCGCGCCGGGTTCGATGCGACCGACGTGCACATGAGCGACATCATTTCCGGACGCGCTACGCTCGCGGACTACAAGGGCGCCGTCGCCTGCGGCGGCTTCTCTTATGGCGACGTGCTCGGCGCGGGCGAGGGCTGGGCCAAATCCATCCTGCTCAATGCGCGCGCGCGCGACGAGTTCGGGGCCTTCTTCGGCCGGGGCGACGTGTTCGCGCTGGGCGTGTGCAACGGCTGCCAAATGATGAGCAATCTGCACCAGATCATTCCCGGCACGGCGCACTGGCCGAAGTTTCTCAAAAACAGGTCGGAGCAGTTCGAGGCGCGCTTCGTCATGGTCGAGGTGACCGAAAACCCGTCGCTGTTCTTCGCCGGCATGGCCGGCAGTCGCATGGCCGTGGCCACCGCACACGGCGAGGGCAGGGCGGCATTCGCGGATGCCGAAGCGCAGGCGAAAGCGCTGGTTGCGCTCAGGTTCGTCGACAACCGCGGCGCGCCGACCGAAACCTATCCGGCCAACCCCAACGGCTCGCCCGCCGGCATCACCGGCCTCACCACCGCCGACGGCCGCTTTACCATCCTCATGCCGCATCCGGAGCGCGTCTTCCGCAGCGTGCAGCAGTCCTGGCATCCGCAGGGCTGGGTCGAGGACAGCCCGTGGATGCGCATGTTCCGCAATGCGCGCGCCTGGGTGGGTTGAGAATCGAAGAAAGGCGGATTCAGCGCAGCGCGTGATTCGCGAACAGCGCGGCGCCGAGCAACAGCACCGCGCCGCCCTGATGCGCCGCCGCGAGCGGAACCGGCACCATTAGCAGCAGGGTGGAAATGCCCAGAGTGATCTGCACCGCGAGCATGCCGAGCAGCAAATTGACGGCGATGCGCGCGCGCGGTGTCAGCGCCTCGCGCCGCGCTTTCAGCCAGAACCAGGGCACGAGCAGCGCAAGCAGCCAGGCACCCAGCCGGTGGTCAAACTGCACCGTGGCCATGTTATTGAAGAAATTCAGGTACCACGGGTCGAGCATGAAAATCTCGGGCGGCACCACATGGCCGTTCATGAGCGGAAAAGTGTTGTAGGCAAAACCGGCGCGGATGCCGGCGACGAAGCCGCCGGTCACCACCATATAGGCGATCATCGCGGTGATGATCCACGAAAATCTGCGCAAGCGCGGGTGCGGCGCACTCGCCGCTGCGGGGTAAAGCAGTCCCAGTGCCGTCCACAGCGTCGCGGCGTAGATCGCAAGCGCGATGGCGAGATGCGCAGTCAGCCGGTACTGCGACACGCGCGGATCGTCCACCAGGCCCGATGTCACCATGTACCAGCCCATCGCGCCCTGCAGGCCGCCGAGCACGAAAATGCCGGCGAGCCTCAGCGTTAGCGGGCGGTCGATGTGGCCGCGCCGCCAGAACCAGAGCAGCGGCAGCAGGAACACCAGGCCTATGGTGCGGCCGAGCAGCCGATGGAAGTATTCCCACCAGAATATTCCCTTGAACTCATCCAGGCTCATCGCGTGGTTGACCTTCAGGTACTCCGGCGTGAGCTGATACTTGCCGAAGGTCTCCAGCCACTGCGCTTCGTTTAGCGGCGGCACGGTGCCGACGATAGGCTGCCACTCGACGATGGATAGTCCGGAGTGGGTGAGCCGGGTCACCCCGCCCACCACGACCATGGCGAATATTAGTGCGCAGCAAACGAGCAGCCAAACTACGACCGGAAGGCGGGTTCTTGCGCCGGGCTTATCGCCGGTGGCCATGGATGCTGCGTCTGCGGATAGGGTAGTCATCGATTGGGTCATGGGGCGCATCGGGTGCGAGCGCGTACCAGCATAAGCGTAATCGAAACCGGCTCCGGCATCCAGCGCCATCGCCGGAATGCGCCGGCGCGGTAGCTCGACCCCCAGTAGCGGCGCGCAGCCGGGTTCTGATATAATCCGCACCTCGCGCCTGTAGCTCAGTTGGATAGAGTACTTGGCTACGAACCAAGGGGTCGTGGGTTCGAATCCTGCCAGGCGCGCCATTCAAACAAGGGCTTAGGGAAACCTAGGCCCTTGTCATTTTGGCTTGCT
>JACZJU010000217.1 GCA_014860395.1 Burkholderiales bacterium | reverse complement strand
CGAGGCTGTGTGAAAACGCGTCGATCATGTAAACAGAGAGGGGGCTTTGTGCGTTGATACCGATGTGAATGCATTGGTGGAGACGAGCAGATGAAGCGATATATTGAAGGCGAAGACCGACACCAGGTCACGCTATTGCCGGAGTGTCTGGAGGATTACGTTGGCGAAGACAATCCGGTGCGTGTCGTCGATGTGTTTGTTGATGGACTCGATCTGGCGGCGCTGGGGTTTGATGGCGCTGCACCCGCGTTGACGGGACGACCGGGCTACCATCCGTCGGTGCTTCTGAAGATCTACATTTACGGCTACCTAAATCGTATTCAATCGAGCCGGCGTCTGGAGCGCGAAGCCCAGCGCAACCTTGAGCTGATCTGGCTTACCGGCCGATTGATGCCAGACTTCAAGACGATCGCTGATTTCCGCAAAGACAACGGCCCCGCGATCCGTCGCGTGTGCCGGGAGTTCGTTGTCTTGTGCCGGAGCCTGAACCTATTCTCGGAGGCCATCGTTGCAATCGACGGCAGCAAGTTCAAGGCGGTCAATAACCGGGACAAGAACTTCACGCCGCACAAGCTGGAAGCGCGAATGAAGCAGGTCGAGGAAAGCATCGAGCGCTATCTCACCACGCTGGATACGATCGACCGGACCCAGCCGGCGGAGGCAAAGATCAAGAGCAAGGACCTGAAGGAGAAGCTGGCGAAGCTCAAGGGGCAGATGAAATACCTGGAGGGTATCGGGGCACAGCTGAAGCAGCAGCCGGACGGACAGCTGTCGCTGACCGATCCGGATGCCCGCTCGATGGCGACCAGTGGCCGGGGAACGGGCATGGTCGGCTACAACGTGCAAACGGTGGTCGATGCCCAGCACCATTTGATCGTGGCCCATGAAGTGACCAATGAGGGACACGACCGGAACCAACTCTCCAACATGGCGACTCAGGCCAAGGAAGCGATCGGCGGCGAAGAATTGGAAGTGATTGCCGACCGGGGCTATTACAAGGGTCCGGAAATCCTGAAGTGCGATGAAGCCGGCATTACCCCTCTGGTGCCCAAGACGATGACCTCCGATAACAAGGCGAAGGGGCTATTCGATAAGCGTGATTTCGTCTATGTCGCCGAGGATGACGAGTATCGGTGTCCCGCAGGAGAACGGGCGATCTTCCGTTTCTGGTCGTTCGAGCGTGACATGAAGATCGCAGCGTATTGGAGTTCAAACTGCCCACGATGTGCGCTCCAGGCGCAATGCACCTCAAGCAAATATCGTCGTATCCACCGCTGGGAGCACGAAGGGGTTCTGGACGCCATGCAGAGGCGTCTCGATGCGAACCCTGGAATGATGAAGCGACGAAGATGCACCGTCGAACATGTCTTCGGGACACTGAAATTCTGGATGGGCTCGGCTCACTTCCTGATGAAGACCATCAAGCATGTGCGCACGGAAATGAGCTTGCACGTGCTCTCCTACAACTTGCGACGGGTGATGAGCATTCTTGGTGTCGATGGGCTGATGAAGGCACTGCGGTTCGCGGCAGCATGAGGCCTCATAAGCGCGCCAAACCAACACCGCTGCCCATATTTGACGTACAAACCTCTTAGATTCGCTCAGCGCGAGCACTCCGCATCGATTCGCGATCCAGAATCAGCAACGGCACCAGCTGCGTCAGAACAAAACGCTGCAATCGCGTTTCCACACAACCTCGACCCGTTGCGGACAGTCGCTTTGCATCGAAGCGGACATTCAACAATTGAATTCAGCGGACGCGCGCCGCAGGCGCGAGGTCCGCTGCAATGAGGGGTTGGGCATGATTTCTCTTGTTCGAGCGATGAAACCTGCGGCGCAACATATGAGCAGGAAGCGAGATCGGTAGAGATATCAGTTATCTCACCTGACAATACGTGGGCACCATAAGTAACGGTAGTTCCAATGACCCCTACTCGACCGGCGAAGTTCACGTAATACGACTTCCCAGCAGTGACTGACAAGGTTGCTGATTTGCTTAATATTAGGTTGTCCAATAGCCCCCAGTCAGTCTTGATCGCATATGTACCTGGTTTTAGCTTAAGAACTGTGTAGCTATCTACTGGCAGTTCACCAACCACCACATTGTTCACTTTGATGTCAGGCTTTCGCATATATGGAGGTGTGTGAAGCCGATAGACATAAGCGACCGCGGCATCAGTTTCATTTTTTACCTCGAAAAACCTCGGCCCGGACGGTACCGAAGCGCACCCCGACAAAAAGACAAGGAGCGGAAGAATAAAAGTGCGTAGGTTCATATTGGTGATGCCAAACGTCGCAGCTGTTCGGCATGCACGTGGGCTTTCGGGAAAGGCACCGCCGACTCCCGCGTCCGCATCAGCCGCCTGTTAGGCATCTTCCTTGAACTCGGATGGTGCGTTTAGCGGTTGCCCTCGGGAACCTGGATACCCATTATGAAATCCACCGCCTCACTCTTGAGCGAGGAATAAGGCGCTCGGCCTCTGTGAGAGTAGATCGCGGCAAATCCCGTTGTGTCGCGGACCGGGTGGCGGCAGTAAAGGGCTTCGGTTTCCAAAAGTAAGACTTCTCTTCTTGTACGCGAGGTCTGTGCCTCTTTATCTCGCAGAGAAGCACTGTATCGGACGCACGGATAACCGCGCTCCGAGCTGATTTCGATACTTGTACCAAGCACATCGAATCTATTCGAATCGGTGTCCTGTCCGATTCCGCTCTTTATCAAACCGATGAACTCGTCAGGCGTCTTTGTTGGCGCCAGGCCGAACATCAGAATTTGAGCACTGAGGTTCTCCCCGCTTCCGGTAGGCTTCGCGAACTCCATCCCGTTTTGGGATGACCGAACCAGCAGCCATCCGTCTGAGTTTGGAACCCGTATGTTGATGTACCCACCCTTAAACTCTTGGCCTGCGGTAACGGGCTGAAAACGCTGTGACAAAACGTCGAATGACATCAGGAGTAGAGCGCAACCCAGGATCAGCGACCGACGCAGCATAAGAGGCCTACCGTTTGAAATCACCAGGCGGCGCGACTTTTCGCGCGGCTCCGGTGGATTGAGGGGTTGAACGCATGCATGGCTCACATCGCATCAAGCTTCGGCCCCTCAAGTGCGCTCGGGCATTCGGGCGTTGGAATTAATCGCGAATTGCCTGACTGCTTCGATACGAGCACGACCACGCAGTCATCCTTGTAGTAGAAATCCACTGATTCAATCCGATCCCTCTTCCCGTCGGGCAATTCGACCAGGTATTCATAAACCAGAACGAACATTACGGACTTACTCACTGGGACCGGGACAATGCTGCCATTGGCATCTGGAAGGAGCAAAAGGCTGTACCCGCCTCTATGTTTTGCGTGTCGAGAACTCGCCATTTCGACGATTCGGGCCTTCACGCGAACTGCGTCAGGGCCCGCGTCTTGGACAAGTGGAATTTGCGAAGCGCATCCGGCTAGAGAGAGAGCAAAGACTAGCGACGTGAGATACCTAGGCTTCAACTATTGCTCCAATCACGCAATTCATATGCGTAGCGACCAACGTCGGAATTCACCCACCGCCGGAGGCGGTCGGGTGCGATGAATGGTTGGGGAACATTTCATCCAAAGCGAAGATTTACCAGCATGGTTCCGTCCGGGCGAATGTCCCAATACTTCCGTTGCTTCGGAAAAAGTTTCCCATTTTCATAGGAGTGTTCGAAGATCTCCTTCTCGACTAAGGTGACGTCCTCAATATTGCGCCGTGCAATATCTTGAACGGGTACGTTCGAGATGGATGGATTGAGGTGGTGGAAATCATTGCGGAAGCTCTTCAAAATGCGACGCATGGCATCAGCGCAACCCAATGAAATCACATCCTTCGCAATGAGCGTGTCAATCAGAACGTGGAGATCCTGATTTGCTGGAATGCCATTTCGGTCGGCGATGAATCTTAGAAGACCCTCATTGAGCGCCTGGGTGGCCATCGCCGTGGCCATGAAGTAGCCATCCCGATAAAGATAAACGCATTCCGTCGAGGCCCACGTAAAGTGATGGTGGGGAACTATTTGCTGCGGACGTACCTCAAGTGCACGCTGGACACGCTCTTCCAGCGTCGATTCAAAACGCGATTGGAGGTAATTCCGAATTCCCTCTTCCTCAGTGCTCATTTATGAAGCCCAACAGTTATTCAACGGACCCATGGGGTCCGTACTATTGAAAAGCGCAGCGCATATCGTTCCGCTGCAACTATCTGATTCATTAGGAGGGTGTCCAAGACATCTGTCTGCATATGTAATGATAGTACGGACGGACGATTCGAGTGACAGCTATCGGGCAAATCTTCGACCGGCGGCTCTTGGCCGACAGTGACGGTACGATGGCCGCGCTCCATTGCAGTCATTGGCTGGAGCGCAAAATTGCCAACGCCGGCTTACTGGGTAGGACGAGGAATACGTGCTCCCGGCCATAACCGGACCGTCGAGAATTTTCTCAATAGCGGTCGCTTAATGTGCGGTGACGGCATGACAAACTAAGTGGTGCCTATCTCGATCGCCCCAGTTGAGGAAAAAAGGCTTGGGCGTATTCTGGCCGAGTTTGGTCCCTTTAATATGCGGACCGCGAGCCACATCGGAGCTGGCGCCGCCATGCGCGGCGGCCACGAGTCTGTCCAAGTAAATTGGACGCGGGACGGGACCGAGGTTTTTCTGGGGCTGCTCGAGGCTACCAGGGTGGGCGCAAGAATCGCATGCGCGCTGCTTGATCATGATGGGCGGCTGGCGCGATTCGTTCGCAGCCAATGAAAGAAAAGCAGGGCGCGGTTGCGGCAGGTGACAGGATTAAAGTTGTTGTTTGTGGTTTCACAAATTGGCATCGCGAATAGCTGCGATGCCAGGCTGATGTTTCGCCAATTGACTAGGGCCGGCAAATGGGCGGCCCCTTTCACATTCCTAGACAAAGCGGCCTTCACTTCTTCCGGATCGGCGTACCGACGGAGGCGAGTAAGCGCCGCGCGCGCTGGTACGCGTCCTCCCAATCGTCGAAGCGTCGGCGCGGAAATCGCAGCTCCACTGGCCGTCCCAGGTATTCGAAGTGGATGGTGCAATCGGTGCCGCCGTATCCTTCGCAATAGATGACCGCCGACTCCTCGCGCGGAGCGTCCATCGGGGTCGCAAACCTAATCGCGCGTTCTGCGCGGTATCCCTCGCTGTAGAGCAGGTCGTTACGGGCCAAGCCAGTGTTGCGAAAGTAGACCACGACGGGTAGAACCTCACCTTTGCGCTTCTTTGCGCGCTCCTCGTCGCTCTCGGGCCAATCGAGGCGAAGCGCCACTGCGAGGGGACCAATCCAGTCATTGTTGCCCAGTGGCAAATCGTGCGCCCACTGGTTCTTCTTGATGCGCAGTTCGAGCGGGGCCGCGGACACCCAATTCGACTTCCATGCCGGCCAACGGATCACTGACTCCGACGCGCTCATGTTCACTTGAGAGGACGTCATGCCGCCGCCCTTATTGAAGATCTCCTCAAATCCTTCTTGCGTCTCGACAAAGGTGTCGATGTCGATCGCGGGTCTGGTGAGCCAGCGAGCCATACCGAACACGACCGCGCCCACGACAGCCAGTCTGAACACCCAGCGCATAGCCTCCCCTCCCTAAACTGCGTCATTACAAAAACGGAATTGTCACTTTCCCTGAATAACGGCCTTTGCAAGTGCCTTACTGCATGAACCCCTTTGTACACAGTTGGCCGTCTTGATTTCGACCAAAGCTTCTGCGTAACTCCGGCCAATCCCCGGACCGCCATCCAAACCCGGGAAATAGTCTCTTCTTCTGGAAACAACCTGCAGCGCCAGAGGAAGTTTTTCGCCTTTCATGTATTTGATTCCGGCTCTTAGCTCTTCAACGGTAGAACGCCTACCGTTTTCATGATTGTTGCCAGGGTCCTCGCACTCCACCACGACGGACATGCCAGGCCCCACGTCCCCATCCGTAAATCTGCAATCGAGGGACAGCGCCTTCTTCTCATCACGCTGTTTGAGGAGAAATTTGACTGCAGTATATCGCCCAATGCCTGCGTCACCTGTATTGCGCACGAAAAGAAGCACGCTCAATGAACGACCGTTTTTATAGTCCCAAATCGAGTCCCCTCGGTACTTGTACCGTTCCTCATCCTTCCATTGTGCGAGCTGGTCGAGAATGTGCTTGGATGTTTCATTGTCTGACGCGAACCGGACGACAATGGCTTTTTGAAAAGCTTTTTCTTCCAACTCGTCCAACATATTCGGGTCGCGTTGGACCAAGGCAATGGCGTCGGCAACCGTCTTTACCGGAGTTCGGGCCAATCCGAGCAACTTCTGGAACTTAATTCGTTCCATGTAAAGCCCGAGTTGCCTGGCTTCGACATCCAGGTTCAGCAGACGCATGGCGGAATAAATCAACGGATATCGACTCGTTTTGCTCGCCGGTGCGCTCAACAACGCATTTACATATGCGCTGTCGCGGATCGCGAAGATATGGTGCTCGCGAACGTACCCAAACTCCGACATATTGCCAAGTTCCAACCTGTCCCGCCAACACGTTGGTCCTACGTCACGCTCTCCGGTTGCCGCATGCAGTCCACAGGTTGCACCGGTAAATATGAATTCCCTGATCGTCTTCGGTTGCTTGGGCAGATTGCGCAAGTTAATGCCCGATGCAGGCCTGCTTTTGACAAGCGCGGAAACCAACACCTGAGACTCCGGCAGATTTGCCATCCAGAGCCCCCAGATAATGGAGTCGAAGTTCTTGTCTGGCAGGTCGTCCAATTCCTGTAAAAGCCACGAGACCTTGCCCGGGTTAGTGCGAAAAATGCCGGCCAGGAATCCAGCAACAAAAAGGTGGTCCTCGTAGGGTTGCTCAGGCCGCTGCGAGAAATGACGAACGACATCCGGCACGAGATCTATATTCGGATGCTGGTAATAATGATAGACCCATTTTTCGACATCGCTTTCGGATGGGAATGCCGTTCCAGCCACGATCGGCGCGCTGAACAGCAGTGCCGCAATCGCCATAACAAACCTATTCATACTCACCACATTGTCAGCCGCGAAAACAATGGGCTCGTCGCTGTCACAATCGGCCGAGCCTGCAGTCCTGTCCTATGGACACGGAATTCTCTTTGCCTTGGCGTTAATAAGTGCGAAATACACCAGAATGACATCGTTTCCCTTATCGTCTTTCCCTTTGTAGAAGCCCAGCGGAGGCTGATTTGTGGTGGGATCCTTTACCCATTTCATGCTTACACCTTGCCGAAGATCGAGGCGGAAGTTTCTGGCGACGGTCTGCACCTCCTCGTAGGTAGCGCGTTTCATCCGGACACCGCGCGTCTTGTCTCCAATGAAACCGGACATCTCCAAGCCGCCTCCGCTGGCGTTCTTTATTTCCGCGATCACATCTTTCTCGCCAGAGGATTCCCGATATTTGAACCCATAGCAGCCAATCATCGATTCGCCAGCGGTGTCCGTCCTAATTTCCGCGACGCTGCTTGACCTGTCGCAAGGAAGCTCCTGATACGAGAAACGGCCGTCCTTTGCGCATTTGTTCAAATCTGCATGAGTTATAGTTGACACCAGCGCCAGCACAAACATTAGAATCTTCATATGGCGAGTGCCCCATGTGTTTCGTTTTCGGTCCCAGACATCCTACCGGAATGCAACTCAGGTGTCATGCGTCGGAAATGCTGAATGGGGCTGGCGTTTAAGAGTGGGCAAAAGGTGGGCAACAAAAAGCGCGGGATCTCGGCTTCCGTGGGAAGTCCACACATGAATTTCAGATTGGATGGAGGAAGCAATGATGGCGCGACTTATCAGGCGGTTCGCGGCGATATTTGTCACCGCAATTGTGGCCGGCGTCCTACCCACAACTGCTGATGCTCAGATGTACAAATGTAAGGGGCCATCGGGCGCCGTTAGTTACAAAGACTCTCCTTGTGACCAAACTGAACAGCGGCAATCTACCAATCGCACCCTTGGTTCTGGGGAGGCACGCAAAATAATTATACCGAAAGCAAACGAACCAGGCCTGTGGGAGACAAAAACTGTCCTACGTCTTAGAGCCTCGCATCCGAAAGAGAACGCGAACTGGCAGAGGGCTCCGAGCAAGGAACTGGAAAAGGCTGGTGACCACAAGTACTTCTTTGGGGTGCCTCTGCACACACAGAAATGTACTTCAAACTCCCCAATCGACGCGATGCTTACGAAATATGCCTTTTCATGCGCCCGTCAAATAAAAGCGCATTTCGGACGTTGCGAGGCAAATGAGAGCGTTCCAGGGATGAACGGAAGACAGGAGACATTCAACTCGATCACGGGCGACTACCGCAGTGAGATGCATATCCGCAGCCGCATGATGCAAGGCAAAGACCCAAATGGGAAGCCGGTTTATGACGACGCGGAAATCGATATCGCGTACCTGGGATCTTGCAGCTCCAATATGAAAGAGGGCGATGTATTCGTTGTAGAGGACGGCAGCCGTTTGGTTAAACAGCGGTGACAATGCACGCCCCTAGGCGACAGTAAAGGAAAAGTATGGAACACCTCACTCGGTTGGTTGTTTCAATCCTTGCCTGCTTTTGCTTTGGTTCGATTGCTTATGCAGAGATCTACAAATGCAAAGATTCAAGAGGTGTAGCATCCTACAAGGACGCGCCTTGCGATAGTTCAGAGCGCGCCGCTGGGAGTTTGCCTGGCGGGAGGCCTACCGGCACGGTAAAGGTCAGTGGATTGTGGGAGACCGTCGAACGCAAGAACCCGCGAATCTCCGATAGTCCCAGGCTGATACGCGAAGGGATTCCAAAGAAGACTGTCGCTTGCTTGCTTGAGTCCCCAGCGAAGTATTTCATCACCCACCCATCCTGTCGCGCGCAAGTGGTTGACGGCGGCGGAACATGTGTTATAGAGGAAAATCACCAAAAGGACGTACCGCAAGATGAGGAAGTCACGTCTATCACAACTGTTTCGGGCGATTACCGACACTTCATCCATGTAATGTCGCATATCAAGTCTGCGGATAACCAAAACCCGAACAATCACTGGACCGACGAAAGCAAGCTGGATTTCAGCTATCTTGGACCCTGTAAAAGTGGGATGTGGTGGGGCCAGAAATTTGATGTCGCACCAAATGGCGAATGGATCAAGCCGAGGTAATATTGTGAAACTTAACCACGATCTCCCAAAACCAGTTACCTGGATAGCCAGAATCATAGGCTACGGCATCGGCTCGGTCGTTTTTCTTGGCGTGCTGGCTTGGTTCGGTCTTGTGCGGATGGCCACCTTTTCAGAGGAATGCCTGCAACGGCCTGGCGTTTTCAAGGCGGGTGACGGCGCTATCAAGACGGCGCAGTCCATAGACGAATGCTTGCAAGCGCAAAATAGTTTTTTGGAGAATCTACTGAGAAGATCCACTCACAAGACTCTGAAGTCCTTGCCTAACGCCCCGTGTAAATATGTTGGGGTGTGGAACTCTCCTAGACTACAAGGGATCTACCAATATTCGCTGCACGAAGATAGCAAATTCACGGTGGCACCACTGGATCGACGCAATGGCGGCGACTTCTATTCGGGGGAATGGGGCGTCTATCGGGGCAAAATGGTATGGCTATACGACGAAGGAAGGGTATGGCCGCCTGACGTGAACGTCATCAAATCAACCGATGGAAACTCTTTTTCGCTTGTAGAGGCTGACAACTCGATCACAACCTTTACCCGGGTTGGCGCCCTTGAGTCAATTTCGTGTCCACAAAACGGTCCAATTGTTGCGAAATAAGAGCCAGACCTTGGTGAAAGCGTAGATCTCGAGTATTTCGTGGCGCGGCTCGATTGAGCAAAAACAAATGTCCTGGTCAGAGCCTCAGAGCACCAAAGGTCAGAGGAGTTTATTGCTGATGCGTGACGTTGAGTATCGCGCAGTCGAATGCGGTGAAATCTGCGCAAGGAATGATGTTAGTGGGTGGTCAGATTCAGCGTTCACTGAAGTGACCTGGCACAAGTGAGAGCGACACACCGGCTGGCAATAACCCTCCCTCCAGGTTTGGCTCCACAAATATTGGGATAGCCGAAACACTTTGCTGTCCTGTTGGTCGCTAACCTCTCTTTTCAAAAGACACTCCGACCGCCAACTGTGCGCCTTTGAACTCAAACGTTGAGCGTCTGCTTTTCGGCAACCGCTACTTCCGCTTTGGGTCGATAGTGTGAGTAGCGATTTTCGATAAGCCGCCGCTCGAATTCCTCGCCCCCGCTTTTTTGTCTGGCCGCGTCGAGCGGCAGCAATGCATAGTTGAGCTGCCGTCGAAGCCGCATACCTTCAATGGCCGTTCAGGCCGAAGAGCGGGCATCCGCGGCAGTTCACACTGGGGTGATGTGTAGCACCCAGTGGTTCGCACGTCTTCTGTCGCTTCCCACTGGCCCAGTTCCAAACGCTACGCTGCCGGGCGGAACTCCGGAACCACGTACGGCCCCTCCGGAATCACCGCGATGTGTGCATCGCCGTTGCGGCGCACGCTCTCGCGTATCGCCGCGGGCACCGACGTCATCTTGTTTACTCCTGTGAGCCCCCAGGCTTCGGCCGCTAGCCGCTCGCTGTAAAGATGCACCGCCCCCGCCCGCATCGGCTTCAACTGCATCTGCGTCTGCCACTCGTCGATGTCGGCAAAGCGCTTGGCGCTGATGTCGGCCATGAATCCGTCGGGCCCCAGCCCGAGCAACCGCCGCTGCGCCTCGACGTACTCGGGCGAACCCATGCCTTCGGCGCATTCGGACACGATTAGCAAGTCGCCGCCAGGGGCGAGGATATCGATCGGCGCGACCATGCCCTTGACCGTCTGGTAATAGGTCTTGTCCAGCGGATAGCCTGCGGCGCTGGTGACCACGGTGCCAAACTTGCGCTCAATCGGCACCACGGCGTAGCGGCGGATGAAATCCACCGCGAGTAGATGGCTTTGCACCACCTCGCCGAAATTCACGAACGAGAGCTTGCGGTGCTCGTCGATGACGGTGTTGAGCGCGAGCGCGCCGCCCAACATGCGCATGATTTCGAGCTGCTCCTCGTGCAGTGGATTGCCTTCGAGCACGCAATTGGCGGCGAGCGGATGGCCCATGAAACGCGCGCTATGGAAAGTGGTGATGGTGTCCTTGTGCGCGACGCCGGGGGCGATCACCTTGCGCCCGCCGGAGTAGCCCGCCATGAAATGCGGTTCGACCAGACCGGTGGCGATGCGCACATCGGCTTCGACGAAGCGCCGGTCGAGCTTCACCGGCGTGCCGCGATTGGTAGCGCCCAGGTCGACGTGATCGGCATCGTTGCGCGCGTAGTGGTTTTCCACGCGCACCGTCTGCATCACCCAGGGGTCGCCGACGAGTTCGGCCAGCTCATCGCCTTCGTTGGGCCGATGCAGGCCGGTCGCAACCAGGACGGTGATGCCGGCAGCGGGTATGCCCGCATCCATCAGCTCGCGCACCATGATCGGCAGGAACAGGCCGTTGGGCACCGGGCGGGTGATGTCGCATACGAGGATGCAGGCGCTTTTCGCGCCGCGCGCCAATTGCGCGAGCGGCTTCGCGCCCACCGGTGCGGCAAGCGCCGCGCGCACCGCGCCTGCCGCGTCGGGGAGCAGCGGCATCTCGGGCTTCCTGATCACGGTCACGTCCCAGTCGGGATCGAGGTCCAGGCGAAATGTGCCTTTGCCGTATCTGAGGTCGATGTGCATTGCGGTGTCTCCAATAGCGCCTATTCAGTCATTCCGAGCGACGCAAAAAATCTGTTTTTCTCGCTTCAAATAAAAAGCAGATTCCTCGGCCCGAGGCCTCGGAATGACAATTCTTGTAAGTAGCGACAACTCAAGCCGGCTGCCCGAACGCGCGCAGCATGCGCAGCGCAATGCAGGCGGCGCCGTAGCCGTTGTCGATGTTGACCACCGCCAGGCCCGGTGCGCAGCTTGCGAGCATCGCGTCGAGCGCGGCGCGCCCGCCGCTGGCGACGCCGTAGCCCACCGAGGTCGGCAAGCCGATGACGCAGCCGCGCACCAGCCCGCCGACCACGCTCAACAAGGCCGCGTCCATGCCGGCGGCGACGATGAGCACCGGGTAGCGCCGGATTTCTTCCAGCTGCCCGGTCAGGCGCCACAGCCCGGCGACGCCGACGTCGTGAAATTCGGCGGCCGCCTCGCCGTACCAGGCGAGCGTGCGCTGCGCTTCGCGCGCCGCGGCCAGGTCCGAAGTGCCGGCGGAGAGCACGGCGACGCGCGCCTCACCTCTGCCCGCGCGCTCGTGCGCCGCGCCGAAGAAAGCGGTGCGCGACAGCACATCGTAAGTCAGCGCCGCGCGGGCCTCGGCGGAAAGCGCGCTCAGCTGTTCGGCGGCCAGGCGCGTGAGCAGCAGCCGCGCGCCGCGCGAGCGCGCTTCATCCAGTATGAGCTCGATCTGGCCTACGCTCTTGCCGGCGCAGAATATTGCCTCGTCCAGGCCGACGCGCTCGCCGCGCTCTATATCGGGACGCACCTCAGGGACGTTCATGGGGCACGCTCAACGCGGCGGATCAGAAACGCGCTGCCGTTTCGATAGGGGGCAAAACTCACCGGCCGCGGATATCCCGCGCCGGCAAAAATGCCGCCGACCTCGTCAGCGAGCTCGGCGCGCCGCTGTGGTTCGATCGCCTCCAGGGCCGCCGCATCGATTTCGAGCACCACGCCCGTCGCACGCACGCGGCAACGCACCGTGCGCGCCGCCACCGCTGCGCCAATCAGACGTTCGCTCGCGTGCACCAACGAGAGCATCGCGGCATCGATGCCTATTCCGGTCTCGATGCGGCTGGCGAGGCAGGGCGCTGCCGCCAGTTCGGCCACGCTACCCAGGCCCAGCAGGCGCGCCATGGCGCGCACCATCTCCTTGTCTGCGCCGACCTCCACGTACGGGTGGCGCACGGCATGTTCGCCCGCCGCCTGCAGGCCGGGCCGATATTCGCCCAGGTCGTCCAGATTCGTGCCCGACAGCAGCTGCGCGCCGGTGCGCGCGCGCATGGCGCCATAGAGGCTGGTCTTGCAGTAGAAACAGCGGTCGACCGGATTGGCGACATATTCGGCGCGCCCGAACTCGCCCGCATCGAACACTTCCAGGCGCCAGCCGCGCGCTGCAGCCATCGCCTCTACGCGCGCTGTCGCATCGAAGGGCACGGCCGGCGAGCGCGCGTGAAACATGGCTGCCCTGCTCCCCAGCACTGCATGCGCGACCGCCGCCAGCGTGAGGCTGTCGACGCCGCCGGAGAGCGCGACGCCGATCTCGCTGCTTGCGCCCATGGAACGCAGCAGCGCTTCGAGTTCGCTCAGCTTGGCGCGTGTCGCGTCATTTTTCATGCTTGGCGTCCTCATCGATCGCCGCCGCCTCGCTCGCGCGGCGCAGCTTCTCCCGCGCGCTGTGGCCGCCGCGGGCACGCAGGTCGTCGCTTTCGGCCTTGGCGCTGAGCCCGCCATCCGGGCGTCGCGCGAGCTTGACACGCACGGAGCGGCCGTCCGCGTCGGCTATCGTGGTTTCTTTGCGCTCGAGCACACTGCGCGCGACGCGCTGATGGCGCACGCCCAGCGTCGTGGTCTCGGCGAAGCAGGCGTCGATGACCGCGGCGAGTTGCTGTGGCTGCGCCAGCACCTGCACCTGTGCGGCCATGCGGCCCTTCTTCCCGAATACCGGGCTCTGCACCACGTCGAGTACGCCGTCGCAGTCGCGCAGCCGCTCCAAGCCCAGCGCCAGGTCCTCGGCGGTCTGATCGTCGACTTCGAAAGCCAGCAGCGCGACTTCGTCCGCGGCCGGCGCATCCGTCAGCTCGAACGCAAGCACGCGCAGCACATTGGCGACGCCCTGGAGTTTTCGCGCGCCGAAGCCCATGCCCGATGCAGCAAGCCGCCCCGGGCGCGCCGCAACGCCCGATGCGCAATCGAGGTGGCGCAGGATCGCTGCACCGGTGGGCGTGACGCGCTCCCCGGTCAAGCCGTCGTCGAAGAACGCAAAGGCTGTCAGCAATTTAACCACCGCGGGCGCCGGCACGGGCAGCGCACCGTGCGCGCTTTGCACACGACCCGATCCCAGCGGCAGCGCGCCGACCGACCAGGTCGCAGGTGCCAGCGCCTCGATGATCCAGGCCGCGCCGACGATATCGGCGATCGAGTCCAGTGCGCCGACCTCGTGAAACTCCACTTCGTCCACGCCGACGCCGTGCACCTCGGCTTCAGCCTGGGCAAGAATGTCGAATATGGCGCCGGCGCGCGCGGCGACCGCGGCGTCCAGACCCATGTCCGCAATCGCGGCGCGGATCGCGGCCAGCCCCACATGGTCATGCTGGTGAACCACGGCGGAGTCGTCTGGCAAACCGAGTTCGAAGCGCCGCCCGCTCAAGATTCCGTCATTATGCGCGACGAGCGCGCAGCGCGCGCCGGCTGGCAGGCCGATCTTGGACAGCGCGGCGTCGAACCCCGCGACCAGCCCGGGAAACGCGTCGAGCAGCGCAGCGATGAACATGTCGCCGGCGATGCCGCCGACGGGATCGAGGTGCAGGTGCATTGGGAAACAGCTCGGAAAATCTGGGGCGAACGTCGCCGCGGCGACCGCATCGGCTCCGGCGCGTTGCTGCGCGCAGTTCAGGGCTTTATGCGGCGGCTTTTATTTTATCACCGCTGCCCCCAATTCGTATCGGCGATCAGGCTCTGCATCGCGAGCCCGGTCTGCAGAACGGCGGAACATCTGCTGCAAAATGAATTTGGCAGCGGCAAATAACCACAACGCGCGCGCAGTCAATTTCAATGCCTGTGCCGATTTATTCGAATCTCACCCGTCCGGGGGATGCGCGCCCGATTTCGTTTGGTTAGTGTCTGTGCCGTGGCAAATCGCGAAGCGGTGGCCACGGCAATTTGCAATAACGGTTCGGATGAAATCCTTGTCCGGCCCAGGCTCAAGAGCACGGCTCAAAGTGCTCAATCAACAGAAACGGGAGAAACAAATGAACTTTTCATTGGTCTCGAAAACTGCGGCCAGCGTATTGCTGGTGGGGGTATTGGCCGCCTGCGGCGGCGGCAGTAGCAGTAGCGGCGTCGCCTCTGCTCCGGAGACACCAGCGCCCACTACCTTCGTAGTTGCCGGCACGGCTGCCACCGGGGCAGCGCTGGACAACGCAACTATCACCATCACCGGCAGCGACGGCACCACCTACCCTGCCGCCGGCGAAGATCCCGTCGTCACCGCCGCCGACGGCAGCTATACCGTGACCCTGCCGCTCACCGCCACGCCGCCCTTTGTGGTCCAGGCTATCCGCGATGACATCAGCCTGGTCAGCGTTGTCGCCGAGGCAAAAGACACGACTACCAACATCACCCCGGTGACCAACCTGATCGCTTCACGCCTGTCGAGTTCGGGCGACCCGGCGAAGCTGGCCGCCGAAATCCAGGCAGACCCAACGCTGGTCAACCTGGCGAAGGTCACGGCCAAGGTCGCTGAAATCGTCGCCCTGATCCAGCCGCTGATGGATGCGGTCGGCGACACCACCACCAACCCGCTCACCGACAACATCCAGGCCGCCGTTGCAGCAGGCACCGGCGCGGACAAGGTGCTGGATTCGCTGTCGATTACCATCACGCCCAACAGCGCGACGACGGTCAACATCGAAGTTGCGGTAAAGCAAAAGCAAACTGAGGGCGAGCAGCCCGCCGCGATCACATTTACCGGCGGCGCCAACGCCACGGCGCCTGCCGCACTACCGGCGGTGACCGCAGGGAATCTGGTTCCCAGCGGCAATGCCGAGCTGATCGCCGGATTTCTCAGCCGCATGACCGCTTGCTACGCCCTGCCGCAGTCCGAACGCGTGACCTCCGGCGGAACGGCCGCCGCCGATATCATCGCGCCGGCCTGCAAGGATATCTTCGTTGGCAATGACCCTGCGGGCTATCTGAGTAACGGCGCAAAGGTAAGCTCGACCGACGCTTTCTCCAGCATTTTCGGTTCGGGTACCGGGACGACATTCGATCGCGGCAGCTACGAGTTCACCCGCGGCAACGGCGACCTCGCGATTGCCTATCGCTCCACCGACAGTTCCGGCAACTCGTCAAACAAGAGCCTGGCCGTCCGGGTGGACACCGACGGCAAGCTGCGGGCGATCGGCAACCAGTACAAATACAACGGTGCCGTGAATGCGTACCACCAGCTGCGCAATTTCATCAACCAGCCGGCGGCGGACTATTACAGCAGCGGCTATAACCTGCAAGTCTTCAATACAGCCGATGTTGCGGACGTAGTCAAGGTCGTCGTGACCTCGCCCAGCGGCAAGACCTTGCTGTTGAAGCCGAGTGCGGGTTCGGCCTATTTTCCGCTGGTAAAAGTCAATCCGACGACCAGCGCCGA
>JACZJU010000216.1 GCA_014860395.1 Burkholderiales bacterium | reverse complement strand
GGCCCTGATAGCCGCCGGAGCGGGTGAAGATCTGCGAATTGATGCCGATCACCTCGCCCTTCATGTTGAACAAGGGTCCGCCGGAATTGCCGGGATTCACCGCGACATCGGTCTGAATGAAAGGTATGTAGGTTCCGTCGGGGAGCGAGCGCGATTTCGCGCTGACGATTCCTGCGGTCACCGAATTTTCGAAGCCGAAGGGGGAGCCGATCGCCAGTACCCATTCGCCGACTCTCTCAGTCGCACTGTCCCCCAGCTTTACCGTCGGCAAGCCGGTCGCGTCGATCTTGAGCACAGCGACGTCGCTGGGCTTGTCGCTGCCGATAACCTTGGCGCGGAACTCGCGCTTGTCGGTGAGCTTGACGGTTACTTCGGTAGCGTCGTCGACAACATGGGCGTTGGTGAGAATGACGCCGTCCGGGCTTACGATGAACCCGGAACCTTCGCCACGCTCCGGCACAGAACCGTGCGGCACAGCGCCGGGGAATTGGTGGAAGAATTGGAAGAACGGGTTGTTCGGGTCCATGCCTTCGAAATGCGGCATGTTCGCCGTGGTCTTGACCTCGTGCGTCACGCTGATATTGACTACTGCGGGCCCATTACGCTCGACGATGCCGGTAAAGTCCGGAAGCAGGGCGCCTGCCGGTGCAGCCATTGTAGCGGCCACCGGCGCGGAGGCGGCGCTGGCCTGCCGTGGAAACCAATGACCTGCGGAGAATGCACCTGCGCCCACGGCCGATATGACGGCGGCCGCGATGGCGCCTCGAACTAGAACTTTGGGTCTCATGATGCACTCCCTCTATGGCTTGCCGGGGAACATCCCCGTCATGGCCGCCATCTTGGGAGTGCAGGCTTAAGACAAACTTAAGGGAGCGCTAGCGCCGGCGGAAAGGCGGCCGGCCGCGCCAGTACTGAATCAGCAGCCAGGCGCCGACCATGCCGCCCAGATGGGCGAAATGTGCCACGCCGGCCTGCGTCCCGGTGACGCCCAGATAGAGTTCCAGCGCGCCATACAAGGTCACGAACAACCAAGCCGGCATCGGGATCGGCGGAATCAGGAGCACGATGGTTCGGTGCGGAAAGTACATCGCATAGGCGAGCAGCAGGCCGAAAACGCCGCCGGACGCGCCTATGGTCGGATACGGGTCGGACGACGTCGCGCTGGCCACGACGAGCTGCGCCACGCCTGCGACGATGATGCTGAGCAGGTACAGGTTCAAATACCGCCGCGGCCCCCACAACTGCTCCAACTGGCCGCCGAACATGTACACGGCGAACATATTGACGAACAGATGCCAGGTTCCCCCGTGCAGGAAACCGTAGGTAATCAACTGCCAGAGCTGAAACGATGGAAAACCTGCCGCGAACGCGCCGGTCTGAAGCGGCCACAGCGCAAGCGGCAGCGTCAGACTGTTGCCGAGCAGCATCTCGCCCGCGAACATCAGGACGTTGACGATAATCAGGCCGCGGGTTACCGGGGGAAGGTTATAGAACACGGCTTTATGCATTCATCCATAGGAGTCGCCACTGTACGCCCTTCCGGTCCGGTCTGCGACAGGCCGTCATGCCGCCGGGAACATTAAGGTAATATGAGACGTCTCTGTCTCCGGTGCTCCCCCAAGCCGCGCGCGACCATTCATGAAGCTGTTCTCAACCTTTTTTTCTGATTATCCGGAACTGATCGGCGCCCAGCATGTGCCCCTGCTCAAGGGTGCCATCGGGGTGAATCTGTTCGGATCGGCATTGGCTTTGTTATTGATGCTGGTCTCGCCTGTCGGGTTTCAAAGCCCCATCTATGTAGCATCCGGCCTCCTGGCGATGAACATCGCAGCGTTTGTCGTGCTTCGAATTTGGGGCGCAGTCGAGACAGTGCGATTTCTTGCGATCGGCAGTTGGGTGCTCGCCACCTGCGCAGGCTTCGTCGTGGAAGGGCTGCGTACACCGATCCTGATTGCCTATCCGGTCATTTTGATTTTCTCCGGATGGCTACTGGGTTCGCGCGCGTTTCTCCTTCTGTTTGCCGCAAGCTGTATCTCCGTGTTCGCCCTGGCAATCGGCGAAAGCACGGGTCTTATCGTTGCGCGCAGGCCCATACCTCCGGCGATGATGGCGCTTGCCTACCTGTTCGTCATGACCATCAGCATGGTCATGACCCTGTACTTGATACGTGTGTTCCGGGAGCGTTTTGCCGAAGAACGCCGCTTGAACGTGGAAATCAGGCAACACCTTCAGAAGGTGGAGAGTCGCGAAGCCGAGCTGGATCGTCACCGCAACCATCTCGAGCATATGATCGAAGAGCGAACAGCAGAGCTTACCGTAGCCAAGGAAGCGGCCGAGGTGGCCAATGTCGCCAAGAGCAACTTTATCGCCAATGTGAGCCACGAGATTCGCACCCCGATGAACGGGATTCTGGGGATGGCACAGCTGCTCCTGACGCCGAATCTCAGCGCCAAAGAGCAGCAGGAATACGCCGCGACTATCCTGAACTCCGGCCAAACCCTGTTGACCTTGCTGAACGATATGCTCGATTTTGCCAAGGTCGAAGCCGGCAAGGTCGAGCTGACGCCAGCCGCCTTCGACCCGCGGCGGGCCGTGGCCGAGACCATCGCCATCTTTCGAGAACTCGCGCTAGCCAAGGGCGTGGTGATCGACTCAGCCGTGGATGTCCCGGTGAATCGCGGCTACATGGCTGATCCGATCCGCGTGCGCCAGATGCTTTCCAATCTGATCAGCAATGCCATCAAGTTTACCCCCAGTGGATCGGTGCGCGTTGAAGTCACCGAAGTCGAGGGCGCGGCGGACCATGCATTGCTGGAATTTTCCGTCACCGACAGCGGCATCGGCATTCCCGCGGAAAAACACGCAGTACTGTTCAAGCCGTTCTCTCAGGCGGACAGTTCGACCGCCCGAGACTTCGGCGGAACGGGATTGGGGCTGTCCATCGTGCGCAACCTGGCCGCTCTAATGGGCGGAGACGCGGGTGTCGAAAGCCAGCCGGGAAAAGGGTCGCGCTTCTGGTTTCGCATCCGGGTCAATATCCACGGCGCGGGTGCGCTTCCTCGCCAGCCCGAGCGTTCCGCCGATTCCGGGAAGAAGACCGACGCGTCAAGCGGATTCTCCGGGCGCGTACTCGTGGTCGAGGACAATCCGGTCAATCGATCAGTAATAGAAGCGATGCTCGGGAAGCTGAATGCCGAGGTCGAAAGCGTCGAGGACGGCGCGGCCGCGGTAGCGGCAATCATGCGGGGCATGCGGCCGGATCTGGTGCTGATGGACGTACAGATGCCGGTGATGGACGGTCTGGAGGCAACGAAACGTATCCGCCAGTGGGAGGTCGAGACACAGCAAGCGCACCAGCCGATCGTGGCCTTGACTGCCGCAGCTTTTGAGGATGATCGGGAGCAGTGCGTAGCCTGCGGCATGGATGACTTCCTCACCAAGCCGATAAACATGAAGGACCTGGCGTCGATACTTGCGAAATGGATAGGCAGGACGCCTTAGAAAGCAAGGGCCTAGGCTCAGCCAGCATCCGGTCCAGGACGCGACCCCGTCAAAGCGGCCCCTGACGTCTCGCCGATATCACCTCGCCGGGCAGACTTCCTGCCTGCCCGCACGCTGAAAAGTCATGCAACACTCTGGTCAACCTTCACGACACACTTGCCGACTTGTTGCCTCGTCTCGAGTTTTTCGTGCGCCATGTGAACATCTTCCAGGGTGTAGCGTCCCGCGATCGGCACTATCAACTGATGATCCAGGATGGCTGCGAAGATATCGTCGGCTCTTCTTTGCACGGTTTGCGCATCGGTCATGTGATCGGCCAGGCGCGGGCGCGTGAGAAACAGCGAGCCTGCCTCTCCCAATTCGATCGGGTCCAGGTCATGCAACGACCCGGAAACGTTTCCGTAGTTAATGACCAGACCTCTCGATCGCGTGGCGCGGAAGCTGTCCCTGAGCGTAGCGAGGCCGACCGAGTCGAATACCACGTCGACGCCATTGCCGGAAGTCAATCGACGAACGCTTTGCGCGAACCCGCCTTCGTCGTAGAGCATCGAATGGTCAGCACCCAGTTTTCGAGCCACCTCACACTTGGCTTCGGAACCGGCCGTGGCGAAAATTTTCACGCCTTTGCGCCTGCAAAGCTGGATCAGGATTTGCCCGATGCTTCCAGAGGCCGCATGGATAAGGCAGGTGTCACCGGAACGAAGTCTTGCAACGTCGTTTACCAGATAGTGGGCTGTGCAGCCTTGAAACATCGCTGCGGCAGCTGTGTCGAGGCTGATTCTTTCCGGCAGCCGTGCCAGCAGCCGCGCGGGCACGCATGCATATTCGGCGTACGCTCCCCAGGATATGCACCAGGCGACGCGGCTTCCCACTTCGACATCGGAAACCCGGTCACCCACCCGGACCACTACGCCCGCGCCCTCCATGCCTAGCGTGCATGGGAGTCGAACCGGATAGGTTTTGGAAGCCTTGTATTTCCCCTGGCGGGTATGCACGTCCATGAAGTTGATGCCTGCATATGCCACGCGGACCAATACCTCATCGGGCCCTGGCTGCGGCAGCGCAATGTCGCGCCGCTGAAGAACCTCCGGCCCTCCATATTCTTCGATGGTGATCGCTTTCACTGCGATATATCTTAAGAGTCTGTTTCAAAATGAGGGGACATGTCCCCTCATACTCCCCTGAAGCGGACCGTTGCAAAATTCATTTTGCAACGGATTCTGAGTCCGGGCCGAGCGCGAATGTGACCAATACGCGCAAGCCGGGGCCGGGTACCCGGTCTTCGAACAGGATGGAGGCATGGTGGCGATCGGCAATGTTTTTCACGATTGCCAGTCCCAGCCCGCTTCCCGCGACATGCGTGCCCTCGCGCCGATAGAACCGGTCGAATACGCGCGCGCGGTCCGCTGGCGGGATGCCCGGGCCGGTGTCGCAGACCTCGATCACCGCGTTGCGCTCCTGCACGCGCAGGGCGACATCGACGGTTCCGCCCGCCGGAGTGTAGCGGATGGCGTTATCGATCAGATTGCCCAACATGACGCGCAGCGCCTCGCGGTCGCCCGAAATGCTTGCCGGCGCTTCGTGGCTGAGGCCGACGTCGACATTTCTTTTGGCTCCCAGGGGGGCGTATTCGGAGACGACCAGCCGCGCGAGTTCCGCCAGGTCGACAGCGGCATGCGGCGGCGGGGCGACGCCGGGCTCCTGGCGCGCCAGCGTGAGCAGCTGCTGCACCAGGTGCGCAGCGCGCGATTGCCCGCGCTTGAGTTGGGCAAAAGCCGCCTCGCGCTCCTCGTCGGTTTTGGCGCGCTCGGCAAGCTGAATCTGCAGCTGCACCGCGGTGAGCGGCGTGCGCAGTTCGTGCGCGGCATCGGCGACGAACGCTTTCTGCGATTCGAGCGCGCGCGCGAGCCGGGCCAGCAGGTCGTTCAGGGCCTGGACCAGCGGCTGGATTTCGCTGGGCAGTCCCTCCTGCGGCAGGGCATCGAGCGAGTCCGGCGTGCGCCGATCGAGCGCCTGCGCCATCCGGTCCAGAGGCCTCAGGCCGCGGCCTACGGTGATCCAGATCAGGAAGCCGAGCACCGGCAGCAGCGCGAGCAGCGGCACCAGCGCGCGCAGCGCCATGCCCGCGGCCAGGTCGCGGCGCACGCTCATCGGCTGGGCTACCTGCACCACGTTGTTTTGTTCCAACG
Source organism: Burkholderiales bacterium (assembly GCA_014860395.1). Classification (GTDB taxonomy): domain Bacteria; phylum Pseudomonadota; class Gammaproteobacteria; order Burkholderiales; family SG8-39; genus 2-12-FULL-64-23. Next base: position 1,323 of record JACZJU010000216.1, on the reverse strand, counting down.
CGCTGAACACGCGCCAGCTGCCTTGCTGTGTCTCTACCGTGGAAAAGCCGAGTGCGGCGCGCTGCGGCAGTTTCGACGCCGGCCGGGAGAAATACAGCTCCAGGCCATTGCGGTCCCAGATCTGGACCACGAATCCGTCTTCGGTTTCCAGCCCGCCGGTACTCGAGGGTGGCAAGGGAACGAAAGAGCTGTTCGGCAGCGAAGCCGCCATCTGCCGCAGATGATAGTCGAACAGCTCGTTGGCTTCGGCCAGCGTCTGGGTGTAGATGCGCGCGCTGGCAATGACCACCGCGAGCGCGAGTCCGGATAGCAGCCAAACGAGCAGTTGGCGGCGGATCGATATCATGGCTGCTTCGGCACCATGTAGCCCACGCCGCGCACATTCTGGATGAAATCCGCACCCAGTTTCCGGCGCAGGGAATGGACGTACACTTCGACCGTGTTGCTCTCCACTTCCTGGCCCCAGCCGTAGAGCTTTTCCTCGAGCTGCGCGCGCGAATACACCACGCCCGGCCGCTCCGCGAGCGCATGGATCAACGCGAACTCGCGCGCCGAAAGCGAGACCGGTTTCCCGTCCAGAGACACCTCGTGCGTCGCCGGATTGATCGCGAGCTTGCCCACTTGCACCACCGGGTCGGCGCGCCCGGATTTGCGCCGCAGCAGGGCGCGCACCCGCGCCGCGAGTTCTTCGAGGTCGAAGGGTTTCACCAGGTAGTCGTCGGCACCGGCGTCCAGTCCCTTGACGCGATCGGCAACCGCGTCGCGCGCGGTCAGGATCAACACAGGTATGGTGTTGCCGCGCCGGCGCAGCCCGGCCAGCACCTCCAGCCCGGCTTTGCGCGGCAAGCCCAGGTCGAGGAGCAGCGTGTCGTAGGGGTTGGACTCGAGCGCGAGTTCCGCAGCGCGCCCGTCCTGCACCCAGTCGACGGCGAATCCGTCCTGCTGCAGGCCGGTGCGTACGCTTTCACCGATCATGGCATCGTCTTCGACTAGCAATAAACGCATAAGCTATTTCTTGGCTCAGAGTTGCGAAAGCTCAGTTCGTCGCCATGCCCGTTACGATGGTTTCATTTTCGAGTAAGTCTCGGTGCTCGCCAGGATGACATGCTTTGCCACCGCCTGCTCCCGGTGGACGTTCGCCGCCGCGTACTCGGGCGAGCCCATCATGTCGAGAAACGCCGCGCGCGAGGGATAGCGCACCAGCACCACATAGTCCCAGTGGTCGGCTTGCGCATCGCCGAAAGCGACGGCCTCGCCGTCACCGGCCCATAGCACCGTGCCGCCGCGCGCCTTGATCAGCGGCATGGTGAGCTCGCTGTAGCG